>JAJSZB010000019.1:23324-51059 GCA_050613715.1 Streptomyces sp. IBSBF 3018
GCACCGCGCGGGTGCCGGGGCCGGGGTACAGCCACAGCAGGCCGCCGGGGCCGCGGGTGACGATGTCGGGGTTGCCGTCGCCGTTCCAGTCCGACAGGCCCGCGAACGTGTAGTTCGTCCAGCCGGTGCCGATCTGGACCCGCGCGGTGCCGGTGTCGTGCGCGGCGTCCCCGGGGTACAGCCAGAGCACCCCGGTGGAGTCCATCGCGATCAGGTCCATGTGGCCGTCCTTGTCCCAGTCGGTCATACCCTCCAGGGTGTAGGTGCTCCAGCCGGTGCCGATCTTGACCCGGGCGGCCAGCGTGCTGGTGCCGTTGAGCGCGCCGGTCCCGGGGTACATCCACAGGTTGCCGCTGGAGTCGGCCGCGACCACGTCGGGGTGGCCGTCGCCGTTCCAGTCCCGCACCCCGGCGAAGGGGTGGGCGCCCCAGCCGGTGCCGAGCTCCACGCGGGCGGTGCTGGTGTCGTGCGCGGCGTCGCCCGGGTAGAGCCACAGCAGCCCGGTGGAGTCCATCGCGACGATGTCCGGGTAGCCGTCCCCGTCCACGTCGGCGATGCCGGCGAGGGTGTAGGCGCCGAAGCCCCAGCCGACCAGGGTCGGGGACGCGGTCTGCGGGGCGTGCCCGCCGTCGCCGGGGAACATCCAGATGTCGCCCGACGCGGTCTCGGCCACCAGGTCGGGCAGGCCGTCGCCGTCGAAGTCGACCGTGTCGGCGAAGGTGTACGGGCCGTCCCCCGCGGTGTCCTGCTGGTAGAGCGCGGCGGCCTGGTCGGCGGTGAGCGCGTAGTCGTAGCTGCGCACGCCGCTGACCGAGCCGTTCAGGAAGTCGGTCTGGTTGCCGTTGTACAGGGCCCGGCCGACGGTGAACGCGTTCGGCGCGCTCCAGGCGGTCACGCCGGTGGCCGAGCCGGCGAGCGTGCCGTTGACGTAGAGCTGGCTGGTCCTGGCCGCGGCGTTGTAGACGCCGACCAGATGGGTCCAGGTGTTCGCCGTGGCGCCCGAGGCGTAGGCGAAGGTGAAGGCGGGACCCGCGGTGTCGGCGCTGGTGGTGGCCAGCGCCCAGCCGGGTGCGGTGGCGTGGGCGTAGTTGTACTGGAGCAGGAACGAGCTGTTCTGCGTGCCCTCCTGCGCGGCGATCGTCATGTTGTGCGTCGGCAGCGAGGGCAGTCGCACCCAGGCGGAGACGGTGAAACTGGCATGGGTGTCGAGCACCGGCGCACTGCTGGTGGCGGCCCCGGCAGTACCGTCGAGGCTGAGGACGGTGCCGCGCAGCGAGTCGTCGCCCCAGGTCGCGCCGCTCGCCGACAGGGTCAGCGGAGCGTTGCCCGTGCCGGGGTCGAGGATCGTGCCGGGCGTCTGCGGGGTGTCGGTGGCCGCGGTGTCGGTGGCCACCGGCATGTCGCCGCCGTCGTCGGCGTTCCAGGTGTCCTGCGGGGTCATCAGCGCGTTGGACAGCGCGCCGTAGCCGGCCAGGCTGAGGTTGGCGTGGTCGCCGCTGTCGGCCCACGGCGCCAGCCGCTCTTCGCCGTGGTAGGCGTTCGGCACGGCGACGGCGGCGTCGAAGTCCGCGAAGTACACCGCGGGCACGCCCCACGGGTTGCCCAGGTTCATGTCGCCGAGGAAGGCGTTGACGTCGGTGCGGTAGTCGTCGACGGTCGAGGTGCAGGGGTCGTCGGGAGTGGCGCCGTCGCCCTTGTAGCCCTGGCACGGGGTGAGGGAGGTCAGCACGACGTTGATGCCGCGGGCCTGCAACTGCTGGACCAGCGCGGTGTATCCGTTGTCCTCCAGGTCGGCGTTGGTGGTGGCGCCGCCGAGCAGGTCCTCCAGGCCCTCGTCGACGACGACGGTGGTGATGCCGGGCTGGTCGAGGATGTCGCGGTCGATCCGGGACAGCACCGCCGGGCCGCCGATCGGGCTGCCCTGGTACTGCTCGGGGTCGTCGGTCATCAGCTGGTTGGCCTCGATGCCCTCGGACAGCACGCCGAACGGCTGCGCCGTGGTCGGCTCGGCGCCCGCGAGCGCGTCGGACACCCGCACGCCGTTGGAGTTCGGCGGCGTGGTGTTCGGCTGGAACGGGTCGACGAGGTGGTCGCCCAGCACCGCCTCGGTCGGCACCCCCGCGCCCTGGACGTCGAGCCCGGCGATCAGTTGGGTGAAGTTGCCGTACGCCCCGGCGTTCGTGGTGAACGGGGTGGCGCTGGTGCCCGTGGTCAGGTCGCCCGAGCCCACGGCGCTGATGTAGGTGTACGAACCGTTGGCGTAGGAGTGCGTGACCACGTACGGCACCGAGTTGGTCAACTGGTAGGAGACCAGCAGCAGATGGCCGGCCGTCACCGTGAAGGGGAGCGGGTCGCTGTAGACCATGCCGCCCGCCGGGACCGTGACCGACTGCGAGCCGCCGAACGTCAGCGACTTGATCGTGCCGGTCGGCACCGGCGTGAAGGACGTGGCGCTGGAGCTGAGGGCGACGGTGGCGTGCCCGATGCTCAGCTTGCCGGTGCCCACGCCGTTGTCGAGCTTCACCCGCACCGTCGTCCCCGACACCGACGGCTGCAGGGCGGTGCGGAACGTCTGGTTGCTGTAGTCGGCGCCGCCGCCGAGCAGATTGGAGTTGCTCTCGTCGGGGTTGGCCCACGCGCCCGTCCAGGACTGGCCGGAGGCGGCGGCGCTGTAGGTGCCGTTGGCCTCGGGCGTGCCCTTGGTGGTGTCCCGCGTGGCCATGCCGAAGATGTGCAGCGTCTGGGCGTTGTTGCCGACGTGGTCGGACACGTCGGGCAGCGTCACCGAGGCGATGGTGCGGGCCGGGTCGACCGGCACCGAGAACGCGAACAGGCCGTGCGGGCTCGCGTGGCTGCCGGTCGAGTCGTTGCGGTGCGGCAGCACGACGGCGGGCAGCGCGGTGCCGACGTCCCACCAGTTCGGGACGGTCAGGTCGTAGGAGGTGCTGGTGCCGTCGGTGTACGTGATCACGCCGGACGCCGCGCAGGCGCCGACGGGGTCGGTGCCGGAGAAGCAGTACGAGCCGGAGACCGCCGTACCCGCGGGGACGTAGGGCGCCGTGTCGTCGCCGTCGATCGCGCCCGGCGTGGACAGGCCCGCGTTGGTACTGGTGGCCAGGAACTCCAACGCGCTGCCCGAACCGCTGTAGGCGACGGTCTGGTTGGCGGCCAGCACGTTGTCCTTCTGGCCTGCGCCGTAGGCCGGCAGGGTGAAGGTGGCGCCGTCCACGGTGACCTTGCCGCCGCTGGGCCAGCCGGCCGAGGCGAGGTCGGTCGCCGAGAAGCTGTCGCCGCTGCCGTCGATGTCGGCCTGGGTGGTGGCGGTGTCGGAGCTGACGGCGGTGTTGTCGAAGCACGCCGCCAGGCTCGCGCAGGTGGTGCCGGTGTGCCCGGCGGCCAGGAACGGGTAGGCGAAGTCCGCCGAGTCGTCGCCCGCCGCGTCGACCGCGTAGACCCACAGCGTGTGCGGACCCGGCGAGGGCGGGGTGACGGTGACGGTGGCCGCGTTCGAGGCGGCCGTGACGGTCTGGGCGGCCGGCGGGTTGACCTTCGTCGGCGGGACGTCGAGGTTGTAGACGAACTTGGTCGCCGCCGTGCCGGACCCGGTGATGTCGAACTTGCCCGCGGTCCCGTACGTCGCGCCCACCGCCGCGTCGGTGACGTCGGTGTTGGGGTACAGGTTGTTCTGCGACGTCACCGACGGGGTGTCGGGGGCGGTCGGCTCGGCGGTGAAGTGGCAGGTCGGCGACTGGCTGTAGGACGTGGCGTCCATGCCGTCGGTGACCTTGACGTTCCAGTCCACGGTCTGGCCGTTGCTGAGCGAGGAGATGAACGACGAGGTCAGCGACGCGGTGGCGTAGGTGCCGCTGGAGAGGTTGTCGCCGCTGCTCACGGTGTGCATCGTGGTCTGGCCGTTGATCCAGTACTGGAACGTCGCCTGCAGCTTGTCGGCGTTGGGGTCGGAGACCTTCGCCCGCAGCACCGGCGGGGTGCTCGCGATCGTCTTGCCCATGTACGGGTAGGGCGACACGGTGTCGCACGCCGCGTCGTCGGCGCCGGCCACGGCCGCCATGGTGCCGGCCGTCGGCGCGTTCGGGGCGTTGTTGAAGAAGATCTGCAGCGTCGGGTTGTGCGTGAACCGCTTGAAGCCCAGGTCGTTGCGCTTGGACTCCATGGAGTCCTCGCTGAGGGTGACGGTGAAGGTGCTCGCGTGCGCGGCGGCCGACGACCTGACCGGGGTGAGCACGTTGAACCCGTTGGTGGTGCTGCCGTTGTTCGGGCAGTACGTCGGGTTGTAGGACGGTCCGAAGCTCGCCGACGTGGAGTAGTTGTTGTAGCCGGGGCGGTTGCTCCAGTCCGTGCCCGAGCCCATGCCCTTCGACCAGTGCAGGTTCACCGTGGCCGTGGTCGAGCAGGACGCGGAGTAGATGTCGGTGGCGTCGACCTCGGCGCTGTGGACGTCGGAGCCCCAGATGGCCTTGGGCAGCTTCCACTGGTAGATCGCGTGCTCGTCGCCGGTGTAGCAGGAGCCCTCCTGCCAGCCGTTGTAGCCCACGCCCAGGTAGCCGTTGTCGGCGAGGCCGCCGGTCTGGCCGGTGAAGGAGTTGCCGGGGCAGCCCTGCTTCACCTCGTCGAACTGCGGGGTGCCGCCGGTGACGGGGTGCCAGTTCACCGACGGGTCGGCGTAGACCGGCCAGACCGTGGAGCGGCCGGCCAGCATGGCGGCGTCGGGCACCAGCGTCAGCGAGCCGGGGGCGGTCCGCACCTTCACCCGGGCGAGCCGGGCGGCCAGGCCCGGGTGGCCGGCGTCGGACCGGTCGGCGGCGACCTTGCCGTGCTTGCCCGGGGACGCCGGGAGCCGGGTGTTGGAGTCCCACTGCATGGGTGTGGCGCCGTCGGCGACCAGCGCGCCGTGGCTGTCGGTGACCGTGAGGCCGCCGTCGCGGGCGGTGCCGAGCTTCCCGCCGTGCACGGCGGTGGACAGCCGCAGCGACGTCAGGCGCGCGGCGGCCTGCGCCGAGTGGATGACCAGGGCGTCGCTCAGGCCGCCGTCCGCGGTGGCCGACATGACGAGGTCCACGCCCGGGAGCACGGACCGGTACGTCGCCGCGTCGCCCTCGACCACCGGCGCCGGCAGCGCGGTCGGCCAGGTCAGCGACACCGACGTGCCGCCGGACCGGGTCACCGCCAGCGGGCCGCTGCCGCCGCCGGAGAAGACCACCGTCCCGTACGCGGTCGCCGCCGGCGCCCAGCCCCCGCCGGCCTGCCGGGTCAGGTGCAGATCGACCGGCGTCCAGCCGTGGCCGCGCCTGACCCGTACCGGCTCCGCGTTCGCGGTCGCCATGAAGGCGCCGGACGGCTCGGCCACCACCGCGTCCACCGGGGTGGTCAGCGCGTCGACGACCGTCCGCCTGCCGGTGCGGCGCGCCGTGTCCGCGGCGGTCTTCATGGCGGCCTGGTCCGCGGCGCCGAGCCCGTAGCCGCTGGGCAGGGGGACGAGGTTGTCCGGCATCGCCGGGCGGTGCGGGAGCGGCTGGGTCCTGCCGGGGAGCGCGGCGGCCGGCGGCGTCTTCCGGTCGGCCGCGTGGGCGGACGGCAGGCCGACGGCGGCCGCCGTCCACAGGGCCATCACCGCGACGAGGGCGGTTCTGCCCCGGCGTCGTGGCGGCGCGGTCAGTCGTCTCTTCATGCTGTTCGTGGTCTCCCAGGTGAGCCGGGGTCGGGTTCCGGCCGAACCTAAGTGCTGCCCCCGGCTTTGCCTAGAACGGAATTCCCCCTCGCCGGTCCGCTTGTGACCGTAGATGGCGCTTGGCGGCCAAATGTCTATTTCAAAGAAATGGTAAGGCGGTGGTGCGGGCCGGGCGGACGCTTTAATTCCGTTTCCCGCTCAAAGTTCACTTGACCGGGATGTCGCCGTCCGGTACAAGCTCAACAGTCGCCCCACCAGGAGGAATCAACTCCGTTTGACGCATCGTAACCTGATGAGGAGAAAGGTAAAGAGTGCGTCTGCAGTTGTCCGCCGGTCTCGACGCATTGTTTGGCGCTGGTATTTTCCCTGCCGATCGATCGATCACCGCGGACAGCGAGGGGCGGGACACTGTGGCGTCCGGCGACGGGCTTTTCTCGAATAGTTCAGACAAGGCGGTCGGCAGGCGCAGACGCTGGGGCGGGCGTGCCGCCGCCTGGCGCGCGGCCGTCGCCGTGACGGGTGCGATGGCCGTGTCCGCGACGCTGCTGGGGGCGGCGTCGCCCGCCTCGGCGCGCACCGCGGGGCCGCCCAGAGCGCCGCACGCGAAGCCGGTGCCGGTCACCGCGGTGGTCTCCCACTACGGCAAGCCGCGCAAGCTCGCCACCAAGCCCTCGGCGGCGCCGGTGTGGCCCACGGGCACCGCGACGGCGAGTGTGCCGGCCGCGGCGGGCGTGGCGGGCGCGGCGGCCGGGAGCGGGCACGGGACCGGGACCCGTACGGGGGCCGAGGCGGCAGCGGCACCGCGGGGCTCGCAGGCGCCCGCGGTACGTGCCGGGAACCTGCCGGTGTGGTTCAGCCCGCTCCCCGCGGCGGCCGGACCGGGCGGCTCCGGCAGCGCGGCGAGCACGGTGCGCGGGACCGGCGCCGCTGCCCGGACCGGCGGGGCGCACGCCCCCAGCGCCTCCGGCACCCCCAGCGCCTCCGGCACCTCCAGCACCCCCGGCACGGCAAACCGGTCCGCGGCCGCGGCCGCGCCCGCGGACGTGCGGGTACGGGTCCTGCCGCGGTCCGCGGCCGCCGCGGCCGGCGTCGACGGTGTGCTGCTGCAGGTGACCCCGTCGCGGGCGACGCCCCTGCGGATGGCGCTGGACTACCGGTCGTTCGCCGACGCGTTCGGCGGCGACTGGGGCTCGCGGCTGCGGCTGTCGCTGCTGCCCGCCTGCGCGCTCACCACCCCGGAAGCGGCCGCGTGCCGCACCCGCACCGCGCTGCGCTCGTCCGACGACGCCCACGCCGGCCGGCTCAGCGGCGACCTGCCCGCCGCCGGATCGCCGAGCACGGGCGGCGCCGCCGCGCGGTCCGCCGCGGTCGCGCAGCCGCTGCTGGTCGCGGCGTCCTCGTCGGCCGGCGGCGGGGGCGGCGACTTCTCCGTCACCAGCCTCCAGCCCTCCGGCAGTTGGCAGGCCGGCGGCTCGGCCGACGCGTTCACCTGGTCGTACCCGCTGACCGCGCCCGGGGTCCCCGGCGGCCTGGCGCCCAAGCTGGGCATCGGCTACAACTCCCAGGCGGTGGACGGCCTGGTCTCCTCCACCAACAACCAGGCGTCGATCGTCGGCGACGGCTTCGGCCTGCCGGCGAGCTACGTCGAACGCTCCTACCAGTCCTGCCACCAGAACCCGGCGGGCACGACGAAGACCCAGGACTTCTGCTGGTCCTCCGACAACCAGCTCACGCTGTCCCTCAACGGGCAGACGTCCACGCTGATCAAGGACGACACGACGGGCGCCTACCACCCGGCGAGCGATTCCAATGAGCGGGTCGAGTACCTGACGGGGGCGTCCAACGGCGCCCACGGCGGCGAGTACTTCCGCCTCACCACCGACGACGGCACCCAGTACACCTTCGGCCTCGACCAGTTGCCCGGCTGGGCGAGCGGCGACACGGCGACCGACTCCGTGCTCACCGAGCCGGTGTACGCCACCGCCTCGGGACAGCCCTGCTACAACGCCACGTTCGCCAACTCCTGGTGCCAGCAGGCCTACCGCTGGAACCTCGACTACGTGAAGGACACCCACGGCGACGTGATGTCCTACTTCTACACCGTCGACACCGGCTACTACGCCCGCGACCTGGGAACCACGGCCAACACCCCGTACAGCAGGGACGCCGTCCTCGACCGGATCCAGTACGGCCAGCGCGACGGCTCGGTGTACACCACCAAGCCCGCGGCCCAGGTGCTCTTCACCTACAACGGCCGCTGCAACACCTCGGCCACCGGCTGCGCCACCTCGACACTGACCAGCAGCACGGCCTCCAAGTGGCCGGACGTGCCGTACGACCTGAACTGCGCCAGCGGCGCCTCCTGCGCGGTCAACTCGCCCACGTTCTGGACGAAGGACGAGCTGTCCTCGGTGCAGACGCAGGTTCTGGTCGGCACCACCGAGACCAACGCCGACCAGTGGGCCTTCACTTACGCATTCCCGCCCACCGGCGACGCGACGACGTCCTCGCTGTGGCTGTCCACGCTTCAGCACACCGGGCAGGACACCTCCGGCGGCGGCTCCACCTCCTCCCAGGCGATGCCGCCGGTGACCTTCTCCGGGACCCCGCTGTCGAACCGCGTGGACCTGACCGACGGCTACCCGCCGATCACCCGCTACCGGCTGAACAAGATCACCACGGAGACCGGCGGGATCATCGACGTCGGCTACTCCGCGCCGGCCTGCGGCGGCGGCACGCCGAGCGACCCCAGCCAGAACACCCAGCTGTGCTACCCCGCGTACTGGACCCCCACCGGCCAGACCGCGCCCATCAAGGACTGGTTCAACAAGTACATCGTCACCGGCGTCACCCAGCAGGACCCGACCGGCGGCGGCGTCAACGACGCGATCGCCACCACCTACACACCCGTCGGGACGCCCGCCTGGCACTACGACGACAACCCGCTGACGCCGTCCGCCCAGCGCACCTGGAACCAGTTCCGCGGGTTCGCCGGGATGAAGGTCAGCGTCGGCACCAGCCCCGACCCGCAGACCGAGACGGTCTACACCTACTTCCGCGGCATGGACGGCGACACGCTCCCGGGCGGAGCCACCCGTACGGTGACGGTCGCGGACACCCGCGGCGACACCCCGGTCAAGGACTCCGAGCAGTTCGCCGGGCAGACGTACGAGACGATCGTCCACAACGGCAGGAACAGCTCCCAGGTCGTCAGCGACACCGTCACCACGCCGTGGACGTCGGCCGCGACCGCCACCCACGCGCCCGGCGGCGGCCTGCCGGCCCAGCACGCCTATCTGACCGGCGCCGCCGACGCCGAGGTGTACACACCGCTGGCGTCCGGCGGCACCCGGGAGACCAGGACCGTCTTCGGGCACGACGCCTACGGGCGCGTGACCACGACCGACGACCAGGGCGACGTCACCACCTCCTCCGACGACGCGTGCAGCACCACCACGTACGCGCAGAACACGACCGCCTGGATCCTCGACACCGCGGACGAGGTCCGCACCGTCTCCGTGAACTGCTCGACCACGCCGTCCCTGCCGAAGGACGCCGTGTCGGACACGCTCACCTTCTACGACGGTTCCAGCACCCTCGGCGCCGCCCCGACCGTCGGCGACCCCACCAAGACCCAGAAGGCGACGTCCTACAACGGGTCGACGCCCGTCTACACCACGCAGACGAGCACCACGGTCGACAGTTACGGACGCAGCGTCACCTCGACGGACGCCGACCAGCGCACCGTGAAGACCGCCTTCACGCCCACCACCGGCGCCGAGCCGACCACCATCACCGAGACCGACCCGCTCGGCCTCGTCACCACCAAGACCTACGACCCCGTGCGCAACGTCGAGCTGAGCGTCACCGACCCGGCCGGCTACAAGGCGTCCGGCACGTACGACGCGCTCGGCCGCGTCACCCAGGTCTTCCAGCCCGGCGTGACAGCCGCCACCACCAAGTACAGCTACGCGGTCAACTCCGGCGCGCCGTCCGTCGTCACCACCCAGAGCCTGAGCGACGACGGCAGCTACCGCAGCTCCACCCTGATCTACGACGCGCTGCTGCGGGTCCGCGAGACCCAGGCCCCGACGCCGGACGGCAGCAGGGACGTCAGCGACACCACGTACAACACCGACGGCTGGGTGGTGAAGACCTCCCGCCCCTACAACGCCTCCGGCGCTCCTGACGGCACGCTGGTGCAGGCGCAGGACGGCAAGATCCCCGCCGAGAGCGGCTACACCTACGACGGCGCGGGCCGCAGGACCGTCAGCACCGACTACGCGCTGGGCACCGAGACGTGGCACACCACCACGATCTACGGCGGCGACTTCACCACCACGATCCCGCCGGCCGGAGCGACCGCGCAGAGCCTGCTCACCGACGCGCGCGGCCACCTCACGCACATGTACGACTACCACGCCGGCGTGCCCGCCGACCCGGTGAACGACCCGCCGTCGGACTACGCGGACACCAGCTACGCCTACAACCGCGACGGCAGCCGCGCCTCGGAGACGGACGCCGCGGGCAACACCTGGTCGTGGAAGTACAACCTGCTCGGACTGGTGACCTCCGCGACCGACCCGGACACCGGCACCGGCACCACCGCGTTCGACGCCGCCGGGCAGGTGACCAGCACGACCGACTCCCGCGGCAAGCAGGTCTCCTACACCTACGACGACGACGGCCGCAAAACCGCCGCCTACGACACCACCGGGAACGCCGCCGAGTCGAGCGCGAACCAGATCGGCGCCTGGACCTACGACACGCTGAAGAAGGGGTACCCGACGGCCACGACGTCGTACCAGATGGGCACGTCGAGCCCGTCGGTCACCACGGCGACCCTGGGCTACAACTCGTTCGGCAAGGCCGCGGCCACGAAGGTGACGCTCGCCAACCTGCCGGCCGCCGAGGCGGCGCTCGCACCCGCCGCCGGCTACACGACCTCCTACACGTACAAGTCGTCCGGCACCCTGGCCACGCAGACCGACCCGGCCGAGGGCGGACTGCCCGGCGAGACCCTGAACTTCGGGTACGACGCGAACGGCGAGGCCACCAGCCTCACCGGCAGCGGCACCAACGCCTGGTCCTATGTCACCGCCGTCGGCTACAGCGAGACCGGTCAGCCGCTGCAGTACACCTTCGGTCCCAGCACCGACTGGGTGGCCCTGTCGCTCACGTACGACGCACAGACCTCGGCCGTCACGGACGCCAAGACCACGGACTCCACGAGCAGCACCGTGGTGGACGACACCAGGTACACCTGGGGCGACAGCACGGTGTCCAAGGGCGCCGGCCTGCTCACCTCGGTGAGCGACAGCCGGGACGGCGGCGCCGACACCGACACGCAGTGCTACCGCTACGACTACTCCGACCGGTTGAGCAGCGCCTGGACGGCCACGGACGGCTGCGCGGCGACTCCGGCCGCCGGAGCGAGCAGCACCGTCGGCGGGCCGGACCCCTACTGGCAGAGCTGGACGTACACCGCGGACGGACAGCGCAAGACCGAGACCGATCACGACACCGGCGGCGACACCGCGGCCGACACGACGACGACCTACGCCTATCCGCCGGCCGGCTCGTCCACCGACCAGCCGCACACCCTCACCGGCACCACCGCCACCGGACCCGACGCCGCGGCCCAAACCGCCGACTACACCTACGACTCCGCCGGGGACACCCTCTCCATCAGCGGCGGCTCGGCCGGCGCCCAGAGCCTCACCTGGAACGACCAGGGCAAGCTGGCCACCGACACCACCAGCGCCGGCACGACCAGCTACATGTACGACACCGACGGGACCCTGGTGCTGCGGACCGGCCCCGGACAGGCCACCCTGTTCGCCGGCGACGCACAGATCACCGAGGACCTCGGCACGCACACCCTGTCCGCCACGCGGTACTACTCGATCGCCGGCACCACGGTCGCCGAGCGCAGCAGCACCGGCGACATCCACTACCTCATCCCGAACCGGCAGGGCACCGACACCCTCGCCATCGACTACCAGACCCAGGCGGTCACCCGGCGCCAGTACCTGCCCTTCGGCAAGGAGCGGGACGGCTCGGTCGGCGCCTGGCCGGACGACAAGGGGTTCGTGGGCGGCACGGTCGATCCCGTGACCTCGCTGGAGAACCTCGGAGCCCGCGAGTACGACCCGGCCAGCGGCCGGTTCCTCTCGGACGACACGGTCTTCGAGTCCATGGACGCCAACCAGCTGTCCGGGTACGACTACGCGGGCAACGACCCGGTGACGCTGTCCGACCCGACCGGGCTGGACAACTGGTGGGCCGACCCCACCATGAACGTGCCCACCACGCCGGACGCGCCGCCGATCAGCCAGAGCCTGGCCGACGCCCAGGGGTTCGGCAGCCTGTGCAACGCGCACAACTGCTCCCACTACCACCCGCATCCGGTGTACGTCACCCCGCACTTCGCGTTCAGCGCCAACACGCCGAACCTGAAGGCGCTGGCGGCCGACTTCGCCAAGGCCCTCAAGACGCACTACGACAAGCAGTTCGACCCGCACGCCTCGACGTACAAGATGCCGGAGTCGACGCTCGCCTACGGCATCGAGGTCGGCACCTGGGACGACGTCTGCAAGGCCCACGAGGACCTGTGCTCCTCGTCGTTCGCCGCTGAGGTCAACGGCCTGCACGCCGCACTGGACAAGCAGGCCAAGGCCAACGAGCGCGGCACCATGTGCATCTTCATGGGCCAGTGCCACTGGTGGAAGGTCACGTCCGCGGCGACGGTGTTCTTCCGCACCATGCGGGCGGGCCCCGACGGCAGGCCGATGCTCGGCAACGGGTCGCGCAACCTCGGTGGTCGGCCGGGGGACTACGAGGACAACCTCGACGAGAACGGGAACATCAACGTCGACGAGGACCAGGACGAGCTGCCGGGCGCGTCGCTGGCCACCGACCCGCGGAAGCTGCCGCCGGGTTTCCGGCCGAACTGGCTGCCGGGCGGGAAGTCGAAGGACCCGCTGTGGGTCATCAAGGACGACAGCGCGCTGGCCGCTCGCGGCCTGACGCCGCGCGTGGACCCCAGGCCGGGCAAGCAGTACCACATCCTGCTCGGCCCGACCGAGGCCGGCACGTCGCCGGAGGACTACGGGGCGGCCATGGAGTCCACGCAGGACCTGTGGATGAACACCCAGGCGCAGTCGATGGAGGAAGTGCAGGAGTTCCTGACGGAGATGGAGGGCATGGAGGAGTGACAGTCGGCGGCGCGGCCGGGTGCGGGCACAGGCCCGGGGGGGGGGGGGGGGGGGGGGGGGGGGGGGGGGGGGGGGGGGGGGGGGGGGGNTTTTTTTTTTTTTTTTTTTTTTGTTTGTGTTGGGGGGGGGGGGGGGGGGGGGGCCCCCCCCCCCCCCCCCCCCCCCCCGGCCGCCCCGAGTGGTGCGGGGCGGCCGGACGGGCGCACCGCACACGTACGATGACGGCAGGGCCCGGATCTTCGTCCGGGACGAGTGGACAGGGGACGTCGTGGAATCGGCAGGACTGCAGGACATTCTCGCCGAATGGACGGATTTCGACTGGGCGGGGTTCCGGCTCGGCAGGTTCCTCGGGGTGATCCCGGCGGACCGCAGTTTCACCTCGGTGAAGGGCTCCTTCTGGATCGACGGCTTCCCGCTCGGCATCATGCTGGACGAGATGCTGGAGAGCCTGGTCAAGGCGGGGTTCCTGGAGAAGAACGAGGACTTGCAGTACCGCTGGAACCCGGTGCAGCCCGACATCGACCAGCCGCTCGACGAGGAGCCCCTGCCACCGCTGCGCTGAGCGCCGCACGGGCCCGGCCGCACTCGCGACCGCTGCCCCAGGCCTCGTGACGCAGCCCGTCGCAGGACTGCCGGAAGTATCCCGGCCGGTCCCTGCGGCGAGGCCGGATCAGAGGGGGATGAGGCCCGCCGCGGTCGGGGTGAATCCGCACGCGGTGACGTAGAAGGACCGCAACTCCTCCTCGAAGTCGACGTGGAGCCACTCGCAGCCGGCCGCGCGGGAGCGGCGCGCGGCCTCGGCGACGAGTTCGGCTCCGACTCCGGCGCGGCGGCGGTCGCTCGCGACCACGGTGTCGAGGACGAACGCGTGGACGCCGCCGTCCCACGCGATGTTGACGAAGCCGACGAGGTCCCCGTCGTCACGGGCGCAGACCCAGCCGAGGCTGTGGCGCCGCACCTGGGTCAGCCAGTCGACGTTCGAGACCGGGTGGCCGAAGCCCTGTGCGTGCAGCGCGTTCAGCGCGGCGTTGTCGAAGTCGCCCCGCCACGCGTAGGTGATCGCCATGGCGCGAGCCTAGAACGGCGCCGCTCCTGCCCGCCGCTACCGCCTGCCGCTTCCCCCTGCGGCTCCTGTCCGCCGGGCGATCGGCGTCCGGTGTCTTGTTTTCCCCGCTCAGCCTGTGGTTGCATGACATAGGTGGATATTGAAACGATTCAATACGCCGGGTGCGCAGCTCGCGCCGGATCGTGTCGTCGATGGAGGCAGGCGTGAGAAAGCGCGGATTCGTTCTCGGACTGATGCTGTCGCTCGTCGCCGCGGCGTCGACGCTCGGCCCCGCGCCCGGCGCGGCGGCAGCGGCGACGGCCGGCTCCGACCACCCGCGGGATGCGGCGTCCGCGTCCGCGCCGACCGTGAGCGGCCTTGAGGTCGAGCACCAGGTGCAGCCGCTGGGCGTCGACGTCGCGCGTCCCAGGCTGAGTTGGCAGGTGGCGCCCGGCCGCGCGACCCCCGGCCGCGCGGCCGACCCCCAGGCGGCCTACGAGGTCCAGGTGTCGACGTCACCCGGCGGCCGGGGGACGGTGTGGGACAGCGGGCGGGTGCGCTCCTCGCAGTCCTTCGACGTGGCCTACGGCGGCCGCGCCCTCACCTCGCGCACGGCCTACCACTGGCGCGTCCGCGTCTGGGACTCCTCCGGACGCGTATCGCCGTGGAGCGCGGAGGCGCGTTTCGAGACCGCCTTCGTCAACCCCGGTGACTTCCAGGGCACATGGATCGGCGCGCACGCGGCGGCGCCCGCGCTGCGGCTCGGCGACGCGAACTGGATCTGGTACCCCGAGGGCGACCCGTCCGACTCGGCCCCGGCCGGCACCCGCTACCTGCGCCGGAGCTTCGACCTGCCCGCCGGTGAGCACCTCACCTCCGCGGAGCTGCAGTTCACCGCCGACGACAGCTTCACGCTGTACGTCGACGGCACCGAGGCCGTCAGCTCCCCGAACGTCGCGAACTCCTGGAGCACGGCGAGCGTCGTCGACATCGCCCCGTACCTCCACGCCGGCGCCAACGTACTGGCGGTGTCGGTGACCAACACCAGCCAGGGTCCCGCGGGCGCGCTCGGCAGCCTCCACTTCGAGGGGGCGGGAGCGCCCGCCGACCTGCTCACCGACGGCAGTTGGAAGGCGTCGGACTCCGCCGCCGACGGGTGGCAGCAGCCCGGCTACGACGACGCGGCGTGGCCGCAGGCCCTGGTGGCCGCGCACTACGGAGCAGGCCCCTGGGGCACCTCGGTGTCCGCCCCGCCCGCGCCCGAGACGCTGCTGCGCGACGAGTTCACCGCCGGCAAGCGCATCGCCTCGGCGCGCGCGTACGTCGCCGGCCTGGGCTACGACAAGCTCTATCTCAACGGCCGGCGCATCGGGAACCGGGAGCTCGAACCCGGGTTCACGGTGTACGACAAGACCGTCCTGTACTCGACGTACGACGTCACCGGCGCGCTGCGCACCGGCGGCAACGCCATCGGCGTCAGCCTGGGACGCGGCTACTACGGGATGACGAACCCGGACGAGTGGAAGGCGTCGCCGTGGTGGGGCGAGCCCAAGCTCAAGCTGGAACTCGACATCGCCTACACCGACGGCACGCACCAGCGCGTGGTCACCGGCGACGGGTGGAAGGTCTCCGACGGGCCGACGACCACGCAGTCGCTGTGGTTCGGCGAGTCCTACGACGCCCGGCTGGAGCAGCCCGGCTGGAACGCCCCCGGCTTCGACGACGGCGCCTGGCACCCCGCGCTTGCGGTGAACGGCCCCGCGGGGACGCTGCGTTCGGAGAGCTTCCCGCCGATCGAGGTGACCGGGCAGCTGACGGCGCAGAGCGTCACCACCCCGGCCACCGGGACCCACGTGTACGACTTCGGCAGCCCCACCTCGGGCTGGGCGCGCGTCGCGGTCCAGGGCCCGGCCGGGGCGACGGTCACGATCACGTACGGCGAGAAGCTGCGCGCCGACGGCACGGTCGACAACACCGGCGGCTTCGGGATGGCCCTGCAGACGTACACGTACACCCTCAAGGGCGACGGGGTGGAGACCTACCAGCCCAGCTACAGCTACGCCGGCTTCCGCTACGCCCAGGTCGTCGTCCCGCAGGGGGTCAGCCTCCGGTCGGTCGACGGGATGAGGCTGCACACGGCGGTGTCGTCCACCGGCGACTTCACCAGTTCGAGCGACCTGCTCAACCGCTACCAGGACGCGCAGGCGAACACCATCCTCAACAACCTCTACTCGGTGCCGACCGACACGCCCATGTACGAGAAGCGGCCCTACACCGCGGACGGGTTCCTCTACGCGGACTCGGCGATCGACAACTTCGACATGGAGAACTTCTACGAGAGCTGGATGCGCTCGCACCGCGACGAGCAGGGCGCCGACGGGTCGCTCGGCCCGACGGTGCCCACCACCGAGTCGGGCAAGCTGGTCAAGGACCCTGTCTGGTCGGCGAGTTACGTGCTCGGCACCTGGGACCTGTACTGGTACTACGGCGACACGCAGGCGGTCGCGGACAACTACGACGGCATGAAGGCGTGGCTGGCGTACTACGAGCACGACATCGCCGCCACCGGCGGCATCTACACGGGCTTCAGCTACGGCGACTGGCTCTCCCCGGAAGGCGCCGGCGCGCCGGAGGGCACCCGGCTGTCGGGCACCGCGTACATCTACCTCACCGCGACCAGGCTCGCCACGATGGCGAAGGCGCTGGGCCACGACGCCGACGCGCGGCACTTCGGCGCCTTCGCGGCCCAGGTCGAGAAGACCTTCAACGCCACGTTCTACGACAGCGCCAAGGGCGCCTACTTCGACGACAGGGCGGCGGGCTACCGGCAGACCTCCAACCTGCTCCCGCTGGCGTTCGGCCTGGTGCCCCAGGAGCACCGGCAGGCCGTGGCCGACAGCCTCGTCGCCGACATCCACGCCCGCGGCGACCACCTGGACACCGGGGCGCTGGGCACCAAGGTGCTGCTGCCGGTCCTCACCGACACCGGGCACGCCGACCTGGCCTACAAGGTGGCCACCAACCCGACGTATCCCGGGTGGGGTTACTGGTTCGAGGGCCTCGGCGCCACGACCATGTGGGAGGAGTGGAACGCCGGTTCGCGCTCGCACGACCACGCCTTCATGGGCACGGTGGACGACTGGCTCTACCAGGACGTCGCCGGCATCGAGGCCGCCGCGCCCGGCTACACCAGGGTGACCGTCCAGCCGCACGTCGGCGGCGGCCTGACCCACGCCTCCGCGCACATCGCCTCGCCGCTCGGCCGGATCGCCTCGTCGTGGTCGCAGCAGCAGGGCCGGTTCACCCTGACCGTCGACGTGCCCGCGGGATCGACCGCCGACGTCCTGGTCCCCGTCAGCGGCCGCCAGAAGGTCCACGCGCCCCCGTCCGCGACCGCGGGCGAACGCGCGGACGGCTACGCCCACTTCACCGTCGGAGCGGGAACGCACGTGTTCCGCGTCACCGGACAGGGCAGCTAGGGGGAGCCGCGATCAGGACCGGGCGGCGGGTGCGAGGGTGTCGTGGCACCACTGGCGGAAGGCGGTGGCGGTGTTGGCGGCCGGGTCGCGGGGCTCGGCGTCGTAGATGCCGTCGTTCTGCGCCGCGACCATGTCGGCCATGCCCTGCGCCATGGCCTGGCTCGCGCCGCGGCGTACCATCGCAGCCCGGAAGTCCGGGAGGGGGATCTGGCGGTAGCCGACCGGGCGGCCGAGCGCCTCGGAGATCACCTCGGCCATGGCCGAGGGGGTCAGCTCGTCGGGGCCGGCCAGCGGAACGCGGGCCTGGCCGCTCCAGCCGGGGTCGAGGAGGAGCGCGGCCGCGGCGGCCGCCGCGTCCCGGGTGGCGATCGTCGGCAGCGGCCGGTCCGCGGCGTTCGCCAGGGAGAACGCCCCCTGCTCCGCCATCGCCCCGGCCTGGCGGAGCAGGTTCTCCATGAAGAACGGCAGGCCCAGTGCCCGGTAGTGCACGCCGGCGGCGGTAAACAGGTCGTCCATCGCCAGCGCGGCCGAGAGCAGGCCGGCCTCGCGCCGGTAGCCGTGGCCGAGGGAGGTGACGGCCACCACCCGCACGCCGCGGCGCGCGGCCTGTTCGCACGCGGCCCGGGAGAAGTCCAGATAGTGGTCCTTCGCCGGGGCGGTGTGGTCGAAACCGGCCGGGGGCACGAGCCAGAACATGCGGTCCGCGCCGTCGAGCGCCTTCGCGATCACCCCCGCGTCGCCGTGGGAGCCCTCGACCACCTCGGCGCGGGCGCGTACGCGGGCCGGCAGCCGCGAGGCGTCGCGGACGACGACGCGGACCGCCGCCTCTCCGCTCCCTCCGCCGGCCGGGACACCGTCCTGGACTGCGTCCGGAACGCCGTCCGGGACGCCGTCCAGGACGTGGTCCAGGACCTGCCGGCCGATGTCGCCGGTCGGCGTGGTGACGACGATCACGAGTACCTCCGTGGGAGACGGTCGAACGGCGGGCCCTCGGGGGCGGGGCGGCGCCGGATGCCTCCGAGTCAACCCGGGCCGCGGGCGCGGGTGAAGGACCGGCTCGGTCAGGGTTGATACCCTGGGGGTATGAATGACCTGGAGGTGCGCCAGCTCCGGTACTTCGTCGCGGTGGCGGAGGAACGGCACTTCGGGCGGGCCGCCGCCCGGCTGGGCATGGCGCAGCCGCCGCTGTCCCGGTCGATCCGGCTGCTGGAGAAGCAGCTCGGCGTGGCGCTGTTCGAGCGGACCACCCGGCAGGTGCGGCTCACCGCGGCCGGGGAGATCCTGCTGCGCGACGCCCGGATCGCGCTGGAGGCGGTCACCGCGGCCGCGCACCGGGCCCGCGAGGCGGGGAACGCCGCCCCGCGGCTGCGGATCGCGCTCAAGGCCGACGTCGACGGCGGTCTGCTGCCGCAGATCCTGGACGCCTACGGCGCCGACGACGCGGCCCTGCCGCCGGAGCTGGTGCTCGGCGGGTTCGGCGAGCAGCCGCAGGCGCTGCGCGACGGCCTCGCCGACGTGGCGCTCGTGCTGTGCCCCTTCGACGCCCGCGGTCTGGACAGCGAGCCGCTGCTGACCGAGCCGGTCCTGGTCGCGCTGGCCGCGGCCGACCCGCTGGCCGCCCTGCCCCGGCTGAGCCTGGCCGACCTGGCCGACCGCACGCTCCCCGGCGGCTCCCCGGCCGCCGACGGCCGGCCCGTCGCGCCCCGGGCCGGGGTGGCTCCGCCCGCCTCGAACCTGTCGGAGATCTTCAGCCTGGTCGAGACGGGCAGCGTCGTCTTCCTCACCCCGGCCTCGGTGGCCAGGCGCTACCCGCGCGCCGAGATCGTCTACCGGGAGGTCGGCGACGCGCCGGACGCCACGCTCGCCGTCGCCTGGCCCCAGGAGGCCCGATCGCCGGCCGTCGCCGCGTTCGTACGAGCCGCCGCAACGGTCGCGGCGACCGCCGCGCAGGCCGCGCCTGCCGTATCCGCCTGAAGAACGCCCCCGGACGCTTCTGGGCCCGGCGGGGCGGCCGGCGGCTGAGCGGCGCCGGGCTGCGTGGCGCCGGCCCCGGCGGCACCGGTGTGCGTGGCGCCGGGCGGTCTCATCAGGGGCGCCGGTCGTCCCAGGCCACGCTCACAGCCCGATGCTGTCGCCGGCGGCCGGCAGGGCGACGTCGAGGCCGGTCAGCCCGGCCAGGATGGTACGGGTCGACTGCTGGCCCAGGGCGCTGAGCATGAGTTCGTGGATCTGGAACACCTGGCGGGGCCGCACCGCGCGCAGGTACTCGGCGGCCTCGCCCAGCTTGGTCCACGGCCCGCTGGTCGGCAGCAGCAGCGTGTCGACGGCCGCTTCGGGCACGAAGTAGGCGTCGCCCGGGTGGAACAGTGCTTTGTCCACCAGGTAGCCGACGTTGGCGACGCTCGGGATGTCCGGGTGGATCGTGGCGTGGCGCTCGCCGTGGACCGTGACGGCGAAGTCGCCGACGCCGAAGGCGTCCCCGGCCGCGACGGCACGGACCCGCCCGTCGTGCGCGCCGAGCTTGTCGAGCACCGCCGGCGGCCCGAAGACGCGCAGCTCGGGATCGGCGTCGAGGGCGGCCGCCAGCAGGGCGTCGTCGAAGTGGTCGAAGTGCTCGTGGGTGATCAGCACGGCCGCGGCGCCGGCGACCGCGTCCTTCGCCTCGGGGGTGAGTGTGCCGGGGTCCAGCACGAGCGTCGTTCCGTTCTTCTCCAGGGCGACGCAGGCGTGGGCGAACTTGGTCAGTTCCATGGCGTTTCCGTTCGTGGGCGGGCTCGTGGGCGGGTCCGCAGGCTTGACCGTACAGCAAGAGTGTACAGCTTTGCTGTATGTCTTTCCGCGGCCCTCCGCCTGGGACGAGCCGTCGCGGCCACCGGGCGAACTACAGCAGAGCTGTATAGTCGGCCCATGGTCGACCATGATCGCCTGGCGGAGCGGCTGCGGACCTCCATCGGCAGGTTCGTGCGCGCGACCCGTTCGGGCGTCGACGCCTTGCAGCCGCCGCTGGCCGCGACGATGGGCCTGCTCGACCGTGACGGCGACGCCTCCACCGCGTCCCTGGCCCAGCGGCGCGGCGTGCGCCACCAGAGCCAGAGCCGCACGGTCAAGGAGCTGGAGGCCCTGGGCTACATCGCGCGGCGCGAGGACCCGCAGGACGGCCGCCGTATCGTCGTGACCCTCACCCGGCAGGGACGCGCCGCCCTGGACCGCGACCGCGCGGCCAGGCGCGACTGGATCGCCGAGGCGATCGGCACGCTCCTGAGTCCGGAGGAACAGGCCCGGCTCGACGCACTGCCGCAGCTCCTGGACCGGCTGTCCGGCTACGGGGACGTGCAGGGGCGGTCAGGGCGACGGGGGTGAGGCCGACGGGGGTGAGGCCGGCCGGCGCAGGAGCACGGACTACGCGGAGGCCGGCTGCTCGGTGCTGATGTCGATGTCGATGTCGTGCCCGTGCCCGTGCCCGTCGTTCAGGGGGAGTGGGCGGGCGAGATCGTCCCGGTCTCTGCGGTCCGCCGGGTCCGCGCGGTCTGCTCGGTCGGCGCGCGGCCCGCGGCGCGGGCGTGGCGGTAGGCCGCGGGCGTGTCTCCGAGCGCGGCGCTGAAGGCTTCGATGAAGCTGGTCGGGTTGGCCCAGCCGCAGGCCGCCGCGGTGCTGGTGACGGTGTGTCCCGCGGCGAGGAGGGTCAGGGCGTGGTGGAGGCGCAGTTGGGTGCGCCACTGCCGGAAGCTCATGCCGAGTTCGTCGTGGAAGAGCCGGGTCAGGGTGCGCTTGCCGGCGCCGACCCGGGTGCCGAGCTCGGCCAGCGTGGCGTTGTCGGCGGGGTCCTCGTGCAGCAGGGCGCTGAGGGCGCGGAGCCGGTCGTCGCGCGGCTCGGGCAGGTGCAGCGGTTCCTCGGACGCGGGCACCAGCTCGTCGATGATCACGGCTTGCAGCCGGGCGCGGGCTTCCTGCGAGCGGTGTGTGTCGGCGGTCAGGGCGAGCACTGCCTCGCGCGTCAGGGGTGAGACGGCGAACACCGCGGGGCGCTCCGGCAGTCGGGCGGCGAGTGCGGCCGGGAGGAAGATGACGCGCATGTCGGTGTACCCGTAGGCCCGGTGGTGGTGCTCGAAACCGCCGGGGGTCCATGCGACCCGGGTCGCGGGGGCGATCCAGGTGCCGTCCTCGGTCGTGACCGACAGCACCCCGGTGGCGGGGTACACCAGGTGGCCCTGCCGGTGCTGATGGAACGGGACGCGGTCGCCGTGCAGGAGCGGCAGACTCCCTGTCTCCGGCGTTGTCGTGTCGACATCGTGGCTACTTTCCGGCATGCCCTGGGACTCTACCGGCGGTGGGTCGTCAACGCCCGGCTCAGCGCGACGGCTGCCGCGGTGGGCCGGCGGTCACCGGCCGCGCGGCGGCGGCCGGGCGGGTCATCCGGCGGATCACCTCGACCGTACGCAGCAGGTGCGGCTCGGACCGGTCGGCCCGGTGGGCGACGGCCAGGTCGACGGTGGCGGCCGGCCGCACCAGCGGCAGGTAGACCACGCCGGGGAGGGTCAGCGCCGTCACAGGCTCGGGCACGACGGCCGCCCCGAGGCCGCCCGCGACCAGGGTGACCAGCGTCGACGTCTCGCTCACCTCGTGTCTGATCCGCGGCTCGACGCCGGCGTCGCGCAGTACCCGGAGCACCACGTCGTACATGACGGAGCGGTGGTTGGACGCGTGCACGATCAGGTCCGCGCCGGCCAGGTCCGCGGCGCGCACCCGCCGCCGCGCGGCGAGCCGGTGGTCGGCCGGCAGCGCCACCACCAGCCGGTCGCGGCGCAGCAGGTGGGCGGCGAGCGAGGGATCGGCCGCCGGCGGCCGCAGCATGGCGACGTCGATCGCGCCGTCGCGCAGGGCCTCCGCCTGCTCGGGCGCGAGCATCTCGCCCCGGAAGGAGAAGTCGATGCCGGGCAGTTCCGCGGACAGGTGCCGGGAGAGCGCGGGCAGCAGGCTGTACGTCGCCGAGCCCACGCACCCGATCGCCAGCCGCCCGACGACGCCGTCCGCGACGCGGCGGGCCAGGTGGGCCGCCTCGTCCACGCCGGCCAGGATCGCGCGGGCGCGTTCGAGGTAGGCGCGGCCGGCGTCGGTGAGGTCGACGCGGCGCGTGGTGCGGTGCAGCAGCGTGACCCCGAGTTCGCCCTCCAGCTGCCGGATCGCCTGGGACAGCGGCGGCTGGGCCATGTGCAGCCGCTCGGCGGCCCGGCCGAAGTGGCGCTCCTCCGCGACGGCGACGTAGTAGCGGAGGTGGCGGAGATCCATATCGCACACCTCTCAATCGGCCCTGATATCGATACTTCACTCTATCGCCGCCCGCTCCTACGGTGACAGCGTGAGTGCATTCATCTACGCCGCGACCCGCACGCCCTTCGGGAAGTTCAACGGCGCACTGGCCGGTGTCCGCCCCGACGACCTCGCCGCCGCGGCGATCACCGGACTGCTCGCCCGTGCCCCCGGTCTCGAACCCGCCGCGATCGACGAGGTGGTCTGGGGCAACGCCAACGGCGCGGGGGAGGAGAACCGCAACGTGGGCCGGATGGCTGCCCTGCTGGCCGGCCTGCCTCCGAGCGTGCCGGGCACGACCGTCAACCGCCTGTGCGGGTCCTCGCTCGACGCCGCGATCGCCGGGTCCCGGCAGATCGAGACCGGCGACGCCGAGATCGTCCTCACCGGCGGCGTCGAGTCCATGACCCGCGCGCCGTGGGTGCTTCCCAAGCCCGCCCGCGGATTCCCCGCCGGGGACACCGCGGCGGTGTCGACCACGCTCGGCTGGCGGCTGGTGAACCCGCGGATGCCGCAGGAGTGGACGGTCTCGCTCGGCGAGTGCAACGAACAGCTCCGGGAGCGGCACGGCGTGAGCCGCGCGCGCCAGGACGAGTTCGCCGCGCGCTCGCACCGGCTCGCCCACCGGGCGTGGGAGGACGGCTTCTACGACGAGGCCGTCACCGCGGTGGAGGGACTGGCCCGCGACGAGGGCATCCGCCCCTCGACGACCCCGCAGGTGCTGGCCGGCCTCAAGCCGTCGTTCCGCCCCGACGGGACGATCACCGCCGGGAACGCGTCACCGCTGTCGGACGGCGCCTGCGCGGTGCTGCTCGGCAGCGAGCGGGCGGCCGGGGCGATCGGCCGTGAGCCGCTCGCCCGGATCGCGGGCCGCGGCGCCATGGCACTCGACCCCCGCGACTTCGGCCGGGCCCCGATCGAGGCGGCCGGCCGCGCGCTGGAGCGGGCCGGCGTCGGCTGGGACCGGGTCGGCGCGGTGGAGCTCAACGAGGCGTTCGCCGTGCAGTCCCTGGTGTGCGTCGACGCATGGCTGAAGGAGGGGCTGCGCGACCCGGACCTGGTCAACCAGAAGGGCGGCGCGATCGCGCTCGGGCACCCGCTGGGCGCCTCGGGCGGACGCCTGCTCGGCACCCTGGCCGCGGTGCTGCGGGAGCGGGGGGAACGGTACGGCGTCGCCGCGATCTGCATCGGCGTCGGCCAGGGGCTGGCCGTCGTCCTGGAGAACCCGGAGGCCCGGGCATGAGCCGCGCACATGTGCTGGAGACCTGCGACGAGGCGGTGGCGGGCATCGAGGACGGCTCCACCGTCCTGGTCGGCGGCTTCGGATTCGCCGGGATGCCCTTCGACCTCATCGACGCGCTGATCCGCCAGGGCGCCCGCGATCTGACGATCGTGTCCAACAACGCGGGCAACGGCGAGGTGGGCCTGGCCGCGCTGCTCAAGGCCGGCCGGGTGCGGAAGGTGGTCTGCTCGTTCCCGCGGCAGGCCGACTCGTACGTCTTCGACGAGCTGTACCGGGCCGGGCGGATCGAGCTCGAACTGGTGCCGCAGGGCAATCTGGCGGAGCGGATGCGCGCGGCGGGCGCGGGCATCGGGGCGTTCTTCTGCCCCACCGGGGTCGGCACCGCGCTGGCCGAGGGCAAGGAGACGCGGACCATCGACGGCCGCGACTACGTGCTGGAGCACCCGATCAGGGGCGACTACGCGCTCATATCCGCGCACCGGGCCGACCCGATGGGCAATCTCGTCTACCGCAGGACGGCCCGCAACTTCGGGCCGGTCATGGCCACCGCCGCCGCCACCACGATCGTCCAGGTCCACGAGGTCGTCCCACTGGGCGCACTCGACCCCGAGGCGGTCGTCACACCCTCCATCCACGTCGACCGGATCGTCCCGGTCCGGGCCCGGCACTACACCGTCCAGGGAGCGCGATGAGCGTCGTGAGCAGTACCCCCGCCGACCCCGCCGACCCCGGTGCACCGGACCCCGCCGACGTCGCGGAACTCGCCCGGCGGGCAGGCGCGTTGCGCGAGCGGCTCGGGTCGCTCGCGTCCGCCGCGGAGGCCGAGCGGCGGATCGGCGAGATCGAGAAACGGCGCGCCGCACTGCTACGGGAGGAGCGCGCCGACGAGGAGGCCGTGCGCGAGGCCCAGGCATGGCTGGACGCCTGGCCCGACACGCGGAAGGCGCTGCGCGAACGGGTCGACGCCGGGATGGAGGCCGCCGCCCGCGCTGCCGGGTACGCGGCCCGCGTCGAGGCCGCCCGCCGCGCCGCCGAGGCCGCCGCCGAGCGCGACCGCCTCACCGGCGGCCTGTCCCGCGCCCAGGACGCGGAACGCGACGCGCGGGACCGCGCCGCGACCGCTCGCGAGAGGTGGCAGGACCTGCGGGAGGCCCGGATCAGCGGTATCGCCGCCGAGTTGGCCGAGCAGCTCGCCGACGGCGAGCCGTGCCGGGTGTGCGGCGCACTCGACCACCCCGATCCCGCGCGCCCCGCCGCCCGCCGGGTCGGACGCGCCGACGAGGACGCCGCCTACGCCGACTACCGGCGCGAGCAGGGCCGTTACGAGCAGGCCCACGGCGAGGCCACAGGACTGCGCGCCGCCCTGGAGGCGGCCACCACCGCCGCCGGCCCGGCCCCGTACGCCGAACTGGCGGCCGAGCACGCCCGGTTGGAGCAGGAACACCAGCGCGCCACCCGTGCCGCGGAGGACGTCGCGGCCGCACGGGCCGCCCTCGCCGCGGCAGAGCAGGAACGCGACCGCCGCGGCGCACAGCAGCAGGACGCGCTCAACCGGGCCGCCGCCCGCACCTCCCGGCGCGAGGAACTGGACGACCAGCACGCCGCGTCGACCGCGGAACTGGCCCGCTCGCTGGACGGCCACACCGACGTCGCGGCCCACCGCGCCCATCTCACGGCGCGTGTCGACTCGCTCGACCGTGCCGTCGACGCACTGCGCGAGCAGGCGGGCTGCGCGCAGCGGGCCGCCGAGGCCGAGGCGGCGCTCGCCGACACGGCCGCCCGTGCCGGCTTCGCGTCGCCCGCGGAGGCGGTGGCGGCGCTGCTTCCGGCCGAGCGGGTACGGGAGTCGGACCAGCGGGTGGAGGCGTGGGCGAAGGAGGAGGCCGCGCTGGAAGCGGACCTCGCCGCACCGGAGCCCGCCGCGGCCGTGGACCTGCCGCCGGCCCGGCCGGACCTCGCGCAGGCACGCCTGGACGAGGCGGGCCGTCTGCTGCGCGCGGCCTCCGCCGCCGAGTCCGCCGCCGCGACGCGCTGCCGCGAACTCGACCTGCTCGGCGCGCAGGCGGCCGCGAAGGTACGCGAACTCGGGCCCGCCCGCGAGGAGTTCGCGCGCATCCGGCGGCTGTCCGACCTGGCCGCGGGCACCTCGGCGGAGAACCGCTACCGGATGGAGCTGGAGACGTACGTGCTGGCCGCACGGCTGGAGGAGGTCGCCGCGGCGGCGGGGGTGCGGCTCCAGCGGATGTCGGCCGGCCGCTACACCCTCGTCCACTCCGACGCCCGTGGCGGCCGGGGAGCCCGGTCCGGCCTCGGCCTGAAGGTGGTGGACGCGTGGACCGGCACCGAGCGCGACACCTCGACGCTCTCCGGCGGCGAGACCTTCTTCGCCTCGCTGTCCCTCGCACTCGGTCTCGCCGACGTGGTGACCGGCGGTGTCACGCCCGGCGCCGGCGGGGTCGGTGACGGCGGCGCGGCGGCGGGCGGCGCGCGCCTGGACACCCTCTTCATCGACGAGGGCTTCGGCAGCCTCGACGACCAGACCCTGGACGAGGTGCTCGACGTCCTCGACGGGCTGCGGGAACGCGACCGCGCCGTCGGCATCGTCAGCCACGTCGCCGACCTGCGGCACCGCATCCCGGTCCAACTGCGGGTCGCCAAGGGCCGCGAGGGCTCGACGGTCCGGCTGCGCACAGGGGCCGCCAGGAGCTGAGGGCGCGCGCTCAGAGCACGAGCGGGCGGCGCTCCAGCGGCGAGGAGTACACCACGCTCGTGGTCACCGGGCCGAGCCCGGAGATCCGCCCGGCGACCTGCTCCAGATGGCGCATCGACCGTGCGGCGACCTTCAGCACGAAGCAGTCGTCGCCCGTCACGTGGTGGGCCTCCAGCACCTCCGGCGTCGTGTCGAGAAGGTCGTGGAACGGCTTGTAGTTGCCCGTCGGGTAGCGCAGCCGGATCAGGGCGAGGACGGGCAGCCCGATCCGTTCGTGGTCGACCACCGCCGCGTAGCCGGTGATCACCCCGGCCTCCTCCAGCCGGCGCACCCGTTCGGTCACGGCGCTCGGGGACATGCCCACCCGCCGTGCGAGGTCCGCGTAGCTCACCCGCCCGTCGCGTTGCAGGGCCTCGAGCAGCCGCCAGTCCGTGGCGTCAGGGGAAAACGTGGTCATGCCGCAGCATAAGCAGGGCGATCCCCGGCCGGAAAGGGCGAACTCCGTGGATCGTCCCTTCAGCCCGCCCGCCGCGGACCGTAGATTTCCGGCCATGACACCGCACGCGACAGCGCACACCGCCCCGCACCCGGTCCTCGGCGTTCCGCCCGCCACGCCGGGGGCCGCCGCCGCGTACTTCGCCGCGAGCCTCGCCTTCCACACCGACGTCTCGGACGTGGCGGCAGCTCTCGCCGCCGACGGCGACCCCGGCTTCACACTGGTCGACACCCGCAACGACGAGTCCTGGGCGCAGGTGCGCATCCCCGGCGCCGTCCACCTGCCCGGCGCGCACATCGCCGAGCGCGCCGCGCGGCTGCTCGACCCGGCGCGCCCGGTGGTCGTCCACTGCTGGGGGCCGGCGTGCAACGGTGCGACCCGCGCCGCGCTCGCCCTGGCGACGCTCGGCTACCAGGTCAAGGAGATGCTCGGCGGCATCGAGTACTGGGTCCGCGAGGGGCTGCCCCACGAGAGCGACGCGCACGACGGGACCGACCCGGGCGCCGGTACCTCCGCCGGGCCCCTCCGCCGAGCCCCCGACCCCCTCAC
>JAJSZB010000001.1:0-85971 GCA_050613715.1 Streptomyces sp. IBSBF 3018
GCACCGACGTCGTCGACCGCACGGCCCGCCCCCTGGCCGACGTCCCGCACGGCGTGGCCCGCCCCGCTCCCGAGTTCGCCGACCGCACGGCCGCCACCCCTGCCGACCTCCCGCAGCGCTTCGCCTGCGGCGGCGGTGACGTGCTCCAGAATCTGCGGATTGCGGTCGATCGAGTTGAGGACCCGTCCGATGACCGCCACGACGTTGTCCAGGCGGACCTTGAGCACGGCCTGCGCCTCGACGCCTGTGATGTCCAGTTGGACGCGGCCCAGAGCGACATCCGCGCCGACGTTGAGCTTGAGCAGATCGAGCACCTCCGCCTGGAGCGACACCCGTGCTCGGAGGTTCTCCACCTCCAGTTGCACCTCGTCCACGTGCAGGGTCGGGACGTCCAGCAGGACGTCAGGGGTCTGCGCCGGCTCGACGGGGCCCGGCCGCTGTTCGTCGGGGACCTCCTCCTCTTCGATCGCCCGGTCCTGCGGGTCGACGGTTCCTGGGTCGTCAGCCTCGCGCGCCATCAGCTTTCACTCGTCCTCGTCCTCGTCCTCGAATTCCTCGTCCTCGACGTCGTCGTCCTCGTCCTCGCCGTCGATCGCGTCCTCGTCGTCGCGTTCGTCGGTGTCCTCGTAGTCGGCTTCGTCGTCGGCTCGGTCGTCCCCCTCCTCGTAACCGTCGTCCTCCTCGGCCTCGACGGCCTCCTCATGGCTGCGTACGACCTCGCCGTCGCGAATCTCGCCGCGCCAGCCGTCCGGTTCCTCGTCGGTGAGGGTGACGTAGCGCTGGAAGTGCTTCAGGTCCAGGCGCAGGCGGCGGCCTTGGGCCCGCCACAGGTTGGCGGTCTTCTCGAAGAAGCCGGCCGCGCGGTACTCGACCACCACGACCACCCGCGTCAGGTTCGGGGCGAGCGCGTGGAAGGTGACGACGCCGTGCGTGGTCCCCTTCGCGCCCTCGGAACTCCACACGATCCGGTCGTCCGGCACCTGCACCTGGACGGTCGCCTTCCAACTCCGGTTGGACGGACCGACTTTGAGGTTCCACGTGCTCTCGGCGTCGTCGGTGACGTCGACGCTCTGCACGCCCTTGGTGAAGGAGCTGAAATCCTCGAACCGCGTCCAGTGGTCGTAGACGGTCCGCAGCGGTACGCCGATGTCGACGGATTCCACGATGGTCGTGATCTTCGGGTCGCTGTCGGCCCCGTCGCCACCGCCGAACGCGTTCTTCACGGTGTCGGCGACCTTGCCGGCCACGCCTTTGGACTTCTCCGACACGAGCACCTTCGCCGGGGACTCTCCGCCGAGTATCCGCTTGCCCGCGGCCAGCATGCTGCCCCGCGACGAGCCCTCGCCTCCCGGCGCGCTCCCCCGGGCGCCGTTCCCCCCGCGTTCGGAGCCGAGGTCGGTGATCCGGTCGGTGACCGAGCCGAGCAGGTGCTCGGCCTGCGCACTCACATAGCGCCCGAGCTCCGCGCGGAGTTCGTCGAGCGGGGACGGGCCGCCCGAGGCCGCGGCCTTGTCCTGCGTCTGCTGGGCCTTCTGCTGCGCCGCACGCCCTGCGGTCTCTCGCGGCGCCTTCTCCGCCGTTTTCGGCACGGTGCTCACCTCCGATGGCTCTCGCGGACGGAGGGTTCCTCCCTCGCGCTGCGCTTCGCCCGGCCGTCCCTGCCCGCCGCCTGCTTCTTCGCGGCCGGGGCCTTCTTCGCGGGGGTGCCGCGCCTGGTGGGCGGGCGCTTGGCCGGGGACTTTCTCGACGTGGCGTTCTTCGACGGGCGCGACGAGCCTTCGGCGTCCTCGGCGTTCTCGGCGTTCTCGGCGTCGCCCGAGCGCCCTGCGTCCTCCGTCTCATCGGCGCTGTCGGCATCCGCGGCGGCGTCGGCTTCATCCGCGTCATCCGCGTCATCCGCGCTCGCCGCGTCCTCGTCCTCGTCCTGTTCGTCGGCCGTGTCCAGGAGCCGCTCGGTCCGCTGCTGCAGCGCTGCGGTCAGGGACGCGACGCCCCTGTCAGCGGCTTGGGACAGTGCGGTCCGACCCGAGCCGAGGAGTTGGTCGCGCACCTGCTCGCGCACGACGCCGAGCTCAGCGCTGCCGACGACCTTCCGCACGCCCTCGCCGACGAGGGCTCTCGGATCGAGGCTGCGGCCCACGACCACGGAGAGCACGCTCAGCGCGAACTTTCCCTTTTTGGTGCGGCCGAGGACATAACCGGCCGCGGCGCCGGCGGCGAGCGTCGCCTTGGTGTTGGTATCCATATCCCGAGATCGCCTTCGCGTAGGGTTCACCCCGCCGCTCCACCCGTCGCCGGCGGCCGGGCCGGCCGACGGAAAGCGCAAACTCGGCGCTACCGGGCTCTCCCACCGTGTGGGCGTGTGCCGTCCGCCTGCCTCCCTTCCCACCCTCCTCCGTCCCGGCAGGTCTCGCATCTGCGCGCGGCGGACAAGTCGCCAGGCCCCCGGACCGGAGGGTGACGCGTGGTCCCACTGGTGTGGTCCACGCAGGTCAAGGGACTGCTCGGCAGCCCCAAGTCCTTTGCGGAGAGCCTCGCCCGAAGCGTCCGAGCGCACAGCGCCGCCCACCGCGCCGTCTCGACCGGACGAGGTCACCCCTCGCCCGGCGGTACCGAGACCCTTCACGAGGATCGCTTGCTCGGGGGGCGCTCAGGCGGTCAAGGCGTCCTCCAGGGTGGTGGAGCAGTCGATGACGGTCGTGACTCCGACGATCCGCAACGTGCGCAGGACCGGGCCGGTCGGGGCGGCCAGGCGCAGCCGACCCCCGGCCTCGGCCAGGGACCGGTGGGCGGCGATGAGGAGATTGACGCCGGTGGAGTCCATGAACGTCAGCCGGTGCAGGTCCAGGACAACCTGCGTGTACGTGGTGGCGGCTTCGTCCAGCGCCCGGCGCAGGGGGGCGGCGGTGTTCAGATCGAGCTCGCCGGCGGGTGTCAGGACGGCGGTGCCGCGCACGGCGGTGGTGGCGACTGTCAGGCGGTCGGCCTGCGCAGTTGGTCCAGTATCTTCCGTCTGTTCCTCAGCCATGCGGTGATCCTGGCACACTCGACTGTGCCGGCGGTGGCGTGGGGCACTGTTTTCCGGCCGGCCACCCGTACCGGATGGTGGGGGCAATCCGCGCGGGCGGGTACCCGCCCGTGGGAGAGGCCAGGGCGAGGCGACAGGAAGGCCGGCGTGATGGTGTCAACGGCGGGCGACGGGGGCTCGGGGGGCGACACCGGCACAGCGCAAGCTTCGGTGGCCCTGGACGGCGGCAGCGCGTGCATCGGCCAGGCCCGCCGGTTCGCCGGCGACTTCCTGGCCCGTGCGCACAGCACGCTCGGCCTGCCGGTGTCCGCGCGGGTGGTCGAGCTGACGCCGCTGGTGGTCAGTGAGCTGGTCACCAACGCGTGCAAGTACGCTCCCGGCCCGGTGCTGATGGACCTGCGCCTCGTCCGCGACTGCCTGGAGATCACCGTGTGGGACTCCGACCCGGTGCTCCCGGTGGCCCGGGCGGCCGATGCCGGACGGATCGGCCAGCACGGCCTGGAGATCGTGACGGCTCTCGCCGAAGGCTTCGAGGTACAGCGCGAGACCGTCGGCAAACGCATCACCGCCCGCCTGTCCCTGGCCGAACCCATCGCGCCGCAATCGGACGGACACCCCGCAGGGCGGGACCGGGTGTAGCACGGCGGCCAGGGCAGCCGCTACCCGCTCGCCGCACACCGTGCACCGTGCACCGGCGCGAGGTGCGGGGGCGGTGGCCTGGTGTAAGGGGCGAGGTGAGTCCTGCGGAACCCTGCGGAACGTTCGTCTGTTCGTGCGGGGGGCAGGTGAACCCGGGAGAGAGCTCGCCACGGGGATGGCCGAGCAGGGAGGAGCCGGGAATGGGCAGGAGCGGGACGGAAATCGATACCAGGCGCATTCTTCACCGTGCCGCGGTCAAGGGCCGAGAGGATGCCGCGATGTCCATGGCAGAGGTGTTGCAGGCCGCGGAATCCGCGCCGCCGGTGGAGTCCCTCGACGTGGTCGCGCGGATCCTCAAGGACCGGGTCGGGGCGGTGGCGGTGTCCTTCCTGATCACCGACTTCACCGGCAGCTCGGTGGTGCGGCTGGGCGCGGCCGGCAGTGTCGAGACCGGTGAGCCCGCCCGGCGCATCCCGTTGGCCGGCACCCTGTACGACGACGCGATCCGCACCCAGCGCCCGGGGGTGGAGGACAACGGCCCGGGGGCGCCGGTGCGGGTGGTCGCCCCGGTGACCAACCGCGGTGACGCCATCGGCCTGCTGGAGTTGTTCCTGCCCGCGGCACCGGATGCCGCGGTCATGCGGGAGATCAGTGAGACGGCACACGCCCTGGCCTACATCGTCATCGCCAACCGCCCTTTCACCGACCTGTACCAGTGGGGCCGGCGCACGCTGCCGCTGAGCCTGGCCGCCGAGATCCAGCACCGGCTTCTCCCGTCGTCGCTGACCTGCGAGGCGGCCCAGTTCGCGGTCGCCGGGGCGCTGGAGCCGGCCGACCACGTCGGGGGCGACACCTTCGACTACGTCCTGGACCGCGACACCGTGCAACTGTCGATCACCGACGCCATGGGGCACGACGTGAAGGCCGCCCTGCTGGCGACGCTCGTGGTGGGCGCCCTGCGCCGGGCCCGCCGCGCGGGCGGCGACCTGCTGGAGCAGGCGGACCAGGCCGATCACGCCATGCGCGAGCACTCCGGTCAGGGACACGTCACCGGCCGGGGATACGTCACCGGTCAGCTGCTGCGGATCGACCTGCGCGACGGCAGCACCGAGTTCGTCAACGCCGGACACCCCTGGCCGCTGCGGCTGCGTGACGGCGCCGTGGAGCAGATCGTCCCCAAGGTCGACATGCCCTTCGGCGTCCAGGTGCCGCACACCTACCAGGTGCAGTCCCTGGACCTGCGTCCGGGCGACCGCCTGGTCATGCTCACCGACGGGATGCTGGAACGCAACGCCAGGGGCCTGGACCTGTCCGACATGATCGTCCGCACCCGGGCACTTCACCCCCGGGAAGCCGCCCGCGCCCTGATCGGTACGGTCGTCGACGCCGCCGAGGGCCACCTGCAGGACGACGCCACCGTCATCTGCCTGGACTGGCACGGCACCGGCCGCTCGCAGCGCGCCGCCGACACCGGCGCGGACCTCACCGCGGCCTCCTCATCCACAGCCACGACCCCGCACACGCCTCCCGTCGCCTGACCGACGGCTGGAACAGGCCGTCCGAACCGGCGGCCCGGGCCGCGCCGCGGGCGTCCCGGCGCCGTCACCAGGCACGATGCGCCGGGGCCGGGCCGGGGCTCCCGGTGGGTGGGCGCGGCGGCGTGGCTCGATTTGTCTCAAGACAGTGCGTGATCTCTCGGCTACGCTGGCTCCGCACTCGATCAGGCCTTCGGGGCCGCGTCCCACCCCGCGTCCGCCGTCACCCGCGGCGCGGGCTGCTGGTTTGTTCTCGCAGCGTCCGACGGACTTTCGAGGAGAGGTCACAGATGCCCAACTCATTCTCTCGTTTTCTCAATGACGAGGAACTGCAGAAGGTGCGCGATCTCTACCTGGAAGCGCTTCAGGAGGTCGAGGAGGACGAGGCCGAGGAACCGCCGGAGAAGCCGGCCGGTTCCGGCACCGCCCAGACCGCCACCGAGGTCTGACTCTGTGAGCCCATCCGCCACCCGCGTCCTCCCGCGGGCGGTCCACGGCAGGACCGCACGGTACGAGGACGTCGGGGCGGTGACGTGCAGGACGGGGCGGCCACCCGTGCCGCATGCCCCGCTCATCGCTGAATCCCCGACCCGGCGACGGAGGTTCGTCTGCATGACCGCCCTTGACGTGTGGACGCCCGATGCCCTGCGTCGGATGGAGCCGGAGGAGCTGGCCGACGTGGCGGCGCGGGTGCGCGAACTGCTCGTCAGCAGCGTCTCCTCCGGCGGCGGCCACCTCGGATCGAACCTGGGCGTCGTCGAGTTGACGATCGCGCTGCACCGGGCCTTCCGCAGTCCCGAGGACGTCATCCTGTGGGACACCGGTCACCAGGCGTACGTGCACAAGATGGTGACCGGACGGGCCCCGGCCTTCGCGACGCTGCGCCGGCTGGACGGGCTGTCCGGGTACCCGAGCCGGGCCGAGAGCCCGCACGACTGGGTGGAGAACTCGCACGCCGGCACCTCCCTCTCCTACGCCGCCGGGCTCGCCACCGCCTTCGCGGCCCGCCCGGCCGACCGTCACCGGCGGGTGGTGACCGTGACCGGCGACGGCTCGCTCACCACGGGCATGGCGCTGGAGGCGCTCAACGACATCGGTGACCGCGGCCTGGACGTCACCGTCGTGCTCAACGACAACAACCGCAGCTACGCGCCCACCACCGGCGCGCTGGCGCGGCATCTGCGGAACTCCCGGCCGGGTGCGGCGCCCGCCGTCTTCGAGGCGCTGGGCTTCCGCTGTCTGGGACCCGTCGACGGGCACGACCTGGGCGCGCTGGAGAAGGTCCTCGCCGAGGCCGGCGCCGAGCGAGGCCCCCTGCTCGTGCACGTCAGGACGCAGAAGGGCCGGGGCTACCGGCCCGCCCTCGACGACCTCACCGAGCACATGCACGGCGTCGGCCCCTTCGACGCCGACACCGGCCGCCAGCACACGCTGCCGCGGGGCCGCGTGCCGGCCGGTTCGGTGCTGGGCCCGTGCCTGGTGGAACTCGCCGCCGAGGACCCGGACCTGGTGGTGATCACCCCCGCCATGGGCGGCCCGTCGGGCCTCGACGTCTTCCGGGACCGCTACCCCGACCGTTTCCTCGACGTCGGGATCGCCGAGCAGCACGCCGCGGGGCTCGCCGCCGGACTGGCCATGGCGGGGCGCCACCCGGTGCTGTCCATCCACTCCTCCTTCCTCAACCGGGCCCAGGACCAGCTGCTGTTCGACATCGGGCTGCACCGGTTGCCGGTCGTGGTGGTCGTCGACCGGGCCGGGATCACCGGCGGCGACGGCGCCTCCCACCACGGTCTCGGGGACGTGGCGCTGCTGCGCCAGATACCCGGGATGGCGATAGCGACCCCGTCGACCGCCGCCGAGATGCGCGCTCTGCTGCGGACCGCGGTGCGGCACCCGGGACCTGTCGCCATCCGCTACGGGAAGGCGATCGACGACCCCGGGCCGTCGCAGGGCGGCGACACCGCGGCCGGGCCCGGCGAGGACATGACGGCCTGGCAGGTCGAGCCGGCCCCCGGCGGCGTCCTGGTCGTCGGCGCCGGCGACCTGCTGCCCTGCGCCACCGAGGTGGCCGCCGGACTCCGCGCGGCCGGGGCGCCCGCCGGGACGGCCAACGCCCGCTGGATCGAGCCGCTCGACGCGCGGCTGCCCGACCTGGCCCGGGAACACCGGATGGTCGCGGTGATCGAGGACCACTGGCGCCGCGGCGGTCTCGGCGCCGCGGTGCGCGAGCGGCTCGCCGACGAGGACGTCGACACCCCGGTACGGGTGTTCGCGGTGGACCACGACTTCCTGCCGCACGGCTCCGTGCCGGACCTGCGGGCCGCCTGCGGGCTCACCCCTGACCAGATCACCGCCGCCGTGCTGACCCGCTGGACGGCGCTCGCGGCGGGCGGCGGCCCCCACGTCCGGACGTGAGGTCCGCCGAGGGCCGGCACCGGCGGGCCGGCCCGGTGACCGGCACCCGCGCCGGAACAGCACGCGGCACCTTGCAGACGCTGTCTCCTCCTGACCGTTCCCCGACGGGAGACCCCCGATGACCTCCCTCCTGCCCGCGCCGCCCCTCACGACGCTCACCGAGCGGCTGCGCGCCCACGCCCGGAACAGTCCCCACAAGATCGCCTTCCGCTTCCTCGGCGACGGCGAGAACGTCACGGACTCCCTGACGTACTCCCAACTGGACGCGGCGGCACGGGCGTCCGCCGCGCGGCTGGCGGCGCTGGGCGAACCGGGCAGCAGGGCCGTGCTCGCCCACACGCCCGGACTGGCGTTCGTCGTCGACCTGCTCGGCTGCTGGTATGCGGGGTTCGTCGCGGTGCCCGTCTACCCGCCGGTCGGGCGGCGGGAGATCGACACCGCCCGGGACATCGCCGCCGCGACGCGGCCGGTGGCCGTTCTCACAGATCTGCCCTGGGCCATGGAGGAGATCACGGCCGGGACGCCCGACGCGGTGGTGCTGGGCCCGCTGGAGCGTGCCGAGCAGGCGCCGGAGGGCTGGAGCGGGCCCGTCGTCGACACCGAAGCGCCCGCGCTGCTCCAGTTCACCTCGGGCTCCACCGGCAGCCCGCGCGGGGTCGTCGTCAGCCACCGCCAACTGGCCGCGAACCAGGCGCGGATGGCGCAGACCTACGGACAGGACGAGCACAGCGTCGTGGTCAGCTGGCTGCCGCTGTACCACGACATGGGCCTGATCGGCTCGGTGCTCCACCCTCTCCACCTGGGAGCCACCTGCGTCCTGCTCTCGCCCCTGTCCTTCCTGGAGAGCCCGGTCCGCTGGCTGCGGGCCCTGTCCGGCTTCGGCGGGACGATCAGCGCGGCACCGAACTTCGCCTACGAGCTGGCGGCGCGCAAGGTCGGGCAGGACGACGTCGCCGCGCTGGACCTGGCGGCCTGGCGTACCGCCATCAACGGCGGCGAGCCGGTACGCCCGGACACCGTCGCCGCCTTCGCGGCGCACTTCGCCGCGGCCGGATTCCGGCCCGCCGCGATGACGCCCAGCTACGGACTGGCGGAGTGCACCCTGCTGGTCTCGGCCGAGAACTCCGCCGAGGCGCCCGGCTCGGCGCCGGTCCCCGGCGGCGACGGGGAGACCGCGGTCGCCTGCGGCGCACCGCCCGACACGTTGCTGATCGTCGGGGCGGACGGCACGGCGGTCCCCGACGGCGAGCTGGGCGAGATCTGGATCGACGCCGCGGACCCGAGCATCGGCGCCGGGTACTGGGAGCAGCCGGAGACCAGTGCGGAGCTGTTCGCGGCCCGCACGGCGGACGGCGGCGGACCGTATCTGCGCACCGGGGACCTCGGTTTCCTGGCGGACGGCCGACTGCACGTCGCCGGGCGCTCGAAGGACGTCATCGTGGTGCGCGGGCGCAACCACTTCCCGCAGGACATCGAGTCGACGGTCGAGCAGGCGTCCGCGGCGATCAGGAAGGGCTGCGTGGCGGCCTTCGCGGTCGGCGAGCAGCTGGTCGTGGTGGCCGAGGTCCGGGACGCGGCCGGCCCGGACGCGCTGCCCGCGGTCCACGCCGAGGTGGCCCGCCGGCACGGTCTGCGCCTGGACCACCTGGTGCTGGTCCGCCGGGGCACCATTCCCAAGACGTCCAGCGGCAAGATCCGCCGCCGTGCCTGCCGGGACGCCTACCGTTCCGGCGCCCTCCAGGTGCTGTCCCCGCAGCAGGAGGCGGTCCCGGTCCCGGCGGGCGGGGCCGCGGCGCCGGACGACGGCTTGGACCCGGCGCTGCTGACCCTGCTGGGCGAGGTGCTCGGCGTGCCGGACGCCGCCGCCCTCACGAGCGGCCGGGCGCTGGCGGAGCTGGGGATGGACTCGCTGCGTTCGGTCCAGCTCCAGCACGCCCTGCAGGAGCGGTTCGGGCGCACCGTCCCGCTGGAGGAGTTGCTGCACGACGCCACGGTGGGCGGCCTGGCGCACGCGCTGCGCGCCGGCCCCGGTCAGGACGCCGGCCCCGGTGAGGATGCCTCCCCCGGTCGGGACGCGGCCGGCGGTCGGGACGCGGCCGGCGGTCGGGACGCGGCCGGCGGGGAGTCCGCGCCCACGGCCTCGGCCGGCCAGCAGGCACTGTGGTTCCTTGAGCACTCCTCGGCCGGCGAGTCCCGCTACGCCCTCGTGCGCGCCGCGCGGCTGCACGGCGGCGTGGACACCGAACTGCTGGCCCGCGCGGTGCGCGAGGTGACGGGGCGCCATGAGGCGCTGCGCACCCGGTGGACGATGAGCGGCGGCCGGGTGACGGCCCACCCCTCCGGCGCGCCCGTCCCCGAACTGGTCGTGCTCGACACCTCCGCCGAGGGCCTCGACGCGCTGGTGGCCGCGCGCGCCGCCGAGCCGCTCGACCCCGAGGACGGGCCGCTGGTCCGGATCACCCTGATCCGGCCGGACGGACAGGACCCCGTCCTCCTGCTGGCGGTCCACCACATCGCCGCCGACCTGTGGTCGCTCGGTCTGCTGCTCGCCCAGCTCGGCGAGCGCTACCGCCAGCTGGCGGACGGCACGGACGGCACTGACGGCACTGACGGCGCCCTGGCGCCCGCCCCCGGCATGTCCGAGGTGGTCGCGGCCGAACACCGGCTGCTGACCGGGCCCGAGGGCGAACGGATGCGGGGCGAGTGGATCGACCTGCTGGCCGACGGCCCCGACGGCGATCTGCGACTGCCCCTGGACCGGCCGCGGCCGGCCACGCGCACCTGGTCGGGCGACCTGCTCAGGCTGCCGTTCGGCGCCGCGCTGAGCGAGCAGGTCAGGGCCACCGCCCGGCGCCTGGGCACCACGCCCTTCGTGGTGCTGCTCAGCTGCTACGCGGTCGTGCTGGCGCGGCTGTCGGGCGAGCGCCGCCTGGTGGTGGGCGTGCCCACCGCCGTGCGCCCCGACGCCCGCTCCGGCCAGGTGGTGGGGTACTGCGTGAACACGCTGCCGGTGCCGGTGGAAGTGCCGGTGGAGGGGTCGTTCGCCGGGCTGGCCCGTGACACCGCCGCCCGGTTCCGGCGGGCCATGGCCGCCCGGCAGTATCCGCTGCCGCACATCGCCGCCGCGGTCCGGCCCACCCGGGACGCCGCGCGCAGCCCGCTGTTCGCCACCATGTTCGGCTGGACCTCGACACCGCCGGGCGCCCCGGACGGCCTGTCCGCACTCGCGGAGGAGATACCCGGCCGCACCTGCCGGGTGGGCGCTCTGGTGCTCGAACCCGTGCCGCTGCCGCACACCACCGTGCTGGCCGATCTCGACGTCAGCGTCGCGGAGTCCGACGGCGAACTGACCCTGGTGCTGCGGTACGCCACCGAGGTGCTGGACGACGCCACCGCGCGGGAGTTGGGCGGGCGGCTGCTGCGGGTGGCCGCGGCGGCGGTGGCGCGGGAGGACGTCCCGGTCGCCCGCCTCACCGTCCTGTCGGAGGAGGAACGCGCGCGCTTGGCCGCGGTCACCGTGGGCCACGGCCCCCGGCCCGATCCGTCGCGCACCATGGCCGACTACTTCGCGGAGAGCTGCGCCGCCCACCCCGGGGCCCCGGCGCTGGTCTCGTCCGCCGGGACGGTCAGCTACGCGGAGCTGGCCGCCGAGGTCGCCGAGGCGGCGGCCCGGCTGGCCGGCGCCGCGGGTTCCGGCGCGGGGGCTCCGGTCGGGCTGCTGCTGCCGCCCGAGCCGCGGTTCGTCACCGCCGCGCTGGCGGCCCTCACCGCGGGCTGCGGCGTCGTGCCGCTGCTGCCCGCCTTCCCCGACGAGCGGCTGCGCTTCGTCGCCTCGGACGCGGGTGTCGCCGCGGTCCTCACCGACCGGGCCCACGCGGCGCGCGCGGCACGGCTGGCCCCGGGCCGGCCGGTGGTCGTGCTCGACGAGCCGGCGCCGCCGCCGGCCGTGCGCGTCCAGGGCCCGCCGAGCGCCGACGCCCCGGCGTACGTGGTCCACACCTCGGGCACCACCGGCACGCCGAAGGGGGTGCCGATCACGCACGCCAACGTGCTGCCGCTGCTGTTGTGGCAGCGTGAACGCTTCGGCCTCGGCCCCGGTACCCGGCTCCCCCAGACCCTGTCGCTGAGCTTCGACTTCGGTCTGCAGGAAGTGTTCACCACCGTGCTGTTCGGTGCCGCCCTGCACTTCCCCGACCAGGACGAACGGCTGTCCGCCCCCGCGTACGCCCGGTTCGTCCGGCGGGAGCGGCTGACCATCCTCTATCTGACGCCGACCTTCGCCGCCGAACTGGCCGCCGCGGGCGTCGACATGCCCTCGGTGCGCACCGTGGTGCTCGGCGGCGAGATGCTGACCTACGAGGCGCTGCGGGCGCTGACCGCTCTGGTGGCGCCGGACGCGGTCTTCGTCAACGGCTACGGGCCGACCGAGGCGAGCATCAACTGCTCGATGCGCTTCCTCACCGCGCAGGAGGCGGGCGCCGGCAGCGGTGTCGTGCCGGTGGGGCCGCCGACCGGCCGTTCGCGGGTCGACGTCCTCGACCCCTGGGACGACCCGACCGCGCCGGGCGGCTTCGGCGAGGTCGTCATCGGCGGCCCGGGGGTGGCCGCGGGCTACCTCAACCGGCCCGCGGCGGCGGCAGGGGGCTTCACCACCGGGGCGGACGGCGAGCGGCGTTACCGTACCGGCGACCTCGGCACCCTCCGGTCCGACGGCGACCTGGTCCTGCTCGGCCGGCTGGACGACCAGGTCAAGATCCGCGGGTTCCGGGTGGAACCGGAGGAGGTGCGGTCCGTTCTGCTGCGGCACCCGGACGTCCTGGACGCCGTCGTGGTGGTCGAGGGGGACGGCAACCGGCGGCGGCTGGCCGCGGCCGTGGTGCCGCGGCCCGGCTCCGGCGTCCACGCCGTGCGCGGCTGGGCGGCCGACCACCTGCCCGCGCACGAGGTGCCGAGCCGGATCGTCCCGCTCGAAGCGCTCCCGCGCACCGCGCACGGCAAGCTCGACCGGGCCAGGCTCGACGAGAGCCTGGCGGCGGCCGACCCCGCGCCGGTACGCGGAGAACTGCCCACCCGAGCCGTGGAGCGCCGGGTCGCGGAGGTCTGGCAGGAGGTGCTGGACGTCCCGCGCGTCGGGACCCACGACAACTTCTTCGACCTGGGCGGGCACTCGCTCCTGGTGGCGCCGCTGGTCTCCCGCCTCGAAGAGGAACTGAGCCTTTCGGGGCTGCCGTTGATGCTGATCTTCGAGTTCCCCACGGTCGCCGAACTGGCGGCTCGTCTGGAGAGCCTGCTCACCTCCGGGCCTGCGGACGACACGGACCGCCCGGTGGTCACCGGCCGCACCCGTCGGCGCGGCGCCCAGCACATCCGGATCACCTTCGGCTGATCCCCCCGTCCCTTGCCCGGACCGACTCTGGAGCGCAGTTGAACGGTCAGAAGCAGAACGACGCGATCCCCGCCGACATCGCGGTGATCGGCATGGGCTGCCGGTTCCCCGGTGCGGACAGCCCGGACCAGTACTGGCAGAACATCCGCGAGGGCGTCGAGTCGATCCGGTTCTTCGACGACGACGAGCTGCGGGCCGCCGGCGTGCCCGCCCACATGCTGGCGAGCCCCCGCTACGTGCCGGCGTCCGCGGCCCTCCAGGGGGCCGAGGACTTCGACGCCGACTACTTCGGGTACGTCGCCCGTGAAGCCGAGTTGATGGACCCCCAGCACCGGCTGTTCCTGGAGTGCGCCCAGTGGGCCATGGAGGACGCCGGCTACGACCCGGCCCGCTACCCGGGGCTGGTCGGCGTCTACGCGGGCTCCACCATGAACACGTACCTGCTGGTCAACCTGGTCGGCAACCGGCGGATGCTCGACGCGGTCGGGGACCACGCCACCATGATCGGCAACGACAAGGACTACCTGGCGCTGCGGGTCGCCTACAAGCTGAACCTCCAGGGCCCGGCCGTCGCCGTGCAGACCGCGTGCTCCACCTCCCTCACGGCGATCCACCTCGCCGCGCAGGCCATCCTGGCCGGCGAGTGCGACATGGCCATCGCCGGCGGCGCGTCGCTGCGGATGCCGCACAACGCGGGCTACCTGCAGAACGCCACGGCCTCGGAGGACGGCCACTGCCGGAGCTTCGACGCCGACTCCACCGGCAGCGTGGTGGGCAACGGCGCCGGCGCCGTGCTCCTCAAGCACCTCGACGACGCGCTGCGCGACGGCGACCACATCCACGCCGTGATCGCCGGCACCTCGATCGGCAACGACGGCCGGTCCAAGGCGAGTTTCACGGCGCCGGGCGTCGACGGCCAGGCCCGCGCCGCGGCCGGCGCCATCGCCTCGGCCGGTCTGACCGCGGACGTCATCGACTACGTCGAGGCGCACGGGACCGGCACGCCGCTGGGCGACCCGATCGAGGTCGCCGGGCTCACCAAGGCGTACCGGCTCACCACCGACCGCTCGAACTACTGCGCCATCGGCTCCGTCAAGCCCAACATCGGTCACCTCGACGCCGCCGCCGGGGTGGCCGGCTTCATCAAGGCCGTCATGTGCCTGAAGAACAAGTCGATCCCGCCGGTGCTGCACTTCAGGACCCCCAACCCGGAGATCGACTTCGCGGCCAGCCCGTTCTACGTGCCGACGGAGCTGCTGCCGATGGAGGGCGAGCCGGGCCGGCCGCGCTACGCCTCGGTGCACTCGCTCGGCATGGGCGGGGCCAACGCGCACGTGGTGCTGAGGGAGGCCCCGGAGCCGGTGTCCGGCGCGCCGGAGCCCGGCAGCCAGCTGGTGGTGCTCTCCGCGCGCAGCAGGCCGGCCCTGGCCGAGCGGATGGAGCAGACCGCCCGCTGGATGCGCGAGAACCCCGGCGCCGTACTGGCCGACGTCGCCCACACCCTCCAGGTCGGCCGGACCGAGCACGAGTACCGGGCCAGCGTCGTGGCGCGGGACCTGGCCGACGCCGCGAGTGCCCTGGGCGCCAAGGGCTCCGGGCGCATCCGCAGCTCGGAGACCCTGGACGAGGCCAATTCCCTGGTGTTCCTCTTCCCCGGCCAGGGCAGCCAGAGCGTCGGCATGGGAGCCGAACTGCACCGCCTGGAACCGGTGTTCCGGGACGCGGTCGACGAGTGCCTCGCCCTGATGCCGGCGGAGACCGCCGAGCGCCTGCGGCCGCTGCTGCTGACCCGCCGCGACCCCTCGGCCGACGGGCTCACCTCGACCGACCTCGCCCAGCCCGCGCTGTTCACCGTCGAGTACGCGCTCGCCCGGCTGCTGCTGTCCTACGGCCTGGAACCCGCGGCCATGCTCGGGCACAGCATCGGCGAGTACGTGGCCGCGACCCTGGCGGGCGTCTTCAGCCTGCCCGACGCGCTGTCGGTGGTGGCCGCGCGCGGCCGCATGGTGGCGGCCCTGCCCGGCGGCTCGATGCTCGGCGTGGCGCTGCCCGAGGCCCGGGTCCGCGAGTTGATCGGCGACCAGGAGCTGTCGGTCGCCGCGGTCAACGGCTCGGCGATGGTCTCCGTGGCCGGGGAGCACCAGGCGGTGGACGCCTTCGAGGCCCGGCTGCGGGCCGACGGCGTGGTGAGCCGGCGGCTGCGGGTCTCCCATGCCTTCCACTCCGCGATGCTCGACCCCGTCCTGGCGGACTTCACCGCCGAGGTGGCCAAGGCGGCGCTCAACCCGCCCGCGATCCCGGTGATCTCCGGTGTCACCGGCCGGCCGCTGACCGCCGAGCAGGCCACCGACCCCGGCTACTGGGCCCGGCAGCTGCGCGAGACCGTGCGGTTCGCCGACGGTCTGCGGGAGGCGGTGGCCGCCCCCGGAACCGTGCTGATCGAGGTCGGACCCGGCCGTCAGCTGTCGGCGCTGGCCGACAGCGAGCTGGCCGGGCGGACCGCGCCGGTGGCCACCGTGATGCCCGGCGCCGACCAGCGCGGCAGTGAGCAGGCGGCCCTGCTCGACGGGCTCGCCGAGCTGTGGCACCAGGGCGTCCGCATCGACTGGCGGCGCACCCACCGGCACCCCCGCCTGCGGGTGCCGCTGCCCACCTATCCCTTCCAGCGCACCCGGCACTGGATCGACGCCGCGCCCGACGACGCGGTCGTCGCGCCGGAGGCGGCCCCCCGGGGGCCGGAGGAGTGGATCCACCGGCCCCGCTGGGTGGAGCTGCCGCGCACGGCCGGGTCCGGGGCCGCCGGCGCCGCTCCCGAGACGACCGCGGTCCTGGTGCTGGCGGACCGGTCGGGGGTCGGCGCGGCCCTGGGCGAGCGGCTGACCGCGCTGGGAAGCCGGGTCACGCTGGTGGACGCCGACGCCGATGCCGGCGCCGCGCTGAAGGCGGCGCTGGCCACGCCGGGCTCCCGACCGGACGCCGTGGTGCACCTGCGGGCGCTGGACGCCGCGCCCGGGGACACCGTGGAGCAGGAACAGGCGGTCGGCCTGCGGTCGCTGCTCGACGTCCTGCCGGCCGGCGGGGCGCAGCCGCTGCGGCTGCTCCACGTGACGCGCCACGTGTTCGACGTGACGGGTGAGGACCCGCTGCGGCCGGGCCTGGCCACCGCGGTCGGCCTGTGCCGGGTCGTGCCGCAGGAGACCTCCTGGGACTGCCGGGTGGTCGAACTGGACCCGCGCGACCCGGCCGACCGCCTGCCGGAGACGGTGGCGGACCTGCTGGCCGAGCTGGGCGACACGGCGTCGCAGGCGTCGCCGGTGGCTCTCCGGGGCCGGAAGCGGTTCGTCCGCGCGCACGTCCGGGTGGACGTCGGCAACCAGGTCCCCTCCGCGCACGGCACCCATCTCCTGGTCGGCGGGCTCGGCATGATCGGCCGGACCCTGGCCGCGGAGATCCTGCGCGACCCCGCCGCCCGCGTGGTGCTTTACGACCGCGCCGAACCCGGCGCGCTCGCCCCGTCGGCGCGGCGGGAGCTGGAGGAGCTGCGGGCGCTCGGCGGCGACCGGCTGACGGTGCGCCGGGGCGACGCCGAGGACGCCGGGGCGCTGACCGCGGCGGTCCAGGAGGCGGCACGGCGGGACGGCCGGCTGGCCGGGGTGGTCTACACCCCGGGCATGTCCGTCTCCGAGGGCATCCGGGCCGTGCTGGACTCCTCACCCGAGCTGTTCGCCCGGCACATGACCACCAAGATGGCCGGGCTGCACGCTCTCGACGCGGCCCTGGACGGCGTGGCGTACGACCGCTGCCTGATCGTCGGATCGCTCTCCAGCCTGCTGGGCGGGGTGGGCGGAGCGGCCTACACGGCGGCCAACTGGTACGCCGACACCTACGTGGCCCGGCGCAACCGGACCGCGGCCACGCCCTGGCTCAACGTCCAGTGGGAGCACTGGCGGGAGGCCGACGCCCCCGGTCTGCGCGACGCGGCGGACTGCGGGCCGCAGGAGGGCAAGGAGCTGTACCGCCTGCTGACCGCGGTGGGCGGGGAGGGGCCGTTCACCGTGTGCGCGGCCGACCCCGACGTGCGCGAGGCGCTGGCACGGCAGGCCGAGGCCGGCTCCGGCGTCGGCGCCCCGCCGGCCGGCGGCGGGCCGGCGGGCCCCTCCGGCGGCACCGCCAAGGGCCGGCCGAAGATGTCCGTGCCCTACGTCGCGCCGCGCGACGAGACGGAGGAGTACGTCGCGGGCATGTGGCGCGACATGCTCGGCATCGACGAGATCGGGGTCCGCGACAGCTTCTTCGAACTGGGCGGGCAGTCCCTGCTCGCCATGCAGCTGGTCGGGCGGCTGCGCGACGCCCACGGGATCGAACTGCCGCTGGGCGAGATCTTCCAGGAGGCCACGGTGGCCACGATCGCCCAGCTGATCCGGGCCGCCGGTGAGGCGCCGCCGGCCGGCGGGCCGCAGGCCGCGGCGGCCGCGGAGCAGGAGCCGGCCGTGGACGTGGAGGTCGGGGAGGTCGCCTCGGAGGAGCTGGAGGCGCTGCTCAACGAGATCGAAGGGCTGTCGAGTTCGGACATCGAGGCGGCGCTGGGCACGGAGGGCGCCGAGGGCACCAAGGGCGCTGAGGGCGAGGCGAACGCCTGACCCGCCCCCGGGGGGCGGGCCGGACCGGTCGTGGGGTGGAGGGGAAGTCCCGCAGCGGGCCTCCACCCCGCGTCCGCCGCCGTGCGCGCGACGCCCGCGCCGGCTACTGGTCCGGCGCGCCCCCGGGCAGCCGCCGGCGTACCAGCGCGGTGAGCTCGCGCTGGTCGCCGTGGACCAGGAAGTGGTCGCCCGTCACTTCCAGCTGCTCGAAGCCGGCGGAGGTCTCGGCGCGCCAGCCGCTGACCATCGCCTCGGTCAGTGTGCCGTCGTCCCGGCCGCGGACGGCCGTCACCGGGACCGGCAGCGGCGCGCGGTCGGGGCGTACGTAGGTCTCGGTGCAGGCGAAGTCCGCGCGGACGGTGGGAAGGACCAGTCGCATCAGCTCGGCGTTGGCCAGCAGTTGGGGCGGGGTCGCCGTCAGGCGGGTCAGCACCTCGATGAGCGCCGCGTCCGGCAGTCCGTGGACCGGCGGCGTGTCGAACGGCTCGCCGGGCGCGCGGCAGGAGGCGGCGAAGAGCCGGTCCGGTGGGCGCAGTCCGCGGTCGACCAGCCGGGCGGCCGTCTCGAAGGCCAGCAGCGCCCCCATGCTGATGCCGAACAGGGCGTACGGCCGGTCCAGCAGCGGGGCCACCTCGGCTGCGAGCTGATCGGCGAGCAGGTCCATCCGGTCCACCGCGGGCTCGTGGAAGCGCTCCGCCCGGCCGGGCAGCTTCACCGGCACGGCGTGGACGTCCGGCCCGAGCATCTCCTGCCAGTCCCGGAACAGGGCCCAGCCGCCTCCCGCGTACGGCAGGCAGAACAGCCGGATCGCGGCGTCGCTGTGCTCGACGGCGTAGGGGAACCACGGCGAACCGGACAGGCGCGGTCCGGCCCCTGCGGCGCCGGTCATCGGACCGGCTCCGACAGCGCCGGCAGGTCGGCGACCCGTGTGGCGGGCGCGGCGGCCAGCGTCTCCACGGTGTGCCGCAGATGCCCGCGCAGGCGTTCCACCGCGGCGTCGGGGAACCGGGCGGCGTACTCGATCCGGCCGGTCAGCCCGTCGCGCCGGCGGTTCCAGGACAGGGCGAGGTCGTGCTTGACCTCCACCGGCGGCAGGGGGTGGTGGCTCAGCCGCAGGCCGCCCAGGGACACGGCGTCCATCGGCGCGTTGTTGTGCACCACGGCCACGTTCCCGAACGGGCTGCGCCCGTCACCGCGGCGGGGAAGCGCCGAGACCAGCCGGGAGAACGGCAGGCCGCTGTGGGCCAGCGCGTCGGCCACCACCCCCGCGGCCCGTGCCAGCAGCGCGTCCAGGCGGTCGTCGGGGCCGACGCGCAGGCGCAGGACCACCGTGTTGACGAAGCAGCCGATCAGCGCGCGACCCTCGTGGCCGCGCCGGTCGACCGGGGTGGTCATGACGAGGTCGTCCTGGCCGCTCGCCCGGTGCAACGTGGCCGCGGAGGCCGCCACCAACCCGGCGAACAGGCTCGTGCCGTGGCGCGCGCACAGCTGTTCCAGCGCCGTGACCGGGCCGTCCGGCACCCGCAGCGTCAGCTCGCGGCCCGCCCACTTCCCGCCGGCCGCCGGGCCCGGAGCCGGTGCGGCGGGCCCGGGCCCGGCGGCCGGCGTGGGCGGCTGCGACGGCTGCGGCTGCGGCAACTGCGGCGGCCGCGGCGGTTCGGCCGATGCGGACCACTCGGCCAGCGGGGACAGGTCGATCCGGTCGGGCGCGCCGTCCAGGGTCCTCAGCCAGTGCTCCAGGGCTCCCGCCGGCACGGCGTCCTTCGCCGCGAGCGCGAAGTACCCCTGGGGCGGCACGGCGAGCGCGGGCCGCCGGCCGGCCGCCAACGCCGGGTACAGCGCGGCGAGTTCGGCCAGCAGTACGCCCAGCGAACCGCCGTCCGAGACGATGTGGTGGAAGGTGGTGACCAGCACCCGCTCCTCGGGTCCGGTGCGCACCAGCAGGCAGCGCCACACCGGCCCCCGGTCGAGCCGGAAGGGCGTGACGGCCTCCTGCGCCACGAGCCGTGCGGCCTGCTGTGCGGGGTCGGGCAGGGCGGTGACGTCCTCCACCCGCCAGGGCAGGCGCAGCGCGCCCGGCGGTTCCACGAACGCCTGCGGGACGCCGTCCTCGTCGGCCGGGTAGCGCGAGCGCAGCGGTTCGTGCCGGTCCTGGACCCGTTGGAGCGCCTCGCGCAGCAGGTCCTCGTCCACCGGCCCGGACAGGCGTACGGCCGCCGGGTTGTGGTAGGTCGAGGTCCCGGGACTGAGCTGCTCGAAGAGCCAGATGCCGAACTGCGTCGCGGACGGGCGGTACGGTCCGGGCGATGCGCGCTGCCTCAACCGGCGTTCCAGAAGGGCCCGTTGGGCCGGAGTGAGCCGTTCAAGGCGTCCGGCCAGGTCGTCGCCCGCTCCCCCCGCTGGCACGGCGCCGGCTCGCGCTTCCCCTGCCACCTCGTCCCGCCCTCCCAAGCATCGGATGCCAGACGACCATGGCACACGCCGGGCGTCCGTGGGGTCGGATCGAGCGGTCTTGACGGAAGAGTGCCGAGTGCAGATCCTTGTGATCGCTGACGCTCCACCTGACCCGCGCCGTCACTCCCCCGGCTCACTGTTCCGTGCGTCCGCTCCTGGGCGAGGCCCCCACGCCCCCTGCCGACGCGGGACGGCGTACCGGCCGTCGCATGGAGGCATCACCGCAGTGGTGGAAATCGACGCTCGCATCCGTGCCCTGTCCCCGCAGCAGCGTCGGTTGCTCCAGGAACGGCTGGCCGCACGCAAGCCGCCGCCCGCGCCGCCCCGCGAGGCCCCCGCGCCGGTGCGCGCCCGGCACGGCGGACAGCCGCTGAAGTGGAGCCTGTTCTTCTTCTCGGCGGGCGGTGATCACACCACCGGCGAGCACTACGCCTTCCTGCTGGACTGCGCCCGCTTCGCCGACCGCAACGGCTTCGAGGCGATCTGGCTCCCCGAACGCCACTTCGACTCCTTCGGCGGCCCCTACCCGGCGCCCGCGGTCCTGGCGGGCGCCGTCAGCGCGGTCACCGAACGGGTGGGGGTACGGGCGGGCAGCGTCGTGCTCCCGCTGCACGACCCGGTGCGGGTGGCCGAGGAGTGGGCCGTCGTGGACAACCTGTCCGGCGGGCGGACCGGGGTCTCCTTCGCCTCCGGCTGGCACCCCAACGACTTCGCGCTGGCCCCCGACGCCTACGCCGACCGCCGGGACCGGACGGTGCAGGGCATCCGGCAGTTACGCGACCTGTGGGGCGGCGGCACCGTCGAGCGCCGGGACGGCGCCGGCAGCACCATCGCGATCGGCACCCTCCCGCGCCCCGTCCAGCGGGAGATCCCGCTGTGGATCACCGCGTCGTCCTCGCCGGAGACCTGGCGCACCGGCGCCCGCGAAGGACTGCACGTCCTGACGGCCCTGCTGGAGCAGAGCCCCGCCGAACTCGGCGAGAAGGCCGCGCTCTACCGTGACGAACTGCGCGCCGCCGGACGCGATCCGGACGAGCACGCGGTCACCGCGATGCTCCACACCTTCATCGGGCCCGACGAGGAGGCCGTGCGGCGCACGGTCCACGCCCCCCTGATCGGCTACCTGCGCTCGCACATGGAGCTGTTCGCGAAACTGGCCAGCAGCAAGGACGTGGCCATCGACCCCGCCAAGGTGAGCGCCGCGGACCGGGCGGCCCTGGCGGAGCTGGCCTTCGGGCGCTACTTCACCACCAACGGGCTGTTCGGGACACCGCGGTCCGCGCTGCCCAGGGTCCGCGAACTCGCCGCCTCGGGCGTCACCGAGATCGCCTGCCTGGTGGACTTCGGTGTCCCGCCCAAGGAGGTGCTGGCCAACCTGGTGCACCTTCAGGAACTGCGGGAAGCCGCCGAGACGGCCGGCGTCCTGACCCTCGGCGGCGCCGGAGCGCAGGCGTGACCGACACCGGCGAGCGCGTGACCGACACCGGCGAACGCCTGCGGGCCTTGTGGGACGAACTGCTCGACCGGCCGGAGGGCGCCGAGGAGCTGGACTTCTTCAGCCTGGGCGGGCAGTCGCTCATCGCCACCCGGCTGATCGGCCGGATCGAGGAGGAGTTCGGCGTCCGGCTGCGGCTGCGGGACGTCTTCGACCACCCCACCCTGCCCGGCTTGCACGCCCTGGTCGCCGCCGCCCGGGAGCATGCGCAACAGACCGGTGACCGCACCGTCGCCGACGCACCCGCCGACGGCCCGGTCCGGCTCGTCCACACCCCGTCACGCCCCTACAGCGCTCCGCTCGCCCCGCTCCAGGAGCAGTTCTGGAAGGTCGAGCGCACCCTGCCGGAGGCCGCGTTCTTCAACCAGGTCATGCGGGTGGACCTGAGCGGGAACCTCGACCCGCGCCTGTTGATGTCCGCCCTGCGCGGCGCCCTGCGCCGGCACGACGTCCTGCGCGCCACCGTGGAGGAGACCCCCGACGGTCCCCGGCAGACCGTACGCCCGGACTTCACCGTGCCGGTCAGGCAGCGCGAGTACGGGGACCTGGACGAGGCGTCGCGCGAGGAGGCGATCCGGCGGGCGGCCAAGGCCGAGTCCCGGCTGCCGTTCGACCTGGTCCGCGAGATTCCGCTGCGGCTGAGGGTGCTGCGCTTCACCGCGACCCGCAGCGCGGTGCTGGTGGTCACCCACCACATCGCCTTCGACGGCTGGTCGCGCAACCAGCTGGTGGCCGACGTCGCCGCCCTCTACCGGGCCCGGGTGGAGGGCGCCGCGCCGCCCGAGCCGCTCGCCTTCACGTACACCGACTTCGCCGCCTGGGAGGTGTCCCACCGGGCGGCCGGGGGGATGGACGCGTCCCGCGCCTACTGGCTGGAGCGGCTCGCGGCGCCCTACCCGGACCTGCGGCTGCCCGGGGCGCTGGACGGCGACGACACCTACCAGAGCGCCACCCAGCCGGTCACCGTGCCTGCCTCGGCGCTGGCCTCGGTCGCGCGGCTGGCCCGCCGGGAGAGCACCACCGACTTCACGGTCCTGCTGGCGGTGTTCCTGCTGGCGGTGGCGAGCCGCAGCGGCGCGCGGGAGACGATGGCCGCCATCCAGGTCGCCAACCGCCGCCGGCCCGGCGCCCAGGCGCTGGTCGGACTCTTCGCCAACACCCTGGTGCTGCGCGTCCCCGTCGACCCCGCCGCCCCGTTCGAGACGTACCTGCGCGCGGTGAGATCGGCTCTGCTGGAGGCGTTCGACCACCAGGACGTCCCTCTGGAGGAGGTGGTCGACGCGCTCCGCGAGCGCGACGGCATCGACCCCGCCGACCTGCTCCAGGTGGGCTTCGCCCTCCAGGAGTCCTGGGTGCCCGAGACCCCCGTGCCCGGCGGCTTCCTGCGCCAGGCGTCAGGTCTCGCCGTCGGCGACGACCAGGAACTCGACCCCAGCACCTTCGGGCTGACGATGGAGCTGCGCGTGGACGGGCCGATGCTGTCCGGGTACGTCACCTACAAGTCCGACCGCTACCCGCCGGACGTGATCGAGGCGCTGGTCACCACGTTCGACGGCATCCTGCGGACGGTCACCGGGGAGCCGCGGACGGCGGTCGGCACGCTCGTCGCCGAGCAGGCGGCCCGGTGAGCGCCGCCGGCATTCACGGCCTGTTCGCGGAGCACGCCCGCCACCGGCCCGCCGCCGTCGCGCTGCACGCGCCCGGCCGCACCGTCGCCTACGGCGAACTCGCCCTGGCCGCCGCACGGGTGGCCGCCCGGCTGCGCGACGCGGGCGTCGGCCCCGGATCGTTGGTCGCGGTCTTCGGCCCGGCCACCCCCGAACTCATGGCCGGGCTGCTGGGCACGCTCGCGGCGGGCGCCGCATGGCTGCCGCTCGGCCTCTCCGACCCGCCGCAGCGCACCCGCGACCTGCTGGCGCAGGTCCGCCCCGACGCCGCGCTGTGCGGGCAGGAGGAGTCCGCCGAGTGGGCCCTGCGGGCCGGCCCCGGCACGCCGTCGATCGTCCTGGGACCCGAGGTGTGGTCGGGTCCCGCCGAGCCGGCCGGCGTCCCCGTGCGGGCGGACGACCTCGCCTACGTCATGTTCACCTCCGGCAGCACCGGCGTGCCCAAGGCCGTCGAGGTCACGCACCGCAGCCTGGTCAACTACTGCCGCTGGGTGGCCCGGGCCAACCGCGTCGACGGTGGCGTCGCCCTGCTGCCCGCCACCACCCGGCTCACCTCGGACGCCTGTCTGCAGCAGGTGATCGCCCCGCTGACCCGCGGCGACGCGGTCTGGCTGGTGGACGAGGGCCTGCGGCTCGATCCGGAACGCCTGCTGGCCGAGCTGACCGCCCGCCCGGGTGCCGGGCTGCACTGCGTGCCTGCGCTGTGGGAGGAACTGCTGCTGGTCCTGGAGTCCGCCGCCGCCCCCGTGCCCGCCCTCTCCAGCCTGTTCCTGGGGGGCGACCGGGTACGCGAGGACCTGTGGTCGCGCACCCGCAGGCTTCTGCCGCACTGCGCCATGGCCAACGTCTACGGCCCCACCGAGGCGACCGTGCAGGTGACCGGCGGCTTCCAGCCGGCCGGCGCCGAACTGACCGTCGGGCGGCCGGTCGACAACGTCCGGGTGCTCGTCCTGGACGACGCCGGCCGCCCCCTTCCGGCGGGCGAGGACGGCGAAGTGCACCTGGGAGGGGTGTGCCTGGCCCGCGGGTACCGCGGAGCGCCCGCCGAGACCGCCGAGCGCTTCATCGGTACGGGAGCCGACCGCCTCTACCGCACCGGCGACGTGGGCGCCCTCCTGCCGGACGGGACGCTGCGCCTGCGCGGGCGGCTGGACGACCAGGTGAAGATCCGCGGCAACCGCGTCGAGCCCGGCGAGATCGAGGCGGCCCTCGCGGCGCTGGACGGGGTGGGCCGTGCCGCGCTCGCCGTCACCTCGGACAGCCGCGGCGAGGCCGTGCTCGCCGCGGGCGTCGAGTCCACACGGGTGGGTCCGGACCTGTCCGCCGCCCTGCTGGCCGAGCTGGCCGCCCGGCTGCCCGGGCACTTCGTCCCGGCCGCGCTGCGCGTCTACGACCGGCTGCCGCTGACGGCGAACGGCAAGGTCGACCGGGCGGCGATCGCGGCCGGGGCGTTCGGGCAGGCCCCGCCGTCGGCCGCGCCGCAGGTGTGGGGCTCCCCGCTGGAGGAGCAGGTCGCCGAGGTGTGGAACGAGCTGATGGACCGGCCCGCGACCTCGCCCGACGACGACTTCTTCGCACTCGGCGGCCATTCGCTGCTCGCGGTCCGGGCGGCCGGCCGGCTGACGAGGAAGCTCGGCCGCGCGGTGGACGTCGGCGTGATCTTCGAGCACCGCACGGTCCGCGCGGTGGCGGAGGCCGTGGCCGGCCTCCCGGAGCGCGAGGCGGACGGCCCGCAGCGGGACGCGGACGCCCCCGTCCCGCTCTCGGTGCAGCAGCAGGAGCTCTGGCGGACGCAGGAGTTCCTGGCCGGCACCCCCTTCAACACGGCGCTGCTGCCGGTCCTCGTCGACGGACCGCTGGACGTGCCGGTGCTGACCGCGGCGATCGGCGACGTGGTCGCGAAGCACCCGGCGCTGCGCGGCCGGGTGGTCCCCGGGACCGACGGCGGCGCGCCGACGCAGACGGTCGCCCCGGTCACGCCGCCGCCCTGCCCGGTGACGGACCTGAGCGCCCTCGCCGAGCAGTCCGCGCGGTCCGCCGAGGAGGCAGCGGTCCGGCAGGCCCGCCGCCTGCTCGCCGAGCCCCTCGATCCGGTGCGCGGACCGGTGCTCCGGGCCCGGCTGGTGCGGCTGTCACCGGACCGCTCGTACCTCCTGCTGGCGGTGCACCACCTGTTCTGCGACGGGGTGTCGCTGCACGTCGTGCTGGCCGACCTCGCCGAGGCGTACGGCGTCCGGCAGTCCGGCGGCGTCGGCGCCGGGCCCGCCGCCGAACCCGCGCACCTGCGGTACGCCGGGCACCAGCAGACGCAGCTGGAGCTGGGGCGCTACGCCGGCCACCTGGCGTACTGGAGCGCCAAACTGAGCCGTCCGGTGCCGCAGCCGCAGCTCGGCCCCGAACCCGCGGCGGCGGCCGACCCGTTCGACTTCGTCACCGCCGACATCGCCCTGGGCCGCGAACTCGCCGACCGGTTACGCGACTTCGCCGGCGCACGGGGCGCCACGCCGTTCATCTGCCTGACCGCCGCGCTCGCCGCGGCGCTGCACGCCCGCGGCGCCCCGTCACCGGTGCGGCTCGGCACCCTGAGCGCCAACCGCGAGGACCCCGCGTGGGAACACGCGGTGGGTCTGTTCAGCACCACCCTGGCGCTGGACGTGCCGGTCGACCCGGCCGCCGCCTTCGAGACGCTGGTGGCCGCCACCCGCGCCGAGGTGCTGGAGAGCTTCACCCACCAGCGCGCCCCGATGGAGCTGGCCTTCGACGCGCTGCCGCCGGAGCAGCCGCCGTTCCACATCGGTGTGGCCTGGGAACCGCCGCGTCCGCCCCACCAGGTCGGCCCGACCCGCTTCGCGGTCCACCGGCCCCCGGACGGATCGCATGCGGGCGTCCTGCCGTCCTCGACCGCGGCGTCCTTCGTCGTCCGCGAGGAGGACGACGATCTGCGGCTCACGCTGGAGGTCAGCAGGTCGGTGCTGGACGAGAAACCGGCCCGGCACCTGCTGGAGGAGGTCCGGTCGCTGCTGGAGCGCCTTCTGGCCTCCCCCGGCGAGCCGGTCGCCCACAGCACCGGCGCGACGTGGTGACCGGGGCCGTGCACGGCCTGCCGGGACTGCGGGCCGACGTCACGATCGAGCACGGAGCCGGCGGCGTGCCGACCGTCCACGCCTCCTGCCTGGCCGACGGCTGGGCGGGCCTCGGCCACGCGGTCGCCACCGACCGCCTCTTCCAGCTCGACCTGCTGCGCCGCAGCGCGGCCGGCCGGCTGGCCGAACTCTTCGGCCCCCCGGCCGTCGCCCAGGACACCGCGCAGCGCCGGGCCGGGCTCACCGCCGCCGCCGACCGGGCGCTGGGCGAACTGCCCGACGACCAGCGGGCGGTGCTCACCGCCTACACCGGCGGCGTCAACGCGGTGATCGCCGCCGCGCCGCCGCCGCTGGAGCTGAAGGTGCTCGGCCTGTCCATGGAGCCGTGGCGGCCGCGCGACTCGCTGCTGGTCGCCCTCCAGCTGGCCCGGATGCTCAGCGGAGACGGCGAACACCACCGGATGCGCGCGCTGATGGACCGCTCGCTGCCGCCCGAGGTCGTCGGCTTCCTGCTCGGCGAGTCCGACCCCTACCTCGTGGGTCTCGACGGCCGGCCGGCCGACGGCAGGAAGGCCGACCCGCCGGTGCGGGCGCTGCGCGCCCTGCTCGCCGAGGCGCCGGTCCCCTCCGGCGGCGACCGCCAGATCGTGGCCTCCGACGACCGTCCCTGGGGTTCGAACGCCCTGGCCCTGTCCGGTGCGCACACCTCCGACGGGCGGGCGCTGCTGGCCAACGACATGCACCTTCCGCTGGGCGCGCCGGCTCTTTTCCACCGGGCCGGCCTGCGCTGGCCGGACGGCCGGGTGGACGGTGTGACGGTTCCCGGGCTGCCGGTCTTCGTGACCGGGGTCAGCGCCACGCTGGCCTGGGGCGCGACCCGGTTGGCGGCGGACGTGGTCGAGCTGGTCGAGGTGCGGCCCTCGCACCTGACCACCCGGCGTGAACGCATCCTGGTGCGCCACGGCGACCCGGTCGAGGTGGAGGTGCGGGACAGCCCGTGGGGGCCGGTCGAGGGGCCGGGGCCCGACGGGCTCCTGCTGGCCCGGCACTGGGTGGGCCGCGACCCGGGCGGCGTCGACCTCGGACTGGGCGCGCTGATGACCGCCGGGGACGTCGAGGCCGGCACCCGGGCCGCCCGGCGGGCCGGCGGGCCGCCGCTGAACATCCTGCTGGCCGACTCCGGCGGCCGGATCGCCTGGACCGTCTCCGGCCGCTTCCCGGTGCGCGACGGCGCAGGACCGGTCACGCCCGACCGCGCCTGGACCGCCCACCGGTCCCCGGACGAGCTGCCGCACGTCACCGACCCGGACTCGGGGCGGCTGGTCAGCGCCAACAACGGGGTCCGGGAGCACGGTCGGGTCCCGGGCCTAGCCTCCAACCACTTCTCGGCGCGACGGGCGGCACGGATCGGCGAACTGCTCGACACCGGCGGTATCTGGGACGAGCACCGGCTGCTGGCGCTCCAGGGCGACACCGACGCGCAGTTCTACGGTTTCTACCGCGACCTGGCGCTCACGGTCCTCACCGACTCCGTGACGCGGGCCGACGAGCAGCGCGGCCGGCTGCGCGAGGCCGTCCGCGCCTGGGACGGCACCGCCGGCACCGACGCGATCGGGCTGGCCGTGCTGGTCGCCTGGCGCGAGCTGCTGCGGGAGTCGCTGTTCGCCGCGCTGCTGAGCCGCTGCGCGGCCGGGAACGGGGACTTCGTCTACTGCTGGCACTCCCACGAGTCGCCGCTGCGCGCGATGCTGGGCGACGCTTCGCTCTTCCCCCCGCCGCACCGCGACCAGCGGAGCTTCCTGCTGTTCGAACTCGACGTGTGCGGGGGCCTGTTGCGGCACATGGCACCGGAGACCGGCCCGGAGGCGCTGCGGTGGGGCATGCTGAACCCCACCGGCATCCGCCATCCCATGTCGCCCCTCGCGCCCGAACTCGCCGCGCTCCTCGACCTGCCCCAGGACGAGATGCCGGGCTGCCCGGAGTCGGTCTGCGCGGCGCGGCCCGGCTTCGGCCCGGCCGTGCGGCTCGCCGCGTCCCCCGGCCGGCCCGCGCAGGCGCTCCTCAACCTTCCCGGCGGCCAGTCCGGCGACCCGCGCAGCCCGTTCTACCGCGACCAGTTCGCCGCGTGGCTGACCGCCGCCCCCCGGCCGCTGGACCCGCCGCCGGGCGGCGGCGCCGCGACGCGGCTGGTCCCGATCCCGCCGGGGCAGGCATGAGCGGCGGGATGCCGAGGACAGGTGGCGGACGGTCCCGCCGAGCCGACCGGCGGCGTCGTCCACGCCTGTCGCGCAACAGCCGGAGCGGCGCGGACGACGCCAGGTGCCGCCGGGTGCCGCCTACCATGATCGTGCCGGCCACCGTGGGTGAGGCGTTCGCTCCCGTGGCCGCGGCCCGGTCCTGTGCCTGATCCAGAACGGTCGAGAGATCCACGAGGAGATCGAGTGTCGGAACCCTTTCGTCTCGACGGCGGACGCGCCATGGTCACCGGGGCCGGCCGCGGCATCGGCCGTGAGGCGGCGCTGCTGCTGGCCCGTCAGGGCGCGCAGGTCACCGTGGTCGCCCGGACGGCCGCCGACGTCGAGGCCGTGGCCCGGGAGATCCGGGGCGCCGGCGGCGCCGCGCACTGGATCGCCGCCGACGGCGCCGATCCCGCGACCGCCGAACGGGTCGTGGCCGAGGCGGCCGACCGGATGGGCGGACTGGACATCCTCGTCGGCAACGTCGGCGGGTGGGGCGACGTGCCGGGCTCCGTGGGACCGCTGGCCGAGGCCACCGCGGCCTCGATCGACTCCGTCTTCGGGGTGAACGTCAAGGCCCCGCTGCTCACGATCACGGCCGCGGCCCGCGTGATGACCACCCAGGGGACCGGCGGCGCCATCGTCTCCACCGCCTCCATCGACGGCCTGTTCCCCGCCCCGGGCGAGGCCCTGTACGGCGCGGCCAAGGCCGCCCTGATCAGCCTGACCGGCGCCCTCGCGTACGAACTGGGACCCGCCGGCATCCGGGTCAACGCGGTCGCCCCCGCCCTCATCGAGACCGCGATGACCCAGCCGTGGCTGACCGACGAGGACGACCGGCAGGACCGCGCCTCCCTCTATCCGCTGGGCCGGTTCGGCCGCCCCGAGGACGTCGCGGCCGCGGTGCTCTACCTGTGCAGCGAGCAGGCGGGCTGGATCTCCGGCGTCACCCTGCCGGTGCACGGCGGCCAGCAGGCCACCAGCGACGCCTTCCGCTGGGTACGCGCCCACAACACCGTGCCGCCGCTCCGCCTCATCTGATGCGCGGCCCCGCCCGGGGCAGCACGCGTCTCCGCCAGGGGACGGGAAGGAGAACGATCGCATGCCCCCGCGGCCGCCCGGCTCCGCAGGTGAACGGCCCGCCCTGCGCGGTTCGCCGCTCCTGGCGATGCTCGGGATGCTGCCGTCCGTCAGTCTCCCGCTGGCCGGACTGCTGCTGCTCGCACTGGTCGGCGCCGCCCTCGCGCCGGTGGCCCTGACGATCGCCAACGGCCGGCTGGTCGACGTGGTGTCGGGCGCGGCCGCCCACGGCCATTCCTCGGCGCTGCGTCAGGTCACCGCGCTGGGCGTCCTGATCGCCCTCGGCTTCCTGCTCCAGCAGCTGCTGGTCCCGGTCGCCCAGCAGACGGCCGACGCCCTCGGACGGCGCCTGACCCGGCAGCTGCGGGACCGCGTCATGGCCGCCTCGCTCGGCCCCACCGGCATCGGCCACCTCGAGGACACCGCCACGCTGGACCTGGTGACGGGGGCGCAGGGCGTCGGCACCGCCGGCTTCACCCCGCGCGACGCCCTGATCGCGAGCGCCAACATCGGCGTGGCCCGCCTCCAGGCGGTTGCCTGCGCGGCGCTGATCGCCGTCTTCCACTGGTGGCTCGCCCTGGCCCTGCTGGCCGGCTTCGCCGTTCTGACCAGCGGGGTCGTCGCCGACTACCGGCGTGGCCAGCAGGCGCTGATGGGCACTCCTGCGAAGCTGCGCCGCCCCTCGTACGTCCGCGACTTCGCCCGGGACCCGGAGGCGTCGAAGGAGATCCGGATCTTCGGGCTGCGCGACTGGCTCGACCTGCGCTTCCACCAGGAGTGGCGGGCCGCCATGGCGGGTCTGTGGCGGACCCGCCGGGACGGCCGCCTCCTGATGCCCCTGCTGACCGCCGGGGTGATGGCCGTCCAGTTGTGCGGCTTCACCGTGCTGGGGCTCGCCGCGTCCCACGGTGACCTGAGCGCGGGGCGCTTCACCGCCTACGCCGGCGCGCTGCTCGGGCTCAGTGCCGTCATGGGCGTCAGCCCGGACAACGTGAAGATCGACCAGGGGGCCGCCGCGGTCCCGCTGGTCCGCGCGCTCGAACGGGCCCTCCCGGCGGCCGCGCCCGACCCGTCGGCCCCCGTTCCCGGCGCCGCCCCGGCCGTCCGGTTCGAGGCGGTCGGCTTCCGCTACGCCGGACGCGCGGAACCGGTCTTCAGCGGCTTCGACCTGGACATCCCGGCCGGCCGGTCGCTGGCCGTCGTGGGTGTCAACGGGGCGGGGAAGAGCACCCTGGTCAAGCTGCTGTCCGGGATGTACCGGCCGCAGGCCGGCCGCATCCTGATCGACGGCGTCCCGCTGACGGAGTCCGACACCGGCCGGTGGCAGCGGCGGATCGGCGCGGTCTTCCAGGACTTCGTCCACTACGAGCTGAGCGCCGCGGACAACGTGGGCCTCGGGGCCGTGGAGCACGCCGACGACATGGACGGCATGCGGATCTGCGCCGAGCAGGCCGGGGCCACCGAGCTGATCGACCGGCTGGACCAGGGCTGGCAGACCATGCTGTCGGCCAGGTTCGCCGGCGGCCGCGACCTGTCCGGCGGCGAATGGCAGCGGCTCGCGCTGGCCCGCGCGCTGTTCGCGGTCCGGCACGGAGCCCGGCTGCTGATCCTCGACGAGCCGGCCTCCGCCCTCGACGTACGCGCCGAGGCGGAGCTGAACGACCGGTTCCTCTCGCTCACCGAGGGAGTGACCTCCGTGCTCATCTCGCACCGCTTCTCCACCACCCGCCGGGCCGACCGCATCGTCGTCCTCGAACACGGCACGGTCCTGGAGAGCGGCAGCCACGAGGAACTCATGGCCGCGGACGGGGCCTACGCCCGGATGTTCCGCATCCAGGCCGACCGGTTCACCGGCCCCCGCGCCGGAGGTGAGGCGCGTGCGTGAGTCGCTGCGCGGCCTCGGCGCCGCCTTCGCCCTGTCCTTCCGCGCCGACCGGGCGCGCGCGCTGCCCTTCACCGTCCTGTTCAGCCTGCGACCGCTGACGCTGGTGGCCTCCGCCTACGGGCTGAAGCTGACCGTCCAGGCCATCCAGGCCCACCACCTCGGCTCGACGGTCCGGCTGGCCGCGGTCATCGCCCTGATCAACGCGCTCGGCTTCGCGGCCGGCTCGGTGGCGATCCGGCTGGCGGTGCCCCTCATCGAACAGACCGCCCACCTGGTCGACCGGGAACTCATGCGGTTGTCGACCACCTCGGTCGAGCCCGCCGAACGCTCCGGCTGGCTGGACGAACTCGAACTGCTCGCCACGGAACGCATGCACCTGGCCGAAGGATGCGACGTCACCTCGCTGCTCATCGGCGCCGTGCTGCGGGCGGTCGCCACCGGGGTCGCGCTCGCCTTCGTCAACCCCTTCCTGCTGCTCCTGCCGCTGCTCGCCTGGCCGTCGCTGGCGGCCGGCTCGCGGCTGGAGCGGCTCAGGCAGCGGGCCCTGACCGAGACGGCCGCCGACCAGCGACACGCCCGCTTCCTGTTCGAGCAGGCCACCACCGCCGGTCCGGCGAAGGAACTGCGTGTCTACGGCCTGCGCTCGGAGTTCCGCGACCGGCACCTGCGCCACCTGCTCGCGGCCGACGCGCGGCTGGACCGCGCCGGCCTGCTGGGCACGCTGTACGTCGCCGGCGGCTGGCTGGTCTTCGCCGCCGGTTACGCCGGGGCCGTGATCCTCGTGGCGCGCCAGGCCGTCACCGGCGGGATCGGCCTCGGCGACGTCGTCCTCACCCTGACCCTGGTGGCCAGCGTCAGCCAGCAGATGGCGCAGACCGTCCGCTTCGGCAACGCGGTCCACAACAGCAAGGAGGCGGGAAGCCGGCTGCTGCGGTTGCGCGCCCGGGCGCGGACGGCCGAGGCGCTGTGGACCGGTTCCCTCCCGGCGCCGCGCCGGCTCACCCGGGGCATCGAGCTGCGCGGCCTCGGCTACCGGTACGCCGGCGCGGACCACGACGCGCTCGCCGACGCCGACCTGTTCCTGCCGGCCGGCAGCGTGGTCGGGGTGGTGGGCGACAACGGGGCCGGCAAGAGCACCCTGGTCCGGCTGCTGGCGGGCCTGGCCACCCCCACGCACGGCAGCATCCTGGTCGACGGCACCGACCTGCGCGACCTCGACCTCGCGGGCTGGCGGTCCCGGATCACGGCGGGCTTCCAGGACTTCGCGAAGCCGCAGTTCCTGCTGCGCGACACCGTCGGCATCGGCGATCTCCCCCGGATCGACGACGCCCTCGCCGTCACCGACGCCCTGCGCGCCGCCGACGCCGAGACCCTGCCGGACGCCCTCGGCAGCGGGCTGGACACCCCGCTCGGGCGGAGCTTCGACGACGGGACCGACCTGTCCGGCGGGCAGTGGCAGAAGCTCGCCGTCGCCCGCGCCATGATGCGCACCGACCCGCTGCTGCTCCTGCTCGACGAGCCGACCGCGGCCATCGACCCGGCCGCGGAACAGGCGCTGCTCGACCGGTACGCCGCCGCGGCGCGGGCCATCGGCCGGGCCACCGGCGCGGTCACCCTGCTCGTCTCGCACCGGCTCGGCACCATGCGCGACACCGACCTGATCGTGGTCCTGCGCGACGGCCGGATCGCCGAGGCCGGCACGCACCGCGAACTCCTCGCACTCGACGGCTCGTACGCACAGCTCCACGCACTGCAACGCCAGGCGTACCGGTGAGCGACGGGCCCGGTCGCCCGGTCCCGCGACCTGGTGCCCCGGCCATGTCCGCGGATCACGGGGTACCCGTCCGAAAGGAACGCGTCCGATGCGTAGCGCCCGACTGCACACCTTGCCCTACCACCCGCCGGCCACCGCGCTGCAACGGCGGCTGTGGCTGACCTCGCAGTACGCCCGCGACACCCCCGCCTACATCCTCGCCTACGCCTGGCAGGTCGACGGGCCGTTCGACCCGGCGGCCTTCCACGCCGCGCTGACCGCCGTGAGCGGCCGCCACGAGGCGCTGCGCACCACGTTCACCCTCCGCGAGGGCGAGCTGCTGCGGGTCGTCCACCCCGAGCTCCCGCCGGGCTTCGACCTCCTCGACGGCGTCGCCGGGTCCGACGTACCGGAGCTGGCGCGGCAGGAGGCGACCACGCGGTTCGACCTGGACCGCGGGCCGCTGCTGCGCTGCCGGGTCCTGCGGCACGCTCCGCAGCGGCACACCGTGCTGCTGACCACGCATCACATCACCGTGGACGGCCGGGCGATGAGCGTGGTGAGGGAGGAACTCGCCGCCCTTTACGAGGCGTTCCTGCAGCAGCGGCCCGACCCGTTGTCCCCGGTCCACCGCCAGTTCGCCGACTTCGCCGCCTGGCAGCAGGAGGGACTGGACACCGGGCGGTTCGACCCCCAGATGGCGTACTGGAAGCAGCAGCTGGCGGGCATCACCGGGCCCGCCCCGCTGCCCTTCCTCAAGCCGCGGCCCGCCGTTCGCACGTCGGAGGGCCGGTGGGAGGACATCTTCTGTGACGCCCCGCTCACCGCGGCCGCCCGCAGGCTCGCCGTCGCCGCGCGGACGAGCGTGTCCACGGTGCTGATCGCCGCGGCGGCCCGCTGGCTGGCCGAGGAGACCGGTCTCGGGGAGGCGGTGATCGGGATGTCTACGGCCGGCCGGTCGCTGCCCGAGTTCGACCGCCTGGTGGGGCTGAGCACCAACACCCTGCCGCTGCGCATCCCGGTGCGGCCGGGGGCCACCGACCGGCTGCTGGACGTGACCCGATCGGTCATGCTCGCCGCGATCGAGAACCAGGACGTGCCGTTCCCGCTGCTGATGCAGGAGCTCGGGCTGCCCCGCACGCTGCCGGTCAACCCGCTCACCCAGGTCCTGGTCGCCCTGCGCGACGGCCTCGGCCGGCCGTTTCAGCTGGCCGGCGCCGAGGTGACGGCGCTCCCGGCAGCGGGTCTGTCCAGCAGCAACGACGTGACCGTCGAACTCGATCCGCGGCCCGACGGGACGATCCGCGGCGGGCTGCTGTACTCGCCGGCCCTGATCGACCCCCCGCGGGCCGCGCGGTTGGCGGCCGGGCTGGTCGGCGTCCTGGAACGCATGACGGCGCAGCCGCGGCCGGCCGGGGCGGTCGCTCCCGGCATGACGCCGCAGCCGGGGTCGCCGGACCCCGGGCCGGCCGCCGCTCCCGGGCCGTCCTCGACTCCCGCTCCGGCCACCGCCGCCGCGCTGGCCACCACTCCCGCTCCAGCCTCGACTCCCGAGCCGTCCTCGGCTTCCGCAGGCGTCGCCACCGCGCCCGTATCGGCGGACACGCCGGCCGTACGTCCCGCGGACGGTGATCCCACGGTCCGTCAGCGGACCCGCCGGTTGTGGCGACGGCTGCTCGACGCCGAGGCGCCGGCCGACGGCGACGACTTCTTCGCCGCGGGCGGCGACTCGCTGCTCGCCGCCGAACTCATGCTGCTGCTCGGCGAGGAGCTGGACTGCTCGCTGCCGCTCAACCTGCCGGTGGGTTTCCCCACCTTCGGGGGGCTGGTCGCCGCGGTGACCGAGCACCGCGCCGGGGAGCAGCGGTGAGCGGGGCCGAGTCGGCGCTCGTGGTCAAGTACGGGGGCGCGGCGATGCAGGGCGGCCGGCTGTCCGCCGCCGCGATACGTGCCCTGACCGTGCTGGCCGGCGGCTGCCGACGGCTGGTCCTGGTGCACGGCGGCGGCCGCGAGGTGACCGAGGAGGCCGCCCGGCGCGGACTGACCCCGCGCTTCGTCGACGGCCTGCGGGTCACCGACCCCGACATGATGGACGTCGTCCGCACGGTGCTCGTCGACCGGATCAACAAGGACCTGGTCGGCCAGCTCCGGGGCGCCGGGATACCGGCGGTCGGCCTGTCGGGCGAGGACGCCGGGATGATCACGGCGCGCACGCTGCGCGTCGACGGCGTCGCCAGGTTCGGCCGGGTGGGCGAGGTCGCCGCCGTGGACACGAAGGTGCTGACCACTGCGTGCGAGGCGGGCCTCGTGCCGGTGGTCGCGAGCGTGGCGCCCGACGCCGGCGGAGTGCTCCACAATCTCAACGCCGACACCGCCGCGGCCGCGCTGGCCGCCGCCCTGTCGGCCGACCAGCTGGTCTACGTCAGCGATGTGGAGGGGCTGATGGCCGACCCGGCCGATCCGTCGTCGGTCATCGCCCGCATGGGCAGCGACGACCTCGCGGCGCTGCTGCGCGACCGGCCGCCGCTGGGCGGCATGCTGCCGAAGCTGTCCGGCGCCCTCACCGCGTTACGGTCGGGTGTGCCCGTCGTCCGGCTGGTCGGCGACCGGGCGCTGCTCGGCGCGTGCGCCGCCGAGACCGGTCACGGGACCACCCTGCACCGGTGACGGACCCGCTCCCTCAGGCGAGGTCGCGGACGTAGAGGAGGGAGCCGCGGGACGGGCTGAGCCGGGCCGCCCAGGAGGCCGGGACGTCGGCCGGCTCCACCCGCCGGAAGGCGAAGCGCTCGAACCACCCGTCCCGGCGGACTGTCGCCGTGTAGAGCAGCCGCGCCCCGCCCTCCCTGGCGTGCTGAACGCTGCCGGCCAGCAACCGCGCTCCTATGCCCCGGCGTTGGAACGCCTCGTCGACGCAGAAGTTGTACAGCACCGCGGCCGTCGACTGGTCCGCCAGCTGCTGCACCCCCGCACACGCGATCAGCCGCTCGTCGTGCTCGGCCACCAGGAAGTCGGCGACGCGCTCGCCGAAGACGGCCGGCGGCCGGTGCCGCAGGAAGCCGGCCCGCATGAACGGCAGCGCCAGCAGATGGAGGCGTCCGGCGTCGGCGGGCACCGCCGCACGTATGAGGGCCGCGTCCCGGTCGGACGGCGGGAAGGTGTCGGTCATCTGCTTCCTCAGCCGGTGCCGGCGACGTCGTCGTAGACACATCCGGCGAAGACCTTGTCGATGAGTTCCACGGTGGCTTCCGGCAGGACCACCCCGGCGGCTGACGCCGTCTCGGCCAGTTGCTCGGGGGTCGAGGCGCCGACCAGCGCCGAGGTGACACCGGGCCGGTTGAGCACCCACGCCACCGCGAGCTGGGCTGGCGTCATGCCCCGTTTCCGGGCGAGCCGGGCGAAGAGCTGCACCCGCTCCAGGATCGGCTCCGCCATGAAGTGGTCCATCAGGAGCTTCCCGGCGGGGTCCGCGGCCCTGGAGTTCTGCGGGGGCGGTTCGCCGGGGGCGTACTTGCCGGTCAACAGGCCCTGTGCGAGCGGCCAGAAAGCCACCGTGCCGATGCCGAGGTCCTGGCACAGCGGCACGACGGCCTTCTCCGGCACCCGCCACAGGACGCTGTACTGGGGCTGACTGGCGATCGGGGGCCGGACACCGAGTTCCGCCGCCGCCGCGCAGGCCGCAGCGATCTGCTGCGCCGTCCACTCGCTGAACCCGTAGTGCGCGATCTTGCCTTCCGCGAGGAGTTCCCCGAAGGCCGCGACGGTCTCCGCCAAGGGGGTGCGGTCGTCGAACCGGTGGGCGCTGAGCAGGTCGATGCGTTCGGTGCGCAGAGCCGTCAGGCTGCGCTCGACACCTGCCCTGACGGCTGCGCGCGACAGCCCGGCCACCGCGCCTCCGGGCTCGTAGTAGACCTTGGTGGACAGCACGTAGGACTCTCTCGGCACGCCCCGCAGGGCGGTGCCCAGCGTCTCCTCCGCGTCGCCGTACGAGCCGGCGGTGTCGAAGAGCGTGATGCCGAGGTCGCGGGCGGCGCCCACGACACGGGCGGCGCCGTGCCGCCCGTCCCGCGCCAGGGGCCGCCAGGTCCCGAGGCCGACCTCGCTGACGACCGGGCCACCGGCTCCGAGCGTACGATGGCGCATCGTCACACTCCCCCGCGGGCCGCTGTCCGAGCGCGGCCCCAGCGCTCGATGGTGCACGCGTGGATGTCACGCTGAGCTTAGCGGAAGTCATGCACCGTCAGGGCCGGTCGGCGGACGGAGGCGAGGGACGGCGCCGGACCGGCCGCCGAGGGCGGCGCCCGCAGTGCCGGATTGACATGAATTGACATATTTCGGACCGGTGTGAGACTGAGGGAACGGGTCCGCCGTCGCGTCACGCAGCGCCAGACCATGCCGCCCACCGGATCGGGCCACCCGCCGGATCGCGGCGGCGACCGATGCACGCCGTTCCTGCCCGCAGGGGACAGCTCCGGGACGCGAAACGAGGCGATGGAATGGGCCGGGTTCCCGAGGTGGCCGTGGTAGGAGCCGGGATCGTCGGACTGTGCACCGCCTATGCGCTGGCCGAGCGCGGGACGACGGTGCGGGTCTACGAAAGCGGCGTTCCGGGCCACGGGCAGTCCAGTGGCCAGTCCCGCATCTTCCGCCACGCGCACGACGACGCGCGCCTGGCCGAATTCACCCGGCAGGGCCGCGCCGTCTGGGACGAGTGGGCCGACCGGCTGGGCGTCGAGTTGATCTCCCGGGACGGAGTGGTCGCCCTGGGTAGTCCCGTTCCCGGGAGACTGAGTGTTCTGCGGGACGTCGGCGGCGTACCGGTCCGGGCCGTCGACAGCGGCGAGCTGCGCGCCCGTATGCCGCTGCTCGCCGACTACAGCGGTCCGGCGATGCTCGACGAGGGCGGCGGCGCCATCCGCACCCGCGTCGCGATCGAGAGCCTGGCCGCCGCTCTGGGCGACGCGGTGGTCACCGACGAGGTCATCTCGCTGCATCCGACGGACCGCGGCACGGTGGAGGTGCTCAGCGCCGCCGGCCGCGAGGAGTACACGACGGCCGTGGTATGCGCGGGCGTGGGCACGGCGCGGCTGGCGCGCACCGTGGGGCTGTCGCTCCCCGTCCGGCCGGCCGCCCACGTCCGCCTCACCTTCCGGGTCAGAGGAACACCACCGGAACGCGTGGCCTGTCTGCAGGACAGCAGCGGCGACTTCGGGGAGGTGGGCGTCTACGCGGCTCCGTACCCGGGCAACAGCCGGTACGCGGTGGGCCTCAGCCAAACGGTCGAGGTGCGCGAAGACGGCAGTTTCGCGGACCCCGAGGCGCTGGTGGCGCTCAACGACCGCGCCCGCGCGTACGTCTCCCGCGCCTTGCCCGGCCTGGACCCCGAGCCGGTGGAGTACCTGCACTGCTGGGTGACGAGCCTGCCGTGGAGCGAGGACGGCATGGCGGTCTGGGAAGCCGACGGGATCTTCTTCGTCGCCGGGCACAACCTGTTCAAACAGGCGCCCCGGCTGGGACGGGCGCTGGCCGGCGCCGCCACGGGCGAAGGAGTGGAGGAGCACCTGCGTCCGGCGGCGGCGCTCGGCCGGCCCCGCTGAACCGGGGGGGGTCCTCACCGCTTGTGACCGTCGCCGTGCCCGTCAGGGTGCAGCACGACCTTGGTCCAGCCCTCGTCCCGGGCGTCGAAGTGCTCGTAGGCGGCGGGGGCCTCGTCCAGGGCGAGTTCGTGGGAGACCAGGAAGCTCGGCTGCGCCTTGCCGCCGGCGATCAGGTCCCGCAACGCCCGGTTGTACCTCTTCACCGGCGCCTGCCCGGTGCCCATCCGCTGGCCCTTGAACCACATCAGGCCGAAGTCGATCGGCACCTTGCCCTGCGCCTCCAGCTCCCCCTGGGCGCGGGCGCCGCCGGGGTCCTCGGGCAGGAACACGCCCACCACACCGATGTCGCCGGTGAACCTGACCGCGTCGATCAGCGAGTTGACCGTGAGGCCGGCGTCCTCGTGTCCTTCGGCGTCGTGCGCCTGGTAGCCGACGCATTCGCAGCCGTTGTCGGCGCCCAGACCGAGGGTGGCGTCCTTGACGACCTCGGCCGGGTCCTGCTCGGCGGTGTCGATCGGGACGGCCCCGATCTCCTCGGCCTTGCGCAGCCGGTCCGGCTGGTGATCGGCCACCCAGACGCGGCCGGCGCCCTTGAGGAGGGCGGAGTAGGCCGCCATCAGCCCGACCGGCCCGGCGCCGAAGACGATCGTCTGGTCGCCCGGCTTGACGTGCGCCATCTCGGTGGCGTGGTAGCCGGTGGGGAAGATGTCGGCGAGCATCACGTAGTCGGTCTGCCGCTCGGCGGCGTCCTCGCCCAGACGCAACGCGTTGAAGTCCCCGTAGGGCACCCGCAGCAGCTCCGCCTGGCCGCCCTGGTAGGGGCCCATGTCGGCGAACCCGAAGGCGGCGCCGGCCAGCGCCGGCTCCGGCTGCATCGTCAGGCAGTAGTTGGTCAGTCCCTGCTCGCACTGCTTGCAGAACCCGCAGGCGATGTTGAAGGGCAGCACCACGTACTCGCCGACCTGGACCTTGCGTACGGCCGAGCCGACCTCGACGACCTGGCCGAGGTTCTCGTGGCCGAGCGTACGGCCGGACTCGAACGAGGTGCGGCCCTCGTACATGTGCAGGTCGGAACCGCAGATGTTGCTGGAGGTGACCTTGACGAGGATGTCGCAGGGATGCTCGATCCGCGCGTCCGGCACGTCCTTCACCGTGACCGTCCGCGGTCCTTCGTATACCGCTGCTTTCATGATGGCTTCCCTCGGTGCCACGGCACGGCCGCGGCACGGCGATGATGAGCGGGCGCGGAGAGCCTGGCCCTCGGAATGCTGCGACGGCGGCTGCGGCTCGGCCCGTCTCCGTGGTCCGTTCCCGCCCGGATCGGGCGGAACGGTGGTCCCGCCGCCGGCCCGCCCGGCGGAGCCGGGGCGTTCCGGCGATGTGCGCTGCGGGTGCCCGGCCGTCACGACGCGAAACAGCCGCGCACCGATCGATCGTGGCTGCCCGCGGCGGCGGGGGGCGGAGACCCTGGACCGGGCGGGTGCGGGCGTCATTGCGGACCGTCGATCTCGCGGTAGAAGGCGAGGAGGGCGTCCGCGAGGCGTTCGGGTGCTTCCATCGCCGCGTAGTGGCCGATGCCGTCGAGCGATGCGGACCTCACGTCCTCGGCGACGCGGCGCAGCGTCGCCGGCGTGAAGTCCCCCGATCCGCCGCCGACGGCGAGCACGGGCAGGTCGAGCGGCGGGGACGCCAGTTCCCGGATCTCCTCGCCTTCGCGGAGCATCGACCGGTACAGCCCGGCCGCGCCCTTGAACCCGTCGGGCCGCACGTAGGAGCGGGTGAGCTCGTCGATGTCCTGGTCGGTGAACGCGTCAGGAGTGGCGCTGAGGGAGGGCAGGGCGTACTCGGCGAGGAAGGCGCGCTCTCGTCCGGCGAGCAGCATCTCCGGGATGCCGGGGGCGGCGAGGACGCCGATGTGCCAGGCGCCGCCGCTGGTGACGTCCGCGAGCGTTTCCAGGCCGAACCCGGGCAGGCCGGTCTCGATCGCCGTATAGCTGCGCACCAGGCCGGGGTGTGCGGCCGCGACGCGGAAGGTGGTGGGGCCGCTGATGTCCTGGCCCGTCAGGTGAACCGGGCCGACGCCGAGCGCGGTGATCAGCTCGCTCAGGTCCCGGGCCGCGGTCGCGCTGTCGTGCTCGTCGGTCGCGGTGGCCGAGTCGCCGAAACCGCGCAGGTCGGGGGCGAACACCCGGTGGTGCGCGCTGAGCAGGGGGATCAGCTTGTGGAAGACCCACCAGGTCTCCGGGAAGCCGTGGACCAGCACGACGGGGGATCCGGCGGTTCCCGCGGAGACGTAGTGGAGCTCTGTGCCGTTGAGGCCGACGCGGTGGTGCTCGACGGTCGGAAGGGTGGCGCCGGGGGGCGTGGGGGCCATGGGATTCCTCCATCTGATCGACAACCGGGTTGTCAGCTTACAGAACGACAACCCGGTTGTCGATACCGGCGGGGTTCTCGTATGATGCGTCCCATGGCACGGTCACCAGGCGCTGAGCTGGCGCTGCTGCTGCTCGGCGGCTTCCAGTCGATGGTGGACGAGGTGGTCGGCGAACTGGCGAACCGCGGACACGAAGGCGTGCGCGCCTCCCATGAGTTCGCCCTGCGCGCCATCGAGGAGGGAGCGGACACGGCCACCGAACTCGGCCGCCGGCTGTCCGTTTCCAAGCAGGCCGCCGCCAAGACGATCGCCGCCCTTGAGCGACTGGGATACGTCGAGCGGGAGAACGACCCGGGCGACGCACGGGTCAAGCGGCTTCGCGTCACGGATCGCGGCCGCGACATGATGACCCTCGGCGCGGCGCTCTTCACCGAAGTGCGCGACCGCTGGGCGGCGCGGATCGGAGCCGAGCAGCTCGCCGCCCTCGAAGCACACCTGGCCCTGCTCGCCGAGAACCGGCCGGCGGGCCCGCAGGGCCCCCCGCGACTCGACGCAGACCTCGGCGACGCGGTCTGACGACGCGGGGGTGATCGTGCCTGCATGGATGGTGCACAGGACGCTCACCCGGACGGAGCTCGCGATGCCCTACGCCGACGTCGACGGCAACACCATCCACTACGAGGAGCACGGCGACCCGCAGGCGCCCCTGCTGGTGCTGCTGCACGGCCTCTACGGGGACGCGTCGACGGTCCGGCCGGTCGCCGAGCCGCTCGGCGCGCGCTTCCGGGTCGTCACACCCGACGCCCTGGGGCACGGCCGCAGCGCGCGCCCGGCCGGGTTCACGCTGGCCGACCAGGGCCGGATGCTGGCCGGGCTGATCGCGTCGTTCGGCGCCGGCCCCGCGCTGGTGGTCGGCATCTCCATGGGGTCCTACCTCGCCGCCCAGCTGGGCGCTCTCGCCCCGTCGCGGGTGGCACGGCTGGCGCTGGTCGTCGGCAAGGCGCACGGCACGACGTCGTCGGTGCGTGCCTACGCGCAGCGGACGGGCTTCGATCTGGAGTCGGCCACGGTGGAGGAGACCCTCGCGTTCATGGCCGGCGCCCTGTGGTCACCCGACACCCCGGACGAGCGCCGAGCCGACATCCTCGCCACCCAGACAGGTCCGGACTCCACCGAGCTGTCCGCCGAGGAGAAGGCCGCGGTCGAGGCGTCCCTCGCCGGGTTCGACCTGCGACCCGTACTGCCCTCGATCACCGCCCCGACGTGGGTGGTCTCCGGTGCCGCCGACGGTCTGAACCCGCCCGAGTCCGGTCGTGAGCTGGCGAGGCTCATCCCCCACGCGCGCTTCACCGTCTACGAACACTCGGGCCACATGCTCGCCTACGAGGAGACCGGCCGTCTGGTCGCCGACCTCGAAGCCTTCCTGCTCGGCTGAGCTCTTCAGAGGCCGTCCCGCGACTTCACAGGACTTCACGGCCGTCCCGCGGCGCTACCGCGGCTGGACGGGACGAGGCCGGCTGTCGTCGCGGGACTCGGTGGCGGCCCAGCTCTCCAGCAGCTTCAAGCGCTCCCGAGTCGGCTCGTCGGCCGGGTAGTAGACGAACAGGCTCAGCGTCGGGGAGTCGGGCAGCGCGAGCGCCTCGAATCCGAGGTCGAGATCTCCGACGACCCGGTGGTGGAGGACTTTGCGGCCGGTGCGGTGGTACTTCACGTCGTAGACGGCCCACCGGCGGGAGAAGTCGTCACTGCGCGTCGCGAGCTCGCCCACGAGGTTGGAGAGGCGTCGATCCGCCGGATTCGCCCCGACGTAGCCGCGCAGGACGGCGACGACATCGTCGGCGGTCTGCTCCCAGTCGACGTAGAACTCGCGCGCGAGCGGGTCGAGGAAGGTGAACCGAGCGTTGTTCCCGTCCGCGATGCGGCTCTGCAGGAGGTCGGAATAGAGGGCTTGCGCCAGCGAATTCGTCGCGATGATCTCGAAACGGTGATTGCGCGCCCACGCCGGAAGTCCCTGCATCGAGTCGATGACGGTTCGCAGTCCGGGGCGCAGAGCGGGCCGCTTTGCGCGGGCCCCGGTTCTGCGGGTCGAGCTGCGGGCCGCCCGCGCCAGGTCGTGCAGGTGAGTGGTCTCGGCCTCGTCGAGCTGGAGCGCGGCCGCGAGGGCGTGGAGGACCTCGTCGGAGACGCCGGTGAGGTTGCCGCGCTCGATGCGGATGTACCAGTCCACGGAGATGGACGCGAGAACCGCGACCTCTTCGCGCCGGAGCCCCGGCACCCGTCGTCCGCCGCTCGTACCGAGCCCGGCTCGCTCGGGCGTGATCCGGGCCCTGCGCGTGCGCAGGAACTCGGAGATCTCGGTCCGCAGGTCCATGCTCCCACCGTACGCGGGGCCGGCGCTTCCTGAGAGGTAGCGCCAGTACCCCGATCGACAGCCACTTCCGCACGGGTCCGCACAGGAGTCGAGTGGAGACATGGAAACGATCACTCTCAACAACGGCGTCACCCTCCCCGCTCTGGGCCTGGGCGTCTTTCAGAGCTCACCGGAGGAGACCGCGGACGCGGTGGCGACCGCGCTCGAACTCGGATACCGCCACGTCGATACGGCCGCCGCGTACTTCAACGAGAAGGAGGTCGGAGACGGCCTGCGCCGAGCCGGAATTCCCCGGGACGAGGTTTTCGTCGAGACCAAGGTCTTCCCGAGCGACTACGGATTCGACGAGACCCTGCACGCGTTCGAGAAGTCCACGCGCAAGCTCGGTGTCGACCGCCTGGATCTGTTCATCCTGCACCAGCCTCGCCCCAGCCGATTCGACCGCACTCTCGCGGCCTACCGGGCCCTGGAGAAGCTGCTGGCCGACGGATCGGTGCGCGCGATCGGCGTGAGCAACTTCAAGCCCGGCCACCTCGGGCGACTCCTCGCCGAGGTCGACGTGGTCCCGGCGGTCAACCAGATCGAGCTGCACCCCTACTTCCAGCAGCCCGACGTGCAGGGCGCCGACGCCGAGCACGGCATCCTCACCCAGGCCTGGTCGCCGATCGGCGGCATCACCTTCTACCCGGGTCCGTGGCGTGAGGACCGCAAGAACGTGATGCGGGACCCGACCATCGCGGCCATCGCCGAGACCCACGGCAAGTCGCCCGCACAGGTCATGCTCCGCTGGGGCATCCAGCACGGACGTTCGGTGATTCCCAAGTCGACCGACCCCGGCCGGATCGCCCAGAACCTCGACGTCTTCGACTTCGCGCTGGACGACGACGAGATGACCCGGATCGACGCGCTCGACACAGGCAAGCGGACCGGGGTCGACCCCGACGAGCCGCGCGGCGACTTCTACGACCGCCCGATCCCGGAAGCCTGAGGCCGGGGTCCGGCCCGTGACCGACGCACGCCCCGGACGGATGCGGGGCCCGAAGCCGGGCACATGTGTCTACACGACGAGACCAGCAGGAGGCTGTCGTGTCCGAACGCACCCCCGCCGCCCCCTACCGGGTCGAGGCCGTCCCCGCCGACGGCCGGTGGCACCTGACGGTACGCAGCCTGGACGACCATCCCGACCGGGGCGAAGTGGACGCCGTGGTGGTGACCATGACGCCGGAACAGCGAAGCGACAGCCTGCCCGCGCGGGCTCTCGACGAGATGCTGGACCGGTGCGGGTTCACCCGGGACGGCGACTGGGAACGGCGCCGGCAGCACAGGGACCGCAGGGATCACCACGGAGACGGGGGAGCCGTGGAGCGTTGGAGCGCCCCCTGCCGTCAGTCGAACACCTGGAGCGCTCCGTCAGTCCCCGACACCCCGCCGGGTCCGGCTCACCACACGTCCGCGGACTGACGTGTTGTGACGCGTTCGCGCGCAAGCAACCGCCGCCGGAGCCGCCCGTGGTGGGCCGGCTCCGGCGGCGGCTTCGTCACACGGAGTGCGAGGCGCTCGGACGGCGCCGGACGATCGCCCGGGCGGCCCGGTCCCGGACCAGTGAGATGGCGATCACCACGGCGGCGGCCAGCAGGGAGAAGAGCACCTGCTTGCGGCCGTCGTGGTCGGTGAGCATGTACACCAGCACGAAGAGGATCATCGCGATCGTGGCCCACGTCAGGTAGGGGAACAGCCACATCCGCACGACGAGCTTCTCCGGGTCGTCGCGGAGGATCATCCGGCGCATCCTCAACTGGGTGCAGCAGATGACCAGCCAGATGAACAGGGCCACCGCCCCGGAGGAGTTCAGCAGGAAGGCGAAGACGCTGTCCGGCCACTTGTAGTTGAAGAACACCGCGAGGAACCCGAAGGCCACCGAGGAGAGGATCGCCACCTGCGGGACACCGCGCGGGCTCGTACGCGCGAAGGACTTCGGGGCGTCACCGCGCCCGCCCAGCGAGAACGCCATACGGGAAGCGGTGTAGAGACCGGAGTTGAGGCAGGACAGCACCGCGGTGAGCACCACGACGTTCATCACCTGCCCGGCGTGCGGGATCCCGACCGAGTCCAGCGCCGCGACGTAACTGCCCTGCCGGACGATCGACGTGTCGTTCCACGGCAGCAGTGTGACCACGACGAAGATCGACCCGATGTAGAAGACCGCGATGCGCCAGATGACGCTGTTGGTGGCCCGGCTGACGGCCTTCCGCGGATCGGCGGACTCACCGGCGGCGAGGGTGACGATCTCGCTGCCCATGAAGGAGAAGACGACCATGAGGATGCCGGTCAGGATCGCGCCGGGGCCGTTGGGCAGGAAACCGCCGTGGGACGTCAGGTTGGACAGCCCCGCCGAGCCGTGCCCGGAGCCCGCGCCGTCACTGTCCAGCACCCCGCACAGCGCCAGCACGCCGACCACGATGAACGCGGCGATCGCCACCACCTTGATGCCGGCGAACCAGAACTCGAACTCACCGTAGGAAGCGACCGAGGCCAGGTTCGACACGGTGAGCACGGCCATCACGATCAGCGCCCAGCCCCACTGCGGCACCGCCGGCATCCAGCCCTGCAGGATCGTCGCGCCCGCGGTCGCCTCGACAGCGAGCACGACGACCCAGAAGAACCAGTACAGCCAGCCGATGGAGAACCCCGCCCAGCGCCCGAGCCCCTGGTCCGCGTACGCCGAGAACGAGCCCGACGTCGGGTACGCGGCCGCCATCTCGCCCAGCATCCGCATCACCAGCACGACCATCGCGCCGACCAGAGCGTAGGAGACCAGGATGGCCGGACCGGCGGCGGCGATGCCCGAACCGGAGCCGACGAACAGGCCGGCGCCGATCACGCCGCCGATCGCGATCATCGACAGGTGCCGGCTCTTGAGCCCGACCCGCAGGCCGCCGGAGATGGACTCCTCGGCGCCGGAGGACGCGAGCCCGGGGGCCGGGGTGCCAGGGGCCTGAGAGCCAGGGGAGCCCGGGGCCGGTGGTTCGGGACCGGAAGCGTCGGTCGTCTGCTGTGTGCTCATGGTGTCCTCAGCAATCGGTGGGGGACGGTAGGGGACGGCGGGCAAGCGCCTTGTCAGGCCGGTCCGCGGAACGGCCGGCTGCCGGGAGCGGGACGGGCGGGTGCCGGGCGACGCCTCCCCGGTCCTCGCAGCGGACCGCGGACTGCGGACCGACCGGGCGCCGCGGACCGACCGGGCGCCGCGGTCGAGGACCGCACCAGACGTGCCGTGGCGTCCCACCAGCACCAGCCGACGCGAGACTTCCAGCACTTTCGTGGTGACGTCAACGGTGGCCTCGTCATACGGCGGTGAGCGCGGCCGGTGATGATCCGTACCGATCAGACGCATGCCCGGTTGCGCGTGCGACGCGAGGCCATGCGCTCAGGTCAGGCCCCCGCTCGGCCGAAACAGGCAGCTCCCCTCCCCCGCGACCCCCGCTCCGCCGCCCGTTTCGGCGGTGAGAAAACCGAGGTCACCGTGCCCGATCAGGTGGTGTAGGTGCACTGGCTTCCGAGCAGCCACCCGTCGTCGACCGTCACCGTGGGGCAGGTGGCCACCGCGTTGACGAAGTAGTAGTGCAGGGGCGGATTGACGAACGTCGCGGTGACGTTCAGTTTGGCCAGGGTGATGACGTAGGGGGCGCCGGTGTCGGTGAAGGCGCAGCCGGGCGAGACCCACAGTTTTCCGTCGAGCGCGCCCCTGATCGGACTGGTGGTGTAGCCCTCGGCGCAGGATGCGGTCGTACTCGCCTGGGCGAGGGGGGCGTTGACGGCCAGGGCGGCGGAGCAGGCCGCGGCGGCGGCCGCGGTGGCCAGCGCGCGGCGTGCGGTGCGGAGCGTCACAGGGTCTCCCGGAGGACGTCGGGTCACAGGCCCGGCAAGTGTCGCCCACCCGCGCCCCGCGCGGAAGACGGCCCCCGACGGCCCTCCCGCCAACCGCCGGTGGTGGAAGGGCCGTTGCCGGTGACGGGACCGGCTGGTCGTTCACGCTCCGGACGCGGCGTGCGAGGTGTCTGCTCAGCACTCCGTTCCGTCGGGGGCGACGACTTCGCGCTGCGCGGTCTGTGCGACGCGGGCGAGCAGGGTCCGCAGTTGCTCGGCGTCCTTGGGGCTGAGGTCTGCGAGGAGGCGCGCTTCGGCGGCGCCGAGGCTTTCGCGTACCTGCGCGAGGCGGGTGCGTCCGGTGCCGGTGATGAGGACCTGGCGGGCGCGCCGGTCGCGGGGGTCCGGCTTGCGGGTCACCAGATCGTCGGCTTCGAGGTCGTCGAGGAGGTAGGTCATCACGGTGCGGTCGAGACTCACCTCTTTGGCCAGGGTGAGCTGTGACGGCGGCTCGCCGCCGCCGGCCAGTGCGACCAGGACCAGGTAGCCGCGCGCTCCGCCGGGCAGGTCTGCGACGGAGTCGGTGGCGACGCGGCGGAACGCCGCGGAGACCATGCGGATCGCCCAGCCCAGGTCGGTGTCGAGCGCCAGGGGTTCTGCCTCGGCGGGCGGCTTCTTGTTCGCGGACGCGGATGGACTCACCCGCACATCGTACCGCATACGCGCAATGACAGATGTTCTTGTGCACAGAACATCTGCGATGCATAGTGGATGCGGGAAGGGCGCCGGCGAGATCCGTGCCGCGCGCCGAACGCATCACGGCAAGGAAGATCACCATGAGCGCCAGCACCGCTTTGCAGGGCCGCACCGCACTGGTGACCGGAGCGACTTCGGGCATCGGCAAGGCCATCGCGCAGAACCTGGCCGTCCAGGGCGCGGACGTCGTCCTGCACGGCCGCGATCAGGCCCGGGGCGAAGCCCTGGTCGAGGAGATCGCGGCGCAGGGCGGCAGCGCCCGTTTCGTCGCCGCCGACCTGACCGACGCCGAGGACACGCTGCGCCTGGCCGCCGAGGCCGGAGCGGTGGACATCCTGGTCAACAGCGCGGGTCTGTACGAGTTCGCCCCGACCGCGGTGACCGACGCCGCGAGCTTCGACCGGCATGTCGCGGTCAACGCGCGCGCCCCGTTCCTACTGGTCGGCGCGCTGGCGCCCGGTATGGCCGAGCGTGGCCGGGGCGCGATCGTGATCATCGGCTCCAGCGCGGCCCGCATGCCCGCTCCCGTCGGCGCCGCCTACGGCGCCTCCAAGGCGGGTGCCGAGATCCTCACCCGCTACTGGGCGACCGAGTTCGGCCCGTCCGGCGTGCGGGTCAACACCGTCTCGCCCGGCCCCGTGCACACCGAGGGCACCAGGGCCATGCTCGGCGAGCACATCGCGATGCTGGACAGGACCACCGCCCGTGGCCGCGCCGGAGACCCCGGCGAGATCGCCGAGATCGTCTCCTTCCTGGTGAGTCCGGCCAGCTCCTACGTCAACGGCGCCGTCCTGTTCGCCGACGGCGGCGAGCTCAGCGCCCTGCCCTCCTGACGGCGCCTCACCGTGGACGTCTTCGTCGTCGGCGCCACCGGCTTCGTCGGCGGCGCCCTCGCCCGTCACCTGTCCTCCGAAGGCCACACGGTCACCGGCCTGGCCCGCACCAGGATCGCCGCCGCCACCCTCGCCTCCCGGAGCATCACCCCCGTGGCAGGCGACCTGGACGAGCACCGCCCCACCGTCATCGAGGCGGCCCTGGCCGCCGACACCGTCGTCTACGCCGCCCAGGCCGGACCGGAACAGGAGACCGCGACCGTCCAGGACCTCACTCGGGCCCTGGCCGGCACGGACAAGACGCTGCTCTTCCTGTCCGGCAACGGAGTGCTGGTACAGCGCACCGCGGGCGCCTGGAGCCCGGACGTCTTCGCCGAGGACGACCCGGTCACGCCCGAACCCCTGGCCGCCTACCGCAAGGCCGCCGAGGACACCGTCCGGGCCGCCGCCCAGGACGGCCTGCGCGCGATGGTCGTCCGGCCCGGTCTGATCTGGGGGCCCGGCGATCACGGCCACGTGTCGATGGTCTACCGGTCGGTCGCCGCGACAGGGGCGGCCTGCTACGTCGGCGAAGGGCTGAACACCTACAGCAACGTACACATCGACGACGTGACCCGCCTGTTCTCCCTCGCCCTGGAAAAGGGCCGGCCCGGCGGGCTGTACCACGCCGTGGCCGGAGAGATCCCCAACCGCTGGATCGCCGAACGCGTCGCCGCCGACCTCGGCGTCGAGGCACGCAGTGTCACCCCCCAGGAGGCGGCCGCCGTGTGGGGCGCATTCGGAGCCCTCATCATGGGCGTCTCCGGCCGCATCCGCGCCGTCCGCACACAGCAGGACCTCGGCTGGCGGCCCCAGCACACCGACATGCTGACCATGATCGGTGAAGAACGCCTGCGCCGCCTGGCCATCCCCGCAGGGTGACCACGCCTTCGCAGCCGCCAGGCGCCGCCCCCGCGGCGGCGGTGCACGGCCCCGTCCGTCCGGTCGGGTCGACTTCCGTGTGTACGTTCCGTGTCCGAATGGGAGCTCATGAACGTTGTTCTGTGGGTCGTCGCCGCACTGCTCGCTGCGGCCTTCCTCTTCTCCGGCCTGTTCAAGCTGGTCCTGTCACGCGAGAAGTACGTCGCCGCTCAGGAATGGGCCGCAGACTCACCGCCCTGGGCGCCCCATGTGATCGGCGCGCTGGAGGTGCTCGGCGCGATCGGCATCATCCTGCCGGCCGTCGTCCACATCGTGCCGGTTCTGGTCCCGCTCGCCGCCGCCGGGCTTGCCCTGGTGATGATCGGCGCCGTGGCGATGCACCTGCGCCGCGGGGAGTACGCCGCGCTGGCGCCCAGCGGGGTACTCCTGGTCCTGGCCGCGATAGTGACGTGGGGCCGGTTCGGTCCGTACGCGTTCTGACTCTCTAGCCGGCCCGTCGGGACGTCTTGCGGAACTTGCCCGGCGGAACGCCTCGTGCACGGCGGAAGGCACGGCTGAAGGCGTACACCGAGGTATAGCCGACGTCCTGGGCGATCTGTTCGAGTGGGTCGTCGGAGTCGCGCAGCCGTCGTGCGGAAAGGTCGAGGCGGCGCCGGGTGAGGTAGGAGGCAGGCGTCTCGCCCAGGGCCGCCGGGAACCGGCGGGCGAGCGTGGCCCGTGAGACGCCGGCCGCGCGGGCGAGTTCCGCCGCCGTCCATGGGCGGCCGGGCTCCGCGTCGATCACCGCCATGACCGAAGACACGACGGGGTCGCGCAGTGCGTGCAGGGGCGAGACCGCACTGTCGTCACCGCGTTCGAGCCAGTCACGCAGGGCCTGCACCAGGAGGACGTCCACCAGGCGGGCGAGCACGACCTGGCTTCCCGGCCGCGGGGAGGTCAGTTCACGGCCCACCAGGCGGATCGTCTCGGCGAGTCCGCCGCCGTCGCCCTGTCCGCGCAGCAAGACGATGTCGGGCAGCGCGGCGAGGAAGTATCCGGAGGTCGCGGAGTCGTGCGTGTAGTGGGCGCAGAGGATGTGCGTGTGCGCCTGCCCGTAGCCCATGCGCACGGTGCCGTCGGCCGCGAGCGTGTATCCGTCGGAGCGCTCCGGCGTCGTGCGGGCAAGCGCCTCGGGATCGCCCGCCAGAGCGTGCGCACGGCCGCCGGGGAGCAACATGACGTCGCCGGCCCGTAGTTGCAGCGGGCCGGAGCCCTCGGGGGCGATCCACACCGTGCCGGAGGTCACCGCGTGGAACGCGGCCCCCGACTGCTGAGCCGACCACCATCCCCAGTCGTCGCCCGCGGCGATCCGCGCACCCAGTACGCCGCGCACCTGCTGCGCGTCGATGAGTCCGGTCAGAGCATCCATACGCTCAGCATGCCAGACGTGTGAGCACTACGGATATCGAATTGAGCACATACGCCATTGAACGTCGCATGCGACCGCTCTAGCGTTCTGATCATGGACATCAAGGGAAGCATCGCACTCGTCACCGGCTCCAACCGCGGCATCGGCCGGCACTTCGTTCAGCAGCTCCTCGACCGGGGCGCCGCGAAGGTGTACGCCGCCGCCCGGAGGCCCGAGACCGTCGACGTCCCCGGCGCGGTCCCGCTGGCGCTCGACATCACCGACCCCGACGCGATGACGGTCGCCGCGGCCATCGCCTCCGACGTGACTCTGCTGGTCAACAACGCCGGCACCGTCACCGGCAGCGACCTGGTGACCGGCGACCTCGCCGCGATCCGGCAGGAGATCGACACCAATTTCTTCGGCCCGCTCGGCATGATCCGTACGTTCGCGCCGATTCTGGCCCGCAACGGCGGAGGCGCCATCCTGAACGTGAACTCGCGCATGTCCTGGCTCTCCTTCCCCGGCGTCAACGCCTACGCCGCCTCGAAAGCCGCCTCGTGGAGCATGACCAACGGAGTGCGCCTGGAGCTGGCCGGTCAGGGCACCCAGGTCACCGGCCTCTACCTCAGCTCGACCGACACCGACATGATGGCCGGCTGGGACATCCCGAAGAACGCCCCGGCCGACGTCGTGAGCATTGCCCTCGACGGCCTGGCCGCCGGGGCGCCGGAGGTGCTCGCGGACCAGGAGACCCGCGAAGCCAAGGCGTCGCTCGCCGGCTGAGTCGGGACACCCTACGGTCAGTCGACCGAATGTCGCCCGAGCGGACCTGCCCGTCGTCGCCCACGGGCGGGACACCGCCCGTCGACAGCATGTCCGTCCCGCAGACGGCGGTTCCCTATCACAGAGGAGCACCATGGACGCACCAGGACCAGAAGACAGCGCTCCGGGCGGTGCGCAGCAGTGGATCGACGAGTGCGAGACGCTCGTGACGAGTGCCGGGCACCGGATCGCCTACCGGCGGCGAGGTCAGGGTCCCGCCGTGCTGATGTTGCACGGCTTTCCGACCTGGTCCTACGACTACGCCGAGGTGGCCGCCGACCTGGCAGCCGATCACGACGTCGTCACCCTGGACTTCCTCGGGTACGGCGTCTCGGACAAGCCCGATCCCTACGACTACACCGTCGCCGAGTCCGCGGACATCGTCGAGGAACTGGTCGCGCACCTCTCACTCGACGGCGTCGATCTGGTCGTCCACGACTACGGCGCCATCGTCGGACAGGAACTCCTGGACCGGCGGCGTCGCGACGCCCTCGGCTTCGCCGTCCGCAGCGTGACGATCCTCAACTGCGCCATCGTCTACAGCGCTTACCGCCCCACGACACTGCAGAAACTGCTCATCAAACCGGTCCTCGGGCGCCTGGTGGCGTCGCGGGTGACGGCCTCACGCGCCCGCGCCGGACTGGACGCGGTCCGGGGCACCGCGAAGCTGGCCGACGCCGAGTTCGAGGGCCTGTGGCTGGGCATATCCCGCGACAACGGGCACAAGCTCGCCTACCGCCTGATCCGCTACAACGCCGAACGCGACCTGCACCACTCCCGCTGGGAGGCCGCACTGCTCGCCTGGGACGGCCCGCTCCGCCTGGTGTGGGGGCTGGCCGACCCGGTGTCGGGAGCACACGTCCTGGAACGGGCCAGGCAGTTGCTGCCGCACGCGAAGGTGACCGCGCTCGGGGACGCGGGGCACTTCCCCCAGTCGGAGTCCCCGAGGACCGTGGCCGCGGCGATCCGGGGCGGCTGAACGGCCTGGCCCCGGTGGGGCGCGAGGCAGGGCCGCACCTGCCTGCCCGACCTTCTCGGCGCGCCCGCCCTCGGCGTCGGCGAGCCCGGGGCGGGCGTCGACGGTCCAGCCCGGGCCCTGCGGGAGCCGGACGCGGCACAGAAGTAGCACCCCTCCCATGTCATGAATTGAAGACGTCTTCAATTCATGACATGGTGTGTCGCGCAAGTGCTGAGCGCGCCGCCCGGCGACGAGAAGCGGACAGGGAGTTGAGGGCCGTGCCGGTCCCGCTGTACCAGGCGAAGGCAGAGTTCTTCCGGATGCTCGGGCACCCTGTGCGCATCCGCGTGCTGGAGCTGCTGCAGGACGGCCCGATGCCGGTGCGCGACCTGCTCGCGGACATCGACGTCGAACGCTCCAATCTGTCCCAGCAGCTCGCGGTGCTGCGGCGCTCGGGCATCGTGACCTCCACCCGTGAGGCCGACACCGTCGTCTACGCGCTCGCGGGCACCGATGTCGCCGACCTGATGCGCGCCGCCCGCCGCATCCTGACCGAGCTGCTGGCCGGTCAGCAGGATCTCCTGGCGGAGCTGCGTGAGGCCGACACCGCGGCGGGGCCGCTCGCGTGAACGCCCGACGGATCGGCGCTGCGGCGCTGCACCGGCTCGGCTCGGTGCTGCCGGACCGGCAGGTCCTGGCCACCATGGGACGCTCTCCGCGCAAGGACCTGATGTCCGGGCTGACCGTCGCGGTCGTCGCCCTGCCCCTGGCACTGGGCTTCGGGATCTCCTCGGGCGCGGGGGCTCGGGCCGGACTGGTCACCGCCGTGATCGCCGGGGCCGTCGCGGCCGTCTTCGGCGGCTCCAACCTCCAGGTCACCGGCCCGACCGGCGCCATGACCGTCGTCCTGGTCCCGATCATCCAGCAGTACGGCCTGAACGGCGTCCTGACGGTCGGCGTGCTCGCCGGGGCCCTGTTGACCGTACTCGCCCTGGCCCGGGCCGGGCGGGTGATGTCCTACGTGCCGGTGCCCGTGGTGGAAGGCTTCACCCTGGGCATCGCCGCCGTCATCGCGCTCCAGCAGGTCCCCGCCGCGCTGGGCGTGAAAGCCCCCTCCGGCGCCGACCCGGCCGTCGTCGCGGCCAGGGCCGCCCGGGACTTCGTCGCCCACCCCCAGGGGACCGCCGTCATCCTGGCCGCCGGTGTCGTCACGGTCATGCTCCTCGGTGCGCGTCTGCTCCCCTCGGTGCCGTTCTCCCTGGTGGCAGTCGTGCTCGCGACCCTGCTGGTGCGGGCCGCACATCTGCACGTCCCCACGATCGGGCACCTTCCCGCCGGCCTCCCCGCCCCGTCGTTGTCCTTCTTCGAGACCGCGCATGCGCCCGCGCTGCTGCCCTCCGCGCTGGCCGTGGCAGCGCTGGCGGCGCTGGAGTCGCTGATGTCGGCCTCGGCCGCCGACGCGATGAGTGTCTCGGAACGGCACGACAGCAATCGGGAACTGTTCGGGCAGGGACTGGCCAACCTGTGCGCGCCGCTGTTCGGCGGTGTCGCGGCGACCGGCGCCATCGCACGTACCGCGGTCAATGTCCGAACCGGTGCGGCCTCGCGCCTGTCCGCTCTGATCCACGCCGCCCTGCTGGCGGTGATCGTGTTCGCCGCGGCCCCACTGGTCGCGGGCATCCCGCTGGCCGCGCTGGCGGGAGTGCTGATCGCCACCGCGATCCGCATGGTCGAAGTCGGCTCGCTGAAGGCGCTGGCCCGCTCGGGACGGGGCGAAGCCCTGGTCATGGGACTGACCGCCACCGTCACCCTGGCCTCCACACTGGTCAACGCCGTTGTCGCCGGGCTCCTGGCCGCCGGGGTCCTCGCACTGCGCCAGGTCGCCCGCACAGCCCGTCTGGAACAGGTCCCCCTCCACATGGACCTGCCGCCGGCCGACCACCACGTCGAAGAGCAGAAACTGCTGGCGGAGCACATCGTCGCCTACCGGATCGACGGGCCGCTGCTGTTCGCCGCCGCGCACCGCTTCCTGCTCGAACTGACCGAGCACGCCGACGTGCGCGTGGTGATCCTGCGGATGTCACGGATCTCCGCGCTGGACTCCTCCGGCGCGAAGGTCCTGGGCGACGCGATCGACAAACTCACCCGCCGCGGCACCCTGGTCCTGGTCTCCGGCGTACGCGAAGACCACCACGTCCGCCTGGCAGCCCTCGGGATCCTGGACCGTCTGCACGAAGCCGGCCGCGTCTTCCCCAGCACGCCCCAGGCCATCGCCTACGCCCAGGCCCATCTCCACGGCGCCGGACTCCTCCCCGCCCCGCCCCGAGCAGCCCGGAGCACCGCGCTGAACCCTGTGGGCGACGGTCGTCCCCGCGGGACGACGCCGGCAGCCGGGCTTGCCGGCCGGCCGGGGCACACCACCGAAGCGGGGCCGCGGACAGCCGGGTGAATCGACCCGGCACAGGAGTGGACGACGACAGGAGAAAGACAGTGAGTGACGAGCCCGGGACCGATCCCCCCGCCCCGCCGACGAACATCGGCGGGACCGAGCAGTGGAAGGAAAAGGGAATCCGGCTACGCGTGATCTTCTACATCGCGGGGACGCACGTGCTGGCCGGCATCCTCTGGCTCTTCTTCTACGTCGGCTCTCACGCCCACAAGTGATCCGGTGCGGGGGGGCAGCGCACCGCGGACCGTACTGTACGGCCGATCGCAGCGACGCCCCGGCTCCACGGGCCCCGCGTCCCGGCCAGGGCGTTCGGGTTCCCGGAGCCGAGCGCGCCGCACAAGCCGCCGGCCGCCCACCTGGCGAGTCCCCCACTTCGGCATACAGGGCAATACGCCTGGAGCACCTGCCCTCTCAGTCGCGCGAGGACCGGAAGGACAGCAGCGCGGCGCCCGCGAGCACGGCGACCAGGACGGCGCTGAACGTGTAGACCGCGGTGGTGAGCGCGACGTACTGGCTGAGGATGCCGACGCCGATGGCGGGCAGGCTCATGCCCGCGTAGCAGAACAGGAAGAGCCCTGAGATGGCTTCGCCGCGTTTGCCGGGCTCGGCCATTGCCGCGACGGCGCCGACGACGCTCTTGGTCAGGATGCCCGATCCCGCACCGGCGACGATTCCGGCGACGAGGAAGATCGTCAGGTCGGCGGTCTGGACGCCGACCGCGAGCAGCACCAGTCCGGCCGCGCCGAGCCCCAGGCCCAGGCCTCGACGCAGGCTGGCGCTGAGCGGGTTGGCCGCGGTCTGGGCGACCACGGCGGCGGCCATGAGGACGCAGGCGGCCAGGCCGGCGAGCAGGTGACCGGGCTTGTGCAGTACGCCGAGGAGGAACCCTGCCGACAGCGCGGTGTAGACGCCGTTGATCGCGAATGCGGCGAACCCGGCACCGGCGGCCGCGATGTAGGCGGGCCGGTCGCCGTGGTCGGCGCTGACCCGCTGAGGACGATAGGCCGGCCGGGACGTCAGCACCTCGACGGTCTCGGGGGCGAGCGCGACCGCGAGGATCGCGAGCAGGAGAAGGACGCCGAAGACGAGGTAGGGAACCCGCAGCGGGTGGTCGACGTACTGCGCCAGCACGCCGGCGATCAGCGGGCCGACGGCGAGGCCACCGAGGTTGGCGCCGGTGGAGACGATCTCGAACCGGTCCGGTCCGGCGTGCGGCCGGTGAACACGGTGGAGGTCGTGGAGGTGGGCTGTCGCGGTCGCGGTGATCATGCCGACGCCCAGGCCGCCGAGCAGCCGGGCCACGATCAGCACGGAAAGCGATGGGCTGGCCAGGAACAGTACGTCGGTGACCAGTTCGAGCCCCAGCGCGGGCAGCAGAATGCGCTTGCGTCCGATCCAGTCCGAGACGTGCCCGGCCATGATCAGGCTGGTGGCCACGCCGAAGGCGAAGACCGCGAAGACCACGGTGACCATCAGCGTCGCGAATCCGTCACGTTGCTGGTAGAGGGGGTACAGCGGAGACGGTACGGCGTTGAACGCCATCGCGGTCATGAACGCCGCGGCCACCAGCCAGAAGCTCGCTCCGTGAGATGCCGGTCCGACACCGGTACGGGCGGGGCGGTCCGGCACAGTGACTGGCGTGGTGCCTGGGGAGGCGGCGCTGGTGGGCACGCATGACGGCATGACGGGACTCCGTGATCGCGGGGGAAGGGAACCTCCTCTACGATGACCGCCGCCTTCCATCAACGCGAACGAATGATTTCGATGCCAGAGATCTCTCATCGAGATTGATCTGCGATGCTGACTCCATGGAGCTCAGACAATTGGAGTGCTTCGTCGCCGTGGCCGAGGAGGGTTCGTTCACCCGCGCCGCAGCGCGGATGCATGTGGTCCAGTCGGCGGCCTCGGCGACCATCGCGTCACTGGAACGGGAGCTGGGCGCGACGCTGTTGGAACGGACCTCCCGCAAGGTGCGGCTCACCGAAGCCGGTCGCGCGCTTCTTGACCCGGCGCGCGCGGCACTCGTCGCGGCCCGGACAGCCCGCGATGCCGTCGGCGCCGCCACCGGCACGATCAGCGGCGTTCTGCGTCTGGGCACGATGAGTTCACTGGCCGGTCTGGACCTACCGCGACTCCTCGGGTCCTTCCACCGCCGCCACCGCGGCGTCGAGGTCAGACTGGTCACGTCCGCCGAGGGGTCTCCCGGCTTGGTCCAGGCGCTCCATCACGGGCGCCTCGATGCCGCCTTCGTCTCCCTGGTCGGACCCCCGCCGCGCGGCTTGCGGCTGGAACCGGTCGCCTCGACCAGACTCTTGCTCACGGTGCGCCGCAGCCATCGACTCGCGCGGCGCAAAAGTGTCTCGCTCCGCGACCTCGCCCGCGAGGCATTCGTCGACTTCCCCGCAGGCTACGGCAACCGCGCCGTCACCGACGAAGCCTTCAAAACAGTCGGCCTCGACCGCCACGTAGCCATCGAGATCACCGATGTCGAGGACGGCACCGCCTACGTCCGCAACGGCCTCGGCATCGCGCTCCTCCCGGAGTCCTCCGCCCACGCCGCGTCCGAACTCGCCCACATCCCGATCGCCGACTCCGACCTGCTGTGGAAGGTCTTCCTCGCCGTACCCGAAACCAACGCCACCGCCGCGGCACGCGCACTCGGAAGGCTGGTCGCTCAGCACTCTCCCGTACAGCGGGAAGCACATCCGGACCATCACTGAGCGTTTTCGGTGTACCCGCTGATCGGGTGACGGGGACGGTGTGCGGCCGGGGCGCAGCGGACGGAGGCTGAGGGAGATGCTCGACGTCTCGACTCAGCAGCGCAGGAGCCCTGTCGGTTTCCTGTCCTGACGCACTCGACCTGCCGCACGCCTCGGCTGAGTGGGTCACGATGCCGGAGCCTTCGGGGCATCCGCCGGCACCGGCCACACCTACGTCACGGCGATCACGGAACTACTCGCCGAACACGCTCCCGGTTTGCTGAAGACGCAGCGCACACGATCCGGCCGTCATTCTCCTGGACGGCACCCTCGGCGCCCACACCCGCTGGCAGCCTGACCTCGGGACGCCGCCGAGGCCTGTCCGGCAGATGCGTGCACCGTACCGTCCCGCACAGAACAGAGGGCTGGCTCCCGCATGCAACGGGAGTCGGCCCTACGCCGACGATCGGTTCCTCACGCCGGAAGGTCGAACTCTCCCCCGCGGACACCGTCCACAAAGGCGACCCACTCAATACGCGTGAAGAGGTGCATCCCCTTGGCGCGGTCCTTCGTGTCGCGGACGGCGACCCGGTCTTGCGGGGCCCAGGCGACTTCCACGCAGGCGACGCTGTCACTGGAGGCCGACGCTTTGAACCAGACGAGCTTGTGGGGCCGAACTCCCAGCAGATCGCAGCAGCGCGGCCTCGTCCGTCACCGCCCACAGTTCGAGCGCATTGGGGCCGGCGGCCAACCGCTGCTGCCGCTGAAGACGAACGCGGAGGAGTCGATGCACCTCGTCCGGAATCCGCCGGCCGGCACTCGCCTGAGTCGCGCGGGCGTAGTCATCGGTCTGAAGCAGGCCCGGCACGTACCCGAGTTCCCAGGTGCGTACCGACCTGGCGTCGTGCTCCAGACCCACATACCCGCCCGGTCTGGACGACAGGACCAAGGGTCTACAAGGCGGTCTACGTGCTGGTCAGCGGCTGCGCCTGGCGGGGTCTGCCACCGTGCTTCGGCATATCGAGGTCGACAGCCAACCGGCGGTTTCTGATCTGGTGGAGAGCCGGTGTCTGGGGCCGCCTGCACGAGGCGGTGCTGCGCCAGCTTGACGACGCCGGCCTCATGGATGTCACCCGCGTCGTCCTCGACACCGCCCACGTCAGGGCTAAAAAAGGGGCGAACACACAGGTCCGAGCCCCGTGGACCGCGGCAAGCCGGGTTCCAAGATGCACGTCCTGTCGGACGCGAACGGACTGCCCCTTCTCGTCGGCGTCTCGGGCGGCAACACGCACGACAGTGAAGGGCTGAAGCCGATGCTCGAGGGTCACCAAACGAGACACGACCCTCACCGGGGCCGGTACTTCAAGCCTCAGCGCCTGCACGCAGACAAGGCCTACGACCGTGCCGACCTGCGGAAATGGTTACGTGGCAAACGCATCGGGGTCCGGATCGCGCGCAGGGGTATCGAGTCCAGCGAACGGTTGGGCCGTCGCAGGTGGGTGATCGAGCGCACCATGTCGTGGCTGTCCGGCTACCGCCGACTCAGCCCCCGCTACGAGCGAAATCCCCGCAACTACCTGGCCTTTCTTGGACTTGCCGCAGCCATCTGCTGCTACAAGCGACTCGTTTGCCTCACCACGTAGGACACGGTCTTAGGTGTCGGCTGGATCGTCGAGAAGGCCGACTTGAATACCGACGCCACGATCGGGAAGTTGACGGCAGAACGTGATGTGGTCAGCGATGGCGGATTTGAGGAGCGAGCGGGGAGCTTCGCTGAGGTAGTCGCAACTGCCGATGGCAACGCGTGGGAGTGGGGCCCATAGGGCGCGCCCGCCGCGCTTGGCGCGCATCGATTCCTGAGCTTGTATGAGCAGATCGATGTCGTGAATGACGGGGTGGGTCGCTGCCAGGCCGAGGCTGGTGCAGAGTCGGACGATACGGGACCGGTCACTTTCGCCGATCCACTCCAACTGTAGAGCTATGGCCGCGCTGAAGCACATTTCGATGGCGACGGCGTGTCCGTGCAGGAGACGGGCGCGTGGCTCGAAGGTCGGGCTCCAAGTGTGTCCGTAGGCGTGCGGGCGGTCTTGGTATGCCTCGAACATGTTGGTTCCCTCGTGCTTCATGTAAGCGTAGAGGGAGCGGTACAGAATCTGGCCGCCTACGTCCGGTTCGGAGTCCGGGGGTGGGGAGAATCCGGTGGAGACCAAACTGGGGCCGGCATGTTCGAGAAGGTGGAACAATTCCAAGTCGTCGACGACGGCCATTTTGACCATCTCAGCGACACCGTGCCGAAGGTAGCGGGCATCGAGGGTGGCCAACAGGGTGCGGTCGACGATGGTGAGAACCGGTGGATGGTAAGCGCCGAGGAAGTTCTTGAACCCGTCAGCGTTGACGCAGGTACGTGGGGAGGGGCCTGCATCGATGGCGGAGACGATGCTGGTTCCGACCATGATGTAGGGCGTGCGGCGGTGCAGGAGCGCACAGGCGAGACCAGCAGTGTCGCTCAGGGCACCCCCGCCGATCACTAGGACCGGCTCTCGGCGGGAGACATCGCAGCCATTGGTCCCCAGGAAGTCGACGATGCGTGAGACGGTGTCCAAGTTCTTGTCCCGCTCACGGGCCCGGCACGCCAGCAGTTGTAGGTCAATGCTGTTCGCAGCGAAGTAGCTGCGGATGAGAGGGCCGTGAAGGCGATCGACGTCCTCGTCGACGACGGCGACGCACCGTTCGAGAGGCTTGTACAGCTCAGACAGCAACGCGTGCCCTGGGTCGAACACGCCATCAGCCATCTGAACGGCGGACTGCACAGTGAGGGTTGCGGTGACGGAGAAGGCGCGGTCAGTGATGTTCGTTTCGATGACGCCATGGTTGTCGAAGTAGGGGCTGGTGGCGGATGTGGGGTCGCGGGTCGTGGTGACGACGCGCGGTAGGTCGCCCAGGGACTCCTTGAATACCATCTTGCTTTCTCCAGAACCTTTTCCGTTTTTCCCTGCCTCGGTGGCGGGCGGTCCGCCCCGAGCGAGTCGGTGTCAGTGCAGCGCGTAGCGCTCGATGATCTCTGCCACGGCGGAACCCCAGGCGCGGCCGCGGGCGTCGCCGAGGACACCGGTACTCCTGGCGATTTCGGGTCCGGGTTCCAACACGTGGTGCCCGCGGGCGCGTAGATCTGCGACGTGCTTCTTGGTGGTGGGCGCCTCCCACATGACGCGGTTGGTGGCGGGCACCACGATGGCGGGGTGGGGCGAAGCAAGGAAAGTAGCGGTGACGAGGTTGTCGGCGAGGCCGAGCGCGCACTTGGCCATAGTGTTGGCGGTAGCCGGCGCGATAACCAGCAGATCGGCCTGTGAGGCGAGGGAGGTGTGGATCGGCTGGTCCAGCCAGTCGGAGTCGGTGAGGAACGGCACGGTGGTGTTACGGGCGAACTTCACGGCATTCGGCGTGCACAGCACGCTCACGCGGCGGGCGATGTAGCGTTCGAGCAGGCCAACCAGCTCCTCCAGTCCCTCGGCGGAGGAGGAACCGGAGACGCCGAGCACGGCGTGGTCAAGACGCTGCAACAGGGTCCCCCTCAGGAACGCGGTCGCGGCCCGGTCTGACGACGGCCACGGCGGTCAACACGAGGACCGGGACGGCGACCGCAAGCCACAACGATCGCCCCACACCGAGTGCCGACGCCACGGAGATCAGCCCCAGGACACCTGCCTGGACGACCGACTCGGTGCCCTGCAGGGCGGCGAACACCCGTCCTTGCACCGCTTCGTCAGCATGCTGATGGACGCGGGCCATCGCCACTGACTCAAGGATCGCGCAGCCGACGCCCAACAGCAGGCCGAGAGCGAGCAGAACGACAATGCTCGTGGACAAGGCGAGACTGGCGACTGCCAGGCCGAGAATCACAGCAGCCGCAGACATCAGGCGGCGAGCATGGCGCGGGTCGTCAAGCCGGCCGATCAGCACCCCGCCAGTCAGCACGCCCAGGCTGTACGCCAGAAGGAAGTGGGTGAACCCGCTGGCACCATGTCCCTGCTCCTGCATCTGGCGGGGCAGCACTGCCTCGGTGGGGGCGAACGCGATGACAGTGGCCAGCGTCAGCGCAGTGCTCGACAGCAACACGGATGATGTCCTCAGGGCCACGAACCCGGCGGTGTCGACCGTCAGCCGCTTTGTGGTCGCCGCAGGGTTGGCGCTGCGGGGAGCGTGGGCGAGTGGCCAGGTGAGCGCACCGACCAGACCAAACGTTCCTGCTGCCGCGACAAGCACCACGGGAGCGTCGAACCGATCGATGGCTGCCCCCACGAGCAGGTAGCTGAGGGCGCCTCCTGACTGACCTGCAATGCTCAGGTGCGCGTTGCCCTTCACGTAGCGCTCGGCGGGCAGCGTACGGGTGAACACCTTCCGCATGGCCGGGCTGGTGGGCAGCTTCAAGATCCCGATCGACAAGGTGATGGCCATGAGCACGACGACGCTTCCTGGCGCGGTCCACCATGCCACGGTGGCGGCGAATGCTGCGAGCAGTACCACACGTGCGGCTATGGATGCTGCGAGGACGGGCCGTGTGCCGTATCGGTCCACCGCGGCGCCGCTGACCGGTGACAGCAGGGCGGGCAAGAAGTACAGCGCGAGGTTGATGGCCAGCAGCGCCGTCGACCCAGTTTTGGCCAACACGCCGAAGCTCATGGCTACGCCGGCCATGCTCGCGGCGATCGCCATAAGGAAGTAGGAAACGAGGTACAGCCGATATCGAGACGTGAATCCAACAGCAGGCCCGGTCATCGCGCCGTTCCAGCCCACTCGGCGTCCGGTACTTCTGAGGTGCCTCGCGCGGTCTCGTCCCGCCGCACTGCCAGACGGAGCGGTCGCGGCGCGCTGGCCGCCAGTCCGCGCAACGGCGCGGGAACGGCAGGCAGGTTGCCGATACGCTCGAAGAACACCGATCGCCACCAGAATTCCCGGTGCAGGTAATCCTCGGTCAGCAGCGCTTCCTCGACGCCGGCCAGTAGTTGGTATATCTCCAGCACCGCCGCCTTGTCCGCTCTGGGGTCGCCCGCAGCGCTGGCCTGTTCGAGAACCGCAGTCAGTTGGGCACCGACCGCCAAGGTGCTTAGTACGGGACGGGAGAATGCCCACTTTCTCGGTACGGGAAGCCGCCCGGACTGCAGGTGCGCAATATCGCACAAGTCCTTGACCATCTCAGCGACCAAGAACCGCCAAGCGTGCACCTCGTCCCGCAGGAAACCCTGGAAAACTGAACGCCAGTATGTCGATGCATATCGACTGACGATCTGATGGACCAAGTCTTCGCCGACCAATCGGACGGCGTAATCGCCAAGAAAGCGCTGGTGCCGCGTCAGGGAGTCGTTTTTCTCCCACAGTATCTCCATGGTCCAATAGTTTTCCAGGTCCTCCATGTAAATGGTGTCCAGTGACGGGGAACGGGCGCAGAAGTCTGACAGGATGGACAGCGTCAGAAACTTCAGATTCAAGATTCCATTGTCGGTCAGGACATTGAAGACGACCCACTCAACATCGGAGTGATCACGGCCCTCGGACAGGATTTCGTGATTCATTCCTTCGGCCAGGTAGGTGTTGGTGCAGTATGCCTCGGACAGAGCCACGGTGTTGTCGACGAACACCCATGCATCGGTGTCCGACAGCGCATCGGCGGTGTGGAGCCGGTGTGATCCACAGATCGCGATCCCCAAGACCTCGTCCATTGCGCGCAAATGGTCGAACAACTCGTGATTCTTCATGGTGCTCCTGTCATCCACAGAAGGTCTGCATCGGCGTAGTCGAGGCCGGACGGTGCGCAGAGTGGCATCCATCTCGCGGCGTCACTGTTGCCGTCGCTGACCCTGGACTCGCTGGAGAGCTCCTGTTTCAGCAACTGCGCATCCGGGCTGAGGCAGTGTGTGGTGTTTTCCACCAGCAGATTCCGCGGGCAACTTTCTCCGAAACAACGAGGCAGAATCCCACAGTCAAGGCACTCGGTTCGGCGGGAGCGGTACCCGTTGGCAGCGGCCCACCTGGCGACGATCGAAGTGTCAAGGCGGAGCGACCGGCCGTCGGCCTGTCCCAAAATTCCCTCAGGTCCGGCCGCCGGGCACTTGCGCACCGCGCCGCCCACGTCGATGTAGACGACGTGCGGAGCCGCAGCCGGACATCCGAGCGGTCGAGGTCCGGTGCCGATCACCGCGTTGCGGATCGGTATCCCGACCGCAGCTGCAAGTGCATGGACTGCGTCAGCACCGCCTGCCGATCGCGGCATCACCCCGACCCGCCGGTCTTCCTGAAGCCCGACGTTGACCAGCGGGAGCAGCTCCGCCAATCTCGTGAGAAAACGCGTGAGGGTGTCCGCGGCGGTGCCTCCGGGTGGCACGGAAGGGATTGTCACTGTCACAGAGCGTGCCCGTTTCAGGACAGCAGCCAGATGCTCAGCCTGTTGCGAACCCGACATGAGGTGCGCACCGACAGTCAGATTCACGTCGAGCGGCGGTAGCGGCTCCGGTGCCACGGCCAGAAGCGCTGTTACCTCGGCGGTGAGACGCTGAACCTGAACTGGCACAAAGCGGTTGTGCATGCCTTGGAGAAACTCCGGATCGACCTGACCGCCCGCGGTCTGAAGCCAGGTGAGGGAGCGCATAGGCGTGGCTTCCAACGTCGCGGCGACCGCTTCGCTGACTCGGCCCTCTGCTGTGAGCTCCACATACGGATGAAGCCCCTCGCTGAGAAATTTCTCCAAGTAAGCGTCCTCAACAAGCTGATCAGCGTCCAGAGCAGCAGTTGCCGAGGCTTCTTCCAGGAAGGTGAGTTCGTCTTCGGAGAAGCCACCGGAGGCCAACAGAACCTGTGGGCTCTGCTCGGTGGCGACGAGAGTGTCGCTGAGCGACGCATACAGGTAGAACCGGCCGTCGTGTTGCTGCACCACTGTGCGCTGGCCCAAGCGAGGGGTCGGCTCGCTCATCGGCCCTCCAACGCGAAAAGCTGCCGGCTAAGTGCCAGCGCGGACTCCCTGGCAGGCAGCCGGCCGTCCAAGACCAGGTCTGCACTCTGCTTCATGGGCAGGACATGTCGCAGGTAGGAGTCCCGCCCGCGCTCGATGTAGTTGAGCACGACATCATCAGCAGGTTGATTCTCGTCACGGACCTTCCGCAGAAGCTTCCGTGCCAAGCACAGGTCGGCGGGCGTGTCGAGGAAGACCCGGGTCTGTGCCAGCTCCAGCATCCTTTCAGACAGTGCGAAGACACCCTCCACCACGACAAGGTCCGCTCGCTGTCGCGATAGTCCGACCGCGGCCGCCACGTCGTCCCAGCGCAGGGACCGGGGATCTCCCCTGTCGACGATCCGGGCACCAGTCCTGCGGTGCACCACTGAGGGCGCTTGCGAGGGGTCGCTGCTGTAGAAGTCGTCGAGCGCAACGACCTCCGTATCCGCGATCGCGTCACTCAAGCATCGAGTCAGCTCCGTCTTCCCCGACCCGGCGCCACCGCCGATACAGACGATCTTTGCCACTCTGGACATTCCGCGTCCCTCACTCCGATCCAGCCTGACCGCGACCATGAATGTGTGCTGAATTGATGAAAGGTGAGGCGGGGGCCGGCTCGACAGGTTGGCAAGCCGGACCCCACCCACACGCTGCTTCAGCAGAGCTTGCGCTCGACCTTCTTCGGTGCAGCAGGCGGCTTGATGATCACCATGGCGACTCCCTTCGTAGTCAGCACCAACTTTCGCCGCCGAACCAGGCGACCCGGCGACGCTACGCGGGCAGATCGACACATGCCATGATCTTTTTGGCCACCTCGTCGGGCTGCCGCCGGATTCGACTTGTCATATACATCGAGTGAAGCGAAGGTTGGGAGGATTGTTCGGTTCCGGTATGAGTGAACGATCAGCCCTGGGTCGTAACCTGCAGTTTTCCATTCGTTCATGTGTTCGCCGCCCCTGTCGCCCGCAAGTCGATCGTGACCCACCTCACTGCGACAGCTTCGATAGGTGCCTAATTCAACCAACTTTTTGGTGGCCGATATTCGACTGCGAGATACCATGCCATCGATTCGGAATCACCTATTCCACTATTGGTAGCTTGAATTAATGTTCGGATTTTTACAGGGTTTGGTTGTTCGAGGGGGTTGAGTTATGGCATGCCATCTCCCCTTCCCTTGGACAGTGCTCGTGATCCGGGTTGTCGAGCAGCGGAGTTTGCGCAGGAGCCGTCAGGACTTCAGAGGGCGATTCGTGAGGCGATGACTGTTTTGCCGTCACGTCATGGAGTGGGCTTGGCGTCTCAGCTGGTCGGCGGGGCTGGAGGTCTGGGCTGATCGGGCGAGTGAGCGCAAGCGGTATCCGAGCGATCTGTCCGATGAGCGGTGAGCGCTGACCGAGCCGGTGATCACCGCGTGGAAAGCCGCGCATCTGTCGATCAGTGGTCACCCGGGCCGTTACGCGATGCGGGAGATCGTGAACGCGATCCTGTACCGGTGCCGGACAGGCTGCCGTGGGACTATCTGCCGCACGATCTTCCGCGGTGATCGGCGACGTACTACTACTTCGCCAAGTGGCGGCGACGGCACCAATCAGAACATCCACAACCCGCTGCGCTGGCAGGACCGCGAGAGGGCAGGCCGGTCGGAGGACCCGAGCCTGCTCGTACCGGACACCCAGAGCGTCCACGCCGCGGTGAACGTGCCCGCCCGTACGAGCGGCAAGGACCGTGCGAAGAAGGGGTCCGGCCGCAAGCTCGAGCTCGCGGCCAACGTGCTGGGCCTGGTCATCGCAGTGGTCGTAATCGCCGCCTCCGCCCACGAGAACCGGGCGGGGACGGTCCTGTTGGACCGGGTCGCCGCGCCGACGGCGACCGTGTCAAAAGCGCTGGTCGACCAGGGCTTCAAGGGTGCGGTGGTCGCGCACGGCGCCCCCCTGGCATACGAGCTCGTGCATGGTCGGGATCGGGGAACGGCGGCTCAGCAGCTCGCCTTGTTGATCATGTTGTTCGTGGGGCTGGGAGGGCCGGTCGGGCGGACTGGTCGGCTGCCTGTTGGTCGGACAGGAGGCTGGCGACGGCTTGGACTATATCGGGCAAGTGACGGCGGTGGCCGTGGTGTCGTGCCAGGGCTCGCCAGTTCTTGAGGTGGGCAATGCCGTGTTCGACGGGGATGCGACGTTAGGAGTGTGCGAAGCGGGCCTGTTCGTGGTGGGCCATCAACCGTTGCAGGTGTTCGAGGTGTTTGCCGCGGCGTTTTCGCGGCGGGGCCACGACCTGGCCGCAGGTTTGTGCGGCCAGCCCTTGGTAGCCGACGTCAGCCAGGATTCCCAGGTCGACGGTGTCGGCCAGTAGGTCGACCAGCCCAGCGTCCCGGACCTGGGTGATGTCGGCGACCGAGCCGACCCGCACGTCACCGCAGAAGAGTATCCGGCCCCGGGCACCGGTGACGACCAGCACTTTCATCGCGTTCATCTGGCTTTTGCCGGAGACGAACCTCGCCCATCCGGGCTGATGTGCTGCCGGTCGTCGGACCCGGATCTCGGTGGCGTCGGGGCTTGATCCGGTTCGACGGACATTCGAGATCAGGGGTTCTGCCCCGGGAGGATGTCCATCATGGAGAGCATGGGGAAGAAGAAGCCACGCCCTCGCCGCTCTTTCACGCCGCAGTACAAGGCCGAGATCGTCGAGCTGTGCCGGCGCGGTGACCGCACCGTCGGTCAGGTCGCGAAGGATTTCGACCTGACCGAGACTGCGGTGCGCGACTGGGTCAAGCAGGCTGAGGTCGACGCCGGCGAGCGCGACGGCTTGACCAGCAGCGAACGCGAGGAACTGGCCGCGCTGCGGCGGGAGAACCGCCGACTGCGCGAGGACGTCGACATCCTCAAGCGGGCCACGGCTTTCTTCACGAAGGAGACCCAGTGACGGTCCACCCGTTCATCGAGGCGGAGAAACGCGCAGGTCACAGCGTCAAACGCGCCTGTGAGCTACTGAAGGTCTCCCGGGCCGCCTACTACGCCCGCCGCACCGGCGCCCCCGGCCCCCGCGCGGTCCGCGACGCGGAGCTGACCGAGCAGATCACCGCCGTCCGCACCAGGTCGCGTGGAGCCTACGGCGCCCCCCGTGTCCATGCCGCCCTGGTGCGCGACGGCGCTGCGTGTGGGCGTCGCCGTGTCGCCCGGCTGATGCGGGCCGCCGGGCTGGCAGGTCTGCACCGCAGGCGACGGCACCTGACCGCCGTCCCCGACCCGCACGCCGCCACCCGTCCCGACCTCGTCGCCCGGGCCTTCCAACCCGACCCCACCGGGCTCGATGCCCGCTGGTGCGGCGACATCACCTACATCCCGACCGACGAGGGCCGACTCTACCTGGCCACCTTCATCGACATCGCATCACGCCGTGTCGTCGGCTGGCAGACCGCCGACCATATGCGCACCGACCTGGTCGCTGACGCCCTGACCGCCGCCTGCCGCCAGCGTCGCCCGATGCGGTCTTCCACTCGGACTGCGGAAGCCAGTACACCAGCCAGCAATTCGCCACGCTCGCAACTCAGTTCGGAGTTCGGCTGTCGGTTGGCCGCACCGGGCAGTGCTGGGACAACGCACTGGCCGAATCGTTCTTCGCCACGATCAAACGCGAACTGCTCGACACGACCACCTGGCCCACCCGGGCCGCCGCACGCACCGCGATCTTTGATTTCATCGAGGGCTGGTACAACTTGCACCGACTGCACAGCAGCCTCGGCTACCGCAGCCCCGCCGACTACGAGGCCGCACTCGCAGCCTGACCACCACACCGAGGGTGTCCGTCAAAGCGGAACAAGCTCAGCTCCAACAGGTCACCGGTGTCGGTGTAGTCGACGTACAGGCCACGGAACTTCACCGCGTTCGTCCTGCCCGCACGATGTGCCACGTACACGCCAACGCCTTCCTGCGCGCGTGCCCGCTGCGCGCCATGAGTGCCATCCGAGAGCCGGAGCCCCCTGGTCAACCTCGCCCGCCTGCAGATCCGCGCCGGCCACACCGACGACGGCCTCCGACGACTCCTCGACCTGGACGAAGCGGTCGACACCCGAAACAGCGTGACCTTCGAGGACATCGAGTCACCAGGCGCTCACCGCGGCTTGTAGCTGAGCCGTATGTCGATTCGGACCAGGTGGCCGGAGCGCCGCACGGTGAGTCGCAGCGTGTCGCCGGGGTGGTGGGCGGTGACGATTGCCTTGAAGCCCGCCGAGGTCGTGCCGGTATGTCCGTCGACCGTGACGAGGATGTCGCCGTCCTTGACTCCGCTCACGTCGGCGCGGCCGCCCGCCAGCGGGCTGAGGACGACCACCCGGGCCGAGGCAGGGCCCTTCTCCGCGGTGATGACTCCCGCCGCGGCCGTGGCTCCGGGCACAGAGCCCGCACGGTCGTCGGCCAGTCTCGACACATAGGAGATGACGAAGCTGACGGGGAGGACGTCGGCTTCGTGGGCGGTGGTGGACGGGAGGCTGAAGCCCAGCAGGGGAAGCTCGTCGCTGCTGCCGTTGAGGATGACGGGTGAGAGGGGTGGCACGGCCGACTCGTCGTCGTCGGTCACCGTCAGCAGGCCACTGTCCGCGTACTGGGCCGGTACGTCGCGCAATCGCACGGTGCCGCCGTCTATGGCAAGGGTGGTCTTCTCCCGGCTGAGCAGCAGCGCCGATGCTCTGGATCGGCTCGCGTCGAAGTCGAGCTTGCCGGGCAGCCACCACTTGAAGCCGCCGGGGGACGCGGAGCCGGTGAGCTTGGCCTCGGCGATGCAGGCCATGCCGCCGAGCAGGCCGTCGCAGTGCAGTTGGGCCGGCGTCGTCCGGTGCTTGTAGTTGAGCGTGGCGGGGCCGGAGCGCATGCGGCCCGTGGGATCGGCGGGAACGGCGAAGGCGTACCAGTCCCCCAGGGAGCGGGGAGTGTTGGGACGCAGCGCGGCCTTGATGCTGTTCGCTCTGCCGGTCACCACCGGCGGCTGGTAGTACGCGGCGAGCGAGCTGACCAGCACCGCCCGGTGGCCCTTGCCGTCCGGCGTGTGCAAGGTGCCTTCGATCGTCCCTGCTTGGTGCTGGAGGAGCTGTACGTTGGCCTGGGCGGTCGCCGCGCTGTGCAGGGCGGCGGTGACGCCCAGAACGAGCAGGATGCTGACGCCTGTTACGAACTTGACGGCGCGCTTGCCGCACCAGCCGAGCACCTCCGTGATTCCTATGGCGAGCAGCACGAGAATGTCGCGGACCGGTCCCAGTACCCAGTCCTCCTCGGGTGCCTTTGTATCGGGGTCCGCCGCTTCGGCGCCGCCGAACAGCGCGCTCACCGCGGCCGGGTACGAGTCCGGCGCCGAGGCGCCGGCCTGGCCTCGCAGCCAGCGGGCGCCGTCACAGTCGACTGCGAAGAGGGCAGCCAGGACATGGGCGGCAGTCAACTGGTGCCCGCCCGATTGGAAGGACAATCGCTGGCCGACGTGGAAGGCCTGGATAGTACGGGTGCTCGCGGTGACTGTGCAGTCGTCGGACACGGTGAGCCCGCGGCCGCCGTACCGGGGGCCGGCCGTGGGCGGATCCGCGCCGTCCGACACGCCGACCGCAGGAGCCGTTCCCGGTCCTTCTTCCATGTCCGCCTCGGCAGCACTCGCACCGTCCGGTGCGTCTGCTGCGGTAGGTACGCCCAGGGCCGCCGCGGCTGCGGGGTCGAGGCGGACAGCGGCGCGGGCGAGGTCCGTCGTGGTGAGCGAGCGCCCGTCCTGCCCGGCAGCTGCCGCCCGGACGACGCGCACCAAGGCCGGGTCCACCTCGAGCCGCGCGTGCAGGTGGACCGTGCCTATGGGCACCTTCTCCTGCTTGGGCGGCGGCAGCGCGGGTGCCGGGGGCAGGTCGGCGAACGCGGGCAGGGTGCCTGGGAGTAGGCGCTCGCCCAGGAGCGCGCGCAGGGCTGCCGGGGTAGTGGCGTTGCCGCTGGTCAGCCAGCGCGCCGCGGTGCTGTCCTGTCGGTGGAAGAGGCCGTAGACGATGTGGGCCGGCTGAAGCTCGGAGTCGCCGCGGTAACCGGCCAGCCGTTTTCCCATGACGTAGGCGTGAGCGAGAGGCTCATCGAGGTCGTAGGTCGCACCGCTGCCCAGGGTCAGTGTGGTGCCTTTGGGCGCCCCGCCGTCGTCCCCGGGCACGGGGGCAGGCAGGTCGTCGAGTCCTGCGGCGCGGCGGAAGGTCGCCCAGTCGTCGGTGTCGGTGGCAATGACCGCGGTCAGGAACTCCATGGACGTGAACGGCACGTGCCCGTAGCGCTCTCGGGCGGTGCGCAGCGCCGCAAGCAGGGTGTCCGAGGTCAGGACGGCACCCGACCGGTTCGGGTCGAATGTGGGCATCGGCCGGAGCAGGTCCTCGGCGTCCGGGACGGTGTCCTTCAGGAACAGCGCGTCGGCCCGGCGGGTCGTCTCTCCTTTGCGTGTCCACCGTGGGCGCGGCGCGGCCTTTGGCGTCGCCCCGGCAGCAGGCGGGCGCTGGGTCCACACCACGAGATTCGCCCAGGTCGCCGGTGGCGGCCATGGAAGGCCGGCTGCCCGCAGCGACCGCACGGCGTCGCGGAGCGCCACCGCCGGATGCGTCCCGTGGCTCGTGGTGAGCGTGATGTCGGCCAGGAGCCGGCCGACCTCTTTCGGATAGGCCTTGGCTTGCGATCCCAGGACGTTGTCGGCTCCGCCGAGCAAGCATGCCGTGGCCATGCTGAGCGGTTCGGCGCTGGTGGTGAGGGTCAGGCTGGTCGACCAGCACGAGCCGAGGATGACGGTGCGCGGCCACGGCAGGTTCCACGCCGTCGTCGCGGAGAGAATCCGCCCGTCATTCATCCGCACGTGGTGGTCCCAGGTGCCGTCGGACAGCAGACCGTGGTTGAAGACCAGCGCCACGTCATCGCGGTCGAGATCCGGCAGCGCATCGACGAACTCCTTGCGACCCTCGGTGTCCGTGACGATCACCCGGCCGGGCAGGGGGTCTTCCGCACGGGCCCGGGCGAAGGCGTGCGCGAAGCCCGGCTGGCCGATGTTCACCAGGACCCTGGCGTCCGCCGCCGGGTCGTGCTCGGGGTCGTCGTCGCCGGCGAGGATGTCGAGGTTCGGCATGAAGACCGGCACCGCCCGGTCGATCAGAGGCGCATCTTCGCCCAGCGGCAGCCCGGCGAACGGCACCGCCGACAGCGGGCCGTCCGGCACGATGACCACGACTGGCGGTCGCGACGCCGTGCCGGCCGTTCGCAGCGCCTCCTCGAGCTGCGGCGGGAACAGCGCCCGGGCCAGTTCCCGCCAGACCCGTGCGCTGAGCACCACAGTACGGTGGATCGTGGCGACCGCTTTTTCGTCGCCGGTGTGGAGCTGGTCGAGGAGCAGGGCCGCGCTGCGGCGGAACGAGTGGTCGAGATGGCCGGCGTCCGGCACGGTCAGGGTGCTGCGGGTCAGTGACGGCCCGGTCGGAAGGAGCGCCACCACTGTGATGTCCCAGGCAGCGACGACCCGTTCGCACCGGTAGTAGAGGGCGAGGCGTCCGGCCAGCCGCTCCTCGATGCCCGCGAGGTCAACCGGTTCCGGCACCAACGCGTCGGCCAGTCGCTGGGAGAAGACCGAGGCGATGTCCCGGCGCAGGTCGAGCCACCGCTCGCGTGAGTCGCCGTCCTCGTCGCCGTTCCCCGAGGTCTCTGTCGCTGCCATGGGGAACTCGGCGTCGTACGCCGTAGCGGCCTCCACCTGTTCGTAGCGGTGGATCAGTTCGGATTCGCCGGTGGTGTCCAGGCCCCGTCGGATGGTGGCCGCCGTGGCACTGCGGTGCAGCGACTCCATCAGCCACAGCGCGATCTCGGCCGCGCGTGCGGTCTCACCGCGCACGTCGGCGGACAGGCCCGCGAAAACATCGGAGTAAAGGCGGTCGCGGTCCTCGGCGAGAGCAAAGCGGTGCCGCGCCGTCCGTAGCAGGCCCCGGTCGTACTCCAGCATGCGCAGCCCGCGCAACAGGAGGTCGAGTTGCGTGCTCTCTCGCCGCGCGCTCTGCGGCGCGGTGGCCAGGGCCGCCAGGGCTGCGCGCACGAGCGCGACGCCCTCCCGGGCCCGGAAGCGCCGCGACTGGTACAGACGCGCTGCGGCCAGGCAGCCGTTCACCGCGTCGGCGCCGCGTCCCAGCGCCGCGTTGATCTCCCCGTCAAGCAGGTGGAACTCGGCGCGCGCCTTGACGACGAGGGAGGATTCCGGCCCCGTCAGGTCGGAGAAGTACGCCGGCTGCGGCAGCCGCCCGGCCAGCCAGCACATCCGTTCGGCGACCAGCAGCGCCGCATCGGGATCGGTGACCGCCAGCCGCCGGACGCGAGCGAGGAGGTGCTGCAGGACCAACGAGGGCTGACGGAGCCAGACCATGCGGGCGAGTTGGCGGAAGCCCAGGCCGTCGAGGTCGACCGGTCCCGCCTGCCCGGGCGTACCGGCCGTGGTGCAGAGTACGGCCAGCCGAGACGGCACCCGCCGGCCCGCTGTGCGCAGTGCCTCCCGCGCCTCGGCGAACCGCACCGCGGCGCCGTCCCGGTCGCCCACCGACTGCAGGAACAGCGCATCCGCCGCGATCACCGCAGGGTGGGCCTGCTGCACGGAATTCCGCGACGCCGCTCCGGTCACGGTCACTGCGAGCAGTTCCTCGGCGGTGTCCAGCGCGTTGGCTTTCAGGTGGTAGTCCACCTCGGCCGCGACACACCACGCCACACCGGCCCCGCTGCGGTGCCGGGCGAAGGCGTCGCGGGCCGCCGCGAACCGTGCACGCGCCGTGTCCGCGGCGGACTGCGTGCCCCAGGCCATGCCCGAACACCGCCGGACCAGCCGCCGCGTGCGCGGCCACAGGAGTATCCGGCGCGGCGGCAGGAAGCCGGCCTCCGTCACCGCCTGCCTCCTCACGCCGCCGTACAGAGCCAGCCGCGCGATGATCGCAAGGGCGGCACCGGCAGCGCACGGGGCCAGGCGCTGGACCGCACTGCCCGGCACGAAGAAGGCGTCCAGCAGCGGCAACGCCGCGACCAGTACCACCGAGCCGACGGTCAGCGACACGTACACCGCGCCCGGCGGCTGCGCGCTCGTGCCCGGGTTCGTGAAGCGGCGCCCCACGCGCAGCAGCAGGACACAGAGCACCATTGCGACCAGCGTCGGGTAATACCGCGTCACATGGTGGACGAGAAGCGTCCGCAGCAACTCATCCGCCGAGTCGTCGTCCGTCAGCCCGAGATCGAGTCCACCCGGCCCGCGAACCCACCACAGCCCGGCTGCGGCCCCAGTGGCGATCACCGCGATGTCCAGTCCCCAGTGGCGGACGACGTTGATCGTCCAGTAGGGCCACGGCTCCACGAAAACCGACCGCACCACCCGTCTCGGCCGTAGCAACTCCCCTGTCAACCAAGCCACTTGACCGCCCCCCTCAGAGCTTGCCCAGACGTTACACTCACGCGCAGACGAAGAGGGGGGAATACGACAATGGCCCTGAACTCGACAGCGGGCGCCGTCGACGGCACGTCAGCCGCGCACGTCATCGAACTCATCCCCGGACAGGACAGCCTCGTCCTGTTCACCGAGGTCGACGACGAACTCCCGGACGAGGACGCGATCGACGAGCTGCGCATGCACGCCTACGAGCGGGCGGCGGCTCCCGATCTCGGTACGCCGGAGATGGTTTCCGATGCGCTGACCGTCGCCCAGATGATGGCCGACGGCGTGGTCGGCGCGGCTGCATGGGAGGGGCTACGGGCGACCAAGCGCTTCGTCGACCGCTGGCGCGCCCGTGACGACGCTCCGCTCGCATCGCCCGAGGCGACCGGCGAGCGGGCGCTGTTCGCCGCCCGCCTCGCCGGCGCGCTGCCCGCCCCGGCGACCGCCCCGGCCCCAGTGCCCGCTGTCGGCTCGGTCGTGGGGGAACCGACCGGCTGGACCGTGACGATCGACGTGCCCGGCGGTGGCCAGGTCCGCGTGGACCTCGACCGTAGCGGCACTGTGGCGAACGTGCAGCGTACGGAAGCAGACAGTTCGTCATAACCGAGCGCCACCGCCCGACCCGTCTGCCGCGTCCACCAAACCCAGCAGGCGCGCACGACTCCCAGCAGCGCCCAGGCGTCGTCACAGTCCGACGCGCTCGCCCGGGGTCGTAGCGTCACGGCGGCCGGCTTGTCCCGATTCGGCAACGCCGCCTCCAGCGCGCTCGGGAAGCCGCATCGTCGTTCCTCAGAGGTGCGCGTCCCGGGAGGTATCGTGTCGCTTCCGCAATTACCGCCGTTGAACGACCGATACCAGTACGACCTGGCACGCGTCACCGTGCTGCGATGGTTCGGCATCCGGGCCGACAGCACCGGCAACACGTGGAGTCCCCGGGACACCGTCCCGTTCGCGGCTGCCATTCTGTCCCCGCTCGTCGTTGCCGCCCTTCACCAGGCGCTCTGGCATCCCACCCCGCAGGGCAGGGGAGCCTACTTCTTCTGGCTCGGCTACTACGTGGGTACCGACCTGATCACGGTCCTCAGCCAATGGGTCGGCTGTAAAGCTTTTCACCGCGCACTGCCCAGCGTCGACCGCATGCTCACCCCCCATGGCGCCTGGGAGGTGCACTGCTGGATCGAGCGTGGCATGCGGCCCTGGCGGCAGCAGCGGTGGATGCTCGTGGGGACGGCATTCTCCTGCGCGACCGTGTGGGCGCTCTCAACCGCCCGGCAGGTGACGGACCACATGTACATCGACGCGGCTTCGTACCTGACGGTCGCTATGACCGGCGCGGCCGGCGCGAACAGCCTGTTCTGGCTGGTGCGCGCCGCCCGGCTGGCCCGGATCGTCACCAAGCCGGGGAACCTTCGGCTCGTGTGGTCGGCGCCCGCTCGGACTCCGGGCATCGAGGCGCTGTCACGTTGGCACCGCGCCATCACTCTGGCCGTGGTCGGCGGGGCCGCGGTGGCGTTCGCTCCATGGGTCTGGCTCGCCCCCTATGTAGGCCACGAGGGCGTCTACCTCGCAACGAAATGGGTGGTGGCCAGCCTGATCATCGTGGCCATCGTCCTTTTCGGCTTCTATCCTCAGTGGCGGCTGTCGCAGGCGGTGATGGCCAAGCGCACAGCGGTGCTCCACGTGCTCTCACACCGGCTCCCGCGCAATCTGCCGGGCGGGCGGGCACTGAACGATGACGAAGCACAGGACGTCGACCTGTACGAGAAGGTCTCGCAGAGTCCGTCCAGCGTGATCGACGGGCAGACGGTGGCGGCGACGCTTCTGTCGGTTGGCGGCGTCCTGGTTCCCCTGGCGGTGGCCGCTCTCGCACGATGAGGCCGCGGCCCGTTTCCCTCCCATCATCCGCATCAGCCTGGCCTCGCGGCCTGAACCCGACACGCGGTGCCCGACCAACCGGGCCCGGGGCGACCGGGACCGACCCGCTCCGCGCTCTGCCGTTGTCGTCGCTGGCTCGTGGCACGTTTCAAGGCATGTGTGATCGCTACGTCTCCAGCCGCAATCCTGAGGACCTTCTCCGCCTGTTCGACGGTGGCCGCTGCTCAGCGGAGGAAGCGATGCCGCACTGTGCAGGAGGTGAACATTCTGCGCGGCGCGGCTTGTTCGGCGGTCGGCAGATCGAGCTGGATCCCGGTGTGCAGCACATACAAGATCCCGCACAGCACCGCCCTGTCCGGCAACGGCTTGCGACCTGGATACCGGAACCTGCGCCCACGCTGCGGCAGCAGCGGCTTCACACGGTCCCAGAGCTCGTCCGACACGATCCACGGCGCCGTCCCCACACCGGACCGAACGCCCAGCTCCCGTCCGGAACACGGCAACCAGGACTGATCCACCTCATTGTGTTAGCTGTTGTTAGAGGGCCGCAATCGTGCGTTCGGCGTCAGAGGAAGTCCGCTCCGTCGCCCTCTTCCGACTCCTGTGCCCAGGTGCACGCCCCCGGGTGCCCGCCGAACGAGCAGCACGGGCGCGGACCGGTGTCGCACTCGGGCAGGACGAAAACGGTCGTCGGCTTGCGCCCCTCGGCCCACCGGGTCCACACGGACGAGCTCCTGTCGGCCAGCATCAGCACACACCCGTAGTGATCCTGCGCCGCGTCGTGCTGTTCCAGGACGCAGGAAGGGAAGTAGGCCAGGCCCTGCCAGGTCTCCCCGGGTATCTCCTCGGCAGCCCTGGCGAGTTCGGATGTCAGCGCAATGCGCGCGCCGCACTCGCGGTGGTGGCCGGTTCACGGCTTTCACTGTCTCAACAGCCCACTTTCTGTGTGAAATCCTTGCTGTCAAGGGGCCGTTGTGCCCGTGACGCGGGCGACCCACTGCTCCGCGTCGGCGATCTCGTCCCGGGTCGGCATCAGCGAGGGATCGGCCCACGCCAGGTTCAGCGTGTCGACCCCGGCCAGGGTGACGACGTCGACGGCCCACACCGCGCCCGCTTCCCGGACCGCCTGGGGTGGTTCGCCGTCCGCGCCCTTGTCGACAACCGCCATGAGCGTCTTCACGTCCACCGACTCCCGGCCGGTCCGCACACCGACCTTCCGCCCGAGCAACCGCAGGGTGACCTCACCGTCCGCCCACCGCGCATGCCCGTGCAGAGCATGGCCGGTGGCGACGCCGGCCCAACCCCGGACCTCCCGGAAAAGCGTCGTGTGCGCCAGGAACGCCCGCCCGTCACTGGCCCGGTGCTGCGCCACACCCGCCAGGTGATGGGCGAGTATCCGAATCAGCCCGTCGTCCTCCACACCCCATTCCGACAGCGCGTCCGGCACCAGGAGAATCTCCGGCACCCACTCCTCGGTCTCGATCACCGTTCCCTCGATGAGCTGCCACAGGAGTTCGTGCCGGCTCGGCTCCACCAGCGGCGACTTTCGGAACACGTCAACGGCGGAGTCCGGGAACCCGAAGTCCCGCACATCGCGCGTGATGACGCGTTCGATGTACCCGGCGCGGGCCTCGTGCCAAGCTTCCGGCGTCACCAGACGGATGACAGGAGAGTCCCCCACCGGCAGGTGCGTGACCTCTTCCACGACCGGCAGCACCGCATCGGCGAACTCACTCACCGCCCCACCCAACGAGACTTCCCGGGGTGCTTCCACGCGGACATCACACAGCGGCACAGTTCCTCTTCCTCTTGAGCAAAGACAGGGAAGGCCCTCAGCGAGTGGTCAGCCACCCTGCCCGCTGAGGGCCCCGGCGCCCCACGACGGGGGAGAACACAGGGACACCGACCCGCACCACTCACGGCACGGGGGACTGCATGCCGCCCTCACCCGGACGCGGCGGCCATCGGGAAGCGGTGAAGCGTCTTCGACGGGCCTGCGCTCACAGCGGCGCAGCGCGGGAAATGACAGCCCAGACGATCTTTCCCGGCCCTTCCCGGTCTTTCACGCCCCACCGCCCACCGGTCAACGCGTCGACCAGGACGAGCCCGCGCCCCGATTCGGCGTCGTCCGACGCGCCACCCCGGAACTGCGGGCTGCGCTCGGCGATGTCGTGCACCTCGATGCGCACGCCGTGTTCCAGCCGCTCGAACCGCGTCGCGATCACGTGCCCGTACGGCGGATGCGCGTGCGTGACCGCATTGGTCACCAACTCCGACACCACCAAGGCTGCGTCGTCAGCAAGAACGGTCAGACCCCACACGTCCAGGCGCTCAAGCAACAACCGCCGCGCCCTGGCCACCGAACGGGCCGAGGGCGGCCACGTCTTCATGACATCCCCCGCCGACCCGGCGGAGGAGACCGCACCGATCACCGGACGTCTCCCCGCAGTTCCGGGAGGGCGGCGGCAACGCGCGGCTGGACGATGGTCCGGGGCAACTCCCAGAACCCGGGCGGGATGTACACGCCCTGCGGCTCCGGGCACAGCTGCGGCTGCCACTCCTCCGCGGGCGGAGGCACCAGCCCCCTGCGACCCCAGCGACGTGCCCGGCCCGCGTCCACGTCCAGCGGCCGCGGCCTGTCGTAAGCGGACTTGCTGGGACGGGCGTCAGACCGCACCCGGGCCTCCCAGTAACTGCTCGCGTGCCTGGCTCGATCGGACCGCCGGCTGGGTAACGGGGCCAGGGGGAAGAACAGTTGGACGATACGGTGTCTCACGTCAGCGCTCCTCTGAAGCGTTGGCCACGCCCCGGGGCCGCTAGCACGGTCGCCGGGGTCCAACCTGCGGCGATATGTTCTACGGGGCTACGCGGGGTACGGCCATCTATGCGCCGCTAGCACGACGCCTTGCATCCGTCCATCGTTCAGAAGCCAGCGACTACAGGGGAGTTGACGGCCCTTGACTATGCTGGAAGTAGGTTCAGTCAACCCCTAGAGGTTCACCGTGAGTGACTTTGCTGATCTTGCTCGCAGGGCGCTGCGCGACAGCGGCTACTCAATGAGCGCTGCGGCGCGCGCACTCAACTACGACCTTGCTTATTTGAGCCGGGTTCTTAACCGGAAACAGCCGCCTTCACCTGCCCTTGCCCGCGCACTGGGCGAACTCACGGGCATGGAAAATGCTCTTGCTGAGAGCTTGGAGCCACGCACTAGCGAAGACGAACGCATGTCACACGCCGCCGCACATCCGTCCCGCCTCGACGGTGCCGCAGTACGCGCCCTAGCGGCGGCCCTAGCCGCTCAGCGCCACGCGGATGATGTGATCGGACCGGGGCCGCTTATCGGGGCGGCTGAAGCCCAGAGGGAAGCCCTTCTGGCTATGCTGCGGGAGGCGCGCGGTAGTCATCGGGATGCACTTTGCGCTGTTGTTTCGGAGTCGGTGCAGTTCGCGGGATGGCTGAACATCGAAGTTGGCCAGTACGCGCGCGCCGATGATTTTCTCAATGAGGCAATCGCACTGGCAGATGACATCGCCGACGGGTCTCTTGTTGCTCAGGCATACAACCTCAAGGGAAACATTGCACGGCAACGCGGGCAACACCAAGCAGTACATCGCAACTTTGTGGCCGCATACGTCAGCGAATCAACAAAGCGGCAGCGCGTGGTGAATGGCGCGCAAGCTGCATCAGCTCTAGCCCTTCTCGGCAGGCGTAGCGATGCTGAACGAATGCTGAACGAGATTGAGGCATTGCGAGACAAAGCGGTTGATGAAACCCCGCCCGGCACAGCTTACTGGCTCACGCCGGAATGGCTGTCCATCCCCATCGGTCATGTTCACCTCAATCTTGGAAGGCCGCGGCAGGCAGCCGAATATATCGGCCATGGATTAGACAGCCTGCCCCCAGAGCACAAGCAGGCCCTATGGACTCGTGAAGCACGCGCTGCGCTGGAAAAGGCAGAGAACGCATAAAAAATGGTCCGCCCTCAGAGCACGGTCAGGCGGTGGACACCGTGCTTGAGCTGCTTTTGTTGGAGCTCGGCGAACCACCGCTCCGCCAGGTTCAGCCAGGCGCGCTGGTGGGCGTGAAGCGCAAGTGGAACCGTGGACGGGCCAGCAGCCACCGCTTGATGTCGGGCGTCTTGTGGGTCGCGTAGTTGTCCAGGATCAGATGGACCTGCAGGTCCGCGGGAACCGCCTTGTCGAGCTCGGCCAGGAACTCCTTGAACTCGGCGGCCCGGTGTCTGCGGTGGAGGGAGCCGATCACCTTCCCCGTGGCGACCTCAAGGGCGGCGAACAGGGTCGTGGTGCCCGCGCGCACGGACCCGCACTCGGGCAGGCGCCGCGGGTCGCCGCCGGGCGGTGGTGGCGCGGTCGGCGGGCGGCCGCGTCACCACCGGGTCCGGCGTCAGTGGGGCGCCACTCCCATGGGCGCGGGCAGGAAGCCCGTCGCCCGGCCGTGTTCCAGGTAGCGGACCAGCACCTCGTCGGTCAGCTCCGGCATCGTGACTCGCAGGGCCGCCAGCTCCCGCTGCGTGCGGCCGGAGTCGAACCGGCGCGGGTCGCCGGCCTCGTGGTGGGCGCGGTCCTCGTCGCCGAGAAAGAGCTGCGCGGCGTTGTCGGGCCGGGCCGCGACCCGCGCCCGCCACTGCTCCGCCGGCAGCGTCTCCACCCGGTGGCCCATGCGGACGGCGACGTCGAAGACCCGGTCGAGCCCCGGCGCCTGGGCGTTGGTCAGGTGGTAGGTCCGTCCGTCGGTCCTGCCCGCCCGGACCAGGGCGACGATCGCGGCGCTGACGTAGTCCACGGGCACCCAGTCGGTCGAGCCGTACGGCAGGTCGGGGACCGCCTCCGCCTGCAGGCACCCCTTGATCAGCTGCCAGAGCAGGTCGCGGTCCTGGCAGGCGCCGGTCGCGGTGTCGCCGCTGATACGGCCCGGCCGGTGCACGGTCACCGGCAGGCCGCGCTCGCGCGCCAGGCCCACCAGCCCCTCGGCCACCCACTTGCTCTGCGCGTAACCGCCGCTCAGGGCTTCGGCAGGGCCGGCCGGCGTCGACTCGGTGACGACCGCGGCGGCCGCGCCGGGGGACGCCGGGAAGACGCTGGTGGTCGACACGTAGTGCAGCCCTGGCGACGCCGAGTCGGCGAGCAGCCGCAGCAGCTCCTCGGTGCCGCCGACGTTGGGCGCACGCAGGTCGCGGTAGTCGGCGGCGAAGTTGACCCGGGCGCCGTTGTGCACCACCGGCCCGAGCCGCGCCGCCAGATCGGCCCGCTCCTGCCGGGACAGGCCCAGTCCCGGGGTGGCCAGGTCACCGGGGACCGGGTTGATCAGGCGCGCGTAGGCCGGGCGCCACAGGCCGTAGCGCTCCAGGTTGGTCCGCAGCCGGTCGGCCGCGTGGCCGGGCCCGTCGGCCCGCACCAGGCAGTCGACCGGGCCGCCGGTGCTCTCGAGGAGGTCGCGCAGCAGGAACGCCCCGAGGAAGCCGGAGGCGCCGCTCAGCAGGGGCCGCGGCTCGGGCCGCCGGGCGCCGGGGGCGGGCGCCGGTGCCGGCCCGCGGCGTCCGGCGGCCGTGATCTCCTCGGGCAGCCGGACCTCCGAGGCCAGGTCGGGCGCCTGCGCGCCGCTGTCCCGCGCGCTGTCGTCCTGCTCGCTGCCGTCCAGCAAGCGGGCGACGCCCTCGACGCTGGGCGCGGAGAAGATCTGCCGCAGGGACGGCCGCCTCCCGCAGCGCTCCTCGATCCGCTGGGCCAGCGTCACGGCGAGCAGCGAGTGGCCGCCGAGGGTGAAGAAGTCGTCGTCGACGCCGACCTCGGCCACGCCGAGCGTCTCCGTGAAGGCGGCGGCCACCGCGCGCTCGCGCTCCGTGCGCGGGGCACGGCCGGTCACCGGCGCGCCGCGCCCGGGCGCGGGGAGCGCGCGCCGGTCGGTCTTGCCGTTGGGGGTGACGGGCAGCGCGTCCAGCCGCACGAAGGCGGAGGGGATCATGTGGTCGGGCAGGACCGCCGCCAGGTGCGCGCGCAGCGCGGCCTCCCCCGGCGCGTCGGAGCCCTGGGCGGCCACCGTGTAGGCCACCAGGCGCCGGTCGCCCGGCACGTCCTCGCGGACGACGGCGCAGGCCGCGGCGACACCGGGAAGCGAGGTGAGCGCGGCTTCGACCTCGCCCAGCTCGATGCGGAAGCCGCGCAGCTTGACCTGGTCGTCCACGCGGCCGACGTAGGCGAGCTCCCCGCCGGCCGTCCAGCGCACGAGGTCGCCGGTGCGGTACATCCGGCTCCCCGCGGGCCCGTACGGGTCCGCCACGAAGCGGGTCGCGGTCAGTGCGGCCCGGCCCAGGTAGCCGCGCGCCACGCCGGCTCCCGCGACGTACAGCTCACCCACCACGCCGGGCGGCACGGGTGCCAGCCGGTGGTCCAGCACCTGCACGCGGGTCCCGTCGACCGGCAGGCCGATCGGCACCGTGCGGTCGGGGGCGAGCGGGCCGTCCGGCGCCAGCGCGCCGCTCATGGTGGCGCAGACCGTGGTCTCGGTCGGCCCGTAGGCGTTGACCAGTACCCGGTCGTGCGCCCAGGCGCGCGCCAGGGCCGGCGGGCACGCCTCGCCGGCCAGCACCACGGTGGTGCCGGCCGGCAGCGAGCCGGCCGGCATGACCGCCAGGGCGGCGGGCGGCATCGTCAGGTGGGTGATCCCCCGGGAGCGCACCTGGGCGGTGAGCGCCGGGCCGGGCAGCAGCGCGTCCCGCTCGTCGACCTCCAGGCAGGCGCCGGCGAGCAGGCCCATGCACAGTTCCCAGAACGCCGCGTCGAAGCTGACCGAGGCGAGCTGCAGGACGCGGCTGTCGGGGCCCACACGCAGTCGCTCGCGCTGCGTGGCGGCCATGGCCGCCACGCCCCGGTGCGTGACGACGACGCCCTTGGGGCGTCCGGTGGAGCCGGAGGTGTAGATGACGTACGCCGGGTGGGCCGGCAGCGGGCCGGTGTCCCGGCCGGACCCGGTCTCCGCCGCCGGCCCGCCCGGGGCCGGCCCGCCCGGGGCCGGCCCGGCGGGTGCCGGCGGCTCCTGCTCCGGCGGTGCTCCGGCGGGGCCGCCGTCGACGTACAGGTGCGGCAGTCCGGCGCCGGGCAGGGCGCGGTGCACCTCGGGCGTGGTGAGCAGCAGGCGCGGCCGGGCATCCTGGAGCATGTACGTCAGCCGCTCGGCCGGGTAGTCCGGGTCCAGCGGCAAGTAGGCCGCCCCGGCCTTGAGGACGCCCATCAGGGCCACCACGAGGCGGTGGTCGCGCGGCAGCGCCACGGCGACCCGGTCCTCGGGGCCGACGCCGAGGGCGGCCAGCCTGCGGGCGAGCGCGCCGGCCCGGGCGTCCAGCTCGCCGTAGCTGAGGGTGGTGCGGGCGTCGCGCACCGCGGGCGCGTGCGGGGTGCCGCGCACCCACCGGGCGAACAGCTCGGGCACCGTCGCGGCGGCCGGCTCCCCGCCGGGGCCGGTGCCCAGCGCGGCGAGGCGGCCGCGCTCGGCCGGGGTGATCGCGCCGTAGGCGCGCAGCGGGCGGCCGGGGTCGGCGGTGATGTCGTCGAGCAGCAGCACCAGCCGTTCGGCGAGGGCGCGGACGGTGTCCTCGTCGAACAGGTCGGTGGCGTAGTCGACGACGGCGGACAGGCCGTCGGGCGCGCCGTCGTCCCCGTGCGTCTCGGTGAACGCGAACGACAGGTCGAACTTGCCGGCCGCGAACTCGGCGGGCATCGCGCGGACGGTGAGCCCGGGCAGGTCGACGGGTGCGGCCGGTGCGTGGTTCTGCAGCACCAGCATGGTCTGGAAGAGCGGGTGGTGGTTCTGCGACCGTGCGGGGTTGAGCAGTTCCACCAGGCGCTCGAAGGGGACGTCCTGGTGCGCGTAGGCCGACAGGTCCGCCTCCTTGACCCGGTCCAGCAGCTCGCGGAACGTGGGGTCGCCGCTCAGGTCGGTGCGCAGCACGAGGGTGTTGACGAAGAAACCGACCATGCCGGCCGCCGCCTCGTCGGTGCGCCCGGCCACCGCCGTGCCCAGCGGGACGTCCTCTCCTGCGCCGTGCCGCGACAGCAGGAGCGCCAGCGCGGCCTGGAGCACCATGAAGACGCTGGCCCCGCTCGCCCGCGCCAGTGCCGCGACCGCCCGGGCGGTGCGCGGCCCGACGGCGAACCGGTGCGCGGCGCCGGCGTGCCCGGGCACCGCGGGGCGCGGCCGGTCCCACGGCAGCTCGACCATCTCCGGGAGTCCGTGCAGCGCCTGCCGCCAGTAGGCGAGCTGGCGGCTGACGAGGCTGTCGGGGTCGTTCTCGTCGCCGAGCAGGCTCCGCTGCCAGAGGGTGTAGTCCACGTAGTCGACGGACGGTTCCGGCCAGGCCGGCGCCTGCCCGCGGACGCGGGCCCGGTAGGCCGTTCCGAGGTCGTCCGCGAGCGGTCCCAGCGACGACCCGTCGGCGGCGATGTGGTGGATGACCAGGACCAGCACGTGCGCGTCGTCGGCCAGCCGCAGCAGGGTGGCCCGCAGGGGCGGGCGGCGCTCGATGTCGAGGCGGACCGCCGCCGCCGCGGCGACGCGTTCGCGCAGCCGGTCCTCCTCGACGCGCTCCAGGTCGAAGGGCAGCGGGAGGTCGCCGGGGGCGGTGACGTGCTGGCGCGGCCCGTCGGCGTCCGCGGGGAAGACCGTGCGCAGCGCCGCGTGCCGCGCCATCACGTCGTGCAGCGCGCCGCGCAGGGCGTCGACGTCCAGCGGGCCGTCCAGGCGCACGGCGAAAGGGATGTTGTACGTGGCGGAGGGACCCTCCAGGCGGTGCAGGAACCACAGCCGCCGCTGGGCGTAGGACAGCGGCAGGACCGCGGGGCGCTGCTGCGGTGTGAGGGGCGGGCGGGGCGGCCGGGCGGCGTCCTGCAGGCAGGCGGCGAGCGCGGCGACGGTGGGGTGCTCGAACAGCGTCCTGATCTCGGTCTCGGTGCCCAGCGCGGTCCGGATCCGGCCGACCAGCCGGGTGGCGAGCAGCGAGTGGCCGCCCAGGGCGAAGAAGTCGTCGTCGACCCCGACCCGCGGGACGCCGAGGACGTCGGCGAACAGGCCGCTCAGGATCTCCTCGTGGGCGCCCCGCGGCGGCCGGCCCGCCCCGCCGGCGAAGCGGTCGGGCGCCGGCAGCGCAGCCCGGTCGAGCTTGCCGTTGGGCGTCAGCGGCAGCGCGTCCAGCAGCTGGACGGCGGCCGGCACCATGAACGCGGGCAGCCGCCGGCCCAGGTGCGCCGTCAGGGCGCCCGGGTCCGCCGCGGCCCCGTCGGCCGCCACCGCGTAGGCGACCAGTCGCCGGTCGCCCGGCACGTCCTCGCGGAC
>JAJSZB010000200.1:0-12497 GCA_050613715.1 Streptomyces sp. IBSBF 3018
GGGCCGGGGGCGCGGCGGGTAGCCTTGCCGGGTGACCGGCTCGCACGCATCTCCCGCCTTCCGCCTCGCGTACGTCCCGGGCGTGACCCCCGGGAAGTGGGTGCGGGTCTGGGAGGAGCGGCTGCCCGGCGTGCCGCTCACCCTCGCCCAGGTGCCCGCCGCCGACGCCCCCGGCGTGCTGCGCGCGCTCGACGCGGACGCCGGCTTCGTACGGCTGCCGATCGACCGTACGGACCTCAGCGCGATCCCGCTCTACGTCGAGACGACCGTCGTCGTGGTCCCCAGGGACCACCTGCTGACCGCGGCCGACGAGGTCACGCCCGACGACCTCGCCGAGGAGGTCGTGCTGCACCCGCTCGACGACACGCTCGACTGGGAGCGTCCGCCCGGGCTGCCCGCGCGGGAGCGTCCGGCGACCACCGCCGACGCGGTCGCGCTGGTCGCGGCGGGCATCGGCGTCCTGGTCGTGCCGCAGTCGCTGGCCCGCCTGCACCACCGCAGGGACGTCGCCTACCGGCCGCTGACCGGGGTCCCCGCCTCGCAGGTCGCGCTCTCCTGGCGCGAGGACGCGACCACCGAACTGGTCGAGGACTTCATCGGCATCGTCCGCGGCCGTACGGTCAACAGCTCGCGCGGACGCGCGGGTACGCCCTCGGGGTCCGGGGACGCGAAGCCCGCGGCGAAGTCCGCGAAGGCGGCCAAGGCGGCCAGGACGGAGAAGTCCGCGAAGGCGGCCAAGTCCGCGAAGTCCGGCGGCCGGTCCGGCGCGAACCCCCGCGCGGGCGCCGCCGGCAAGCGCACCGCCAAGGGCGCGCCCAAGAGCGCCGGCCGCGGCCGCCCCCGCCGCCGCTCGTGACCCGGCGCGCCGCGGCGACCCCGCGGCCGTGGGCCCGCGGCCCCGGGCGCAACCCTCAACCCCCCGTGCTCTCCCGCACGATCAGCCGGTGCGGCGCCCAGAACTCCGCGGGCGGGCCCGCCTGCGCGGGGTCCGCGCCGGACGAGCCCGCGGCGATCCGCGCGGTGAGCCGCTCGACCGCCAGCCGTGCGATGACCGCCTTGTCCGGCGAGACCGTGGTCAGCGTCGGGGTGTTGTAGCGGCCCGCCTCGATGTCGTCGAAGCCGACCACCGCCACGTCCTCCGGGATGCGCAGCCCCCGGGTGAGCAGGGTGCGCACGGCGCCCAGCGCCAGCAGGTCGTTGTAGCAGAAGACCGCGTCGGGCGGCCCGCCCGGCCGGTCCAGCAGCGCGGCCATCGCCGCAGCGCCGTCGGAGCGGTGGAAGCGGTGGGTGGCGACGATCAGCGAGTCGTCCACCGCAAGGCCGCGCGCGGCGTGCGCGTCCCGGTAGCCGCGGGTGCGCAACTGCGCGGTCTCGCCGGTGTCGTAGGGCTGGTCGCCGACCGCGGCCACGCGCGTCCTGCCCAGGTCGAGCAGGTGCTCGGTCGCGGCGTACGCGGCGGCCACGTTGTCGATCGCGACGTGGTCGTACGGGCTCTCCGCGATCCGCTCGCCGAGCAGCACCAGCGGGCTGCCGCCGCGGCGTTCGGCCAGATCGGCCTGGGAGAGCGAGAGGGGGCTGAGGATGACGCCGTCGAACAGCGCCGCGCCGGCCCCGCCGATGATCAACTCCCGTTCGCGGTCCGGCTCCCCGTCGGTCTGGTCTATCACCACCGTCCAGCCGTGCTTGCGGCCCTCGGCGATGACCACGCGGGCCAGCTCGGAGAAGTACGGCACGTCCAGCTCGGGCACGACCAGGGCGACCATGCCGGTGCGGCCGCGCTTGAGGTTGCGCGCGGCCAGGTTGGGGCGGTAACCGAGTTCGGCGACCGCCTTCTCGACCCGCCGCCGGGTGTCGTCGGCAACCTGCGCGTAGCCGTTGACGACGTTGGACACCGTACGGATCGACACACCGGCGCGTTCGGCGACGTCACGCAGTCGGACGGTGGCCATCGAGGTCCTTTCACGCCTGGCCGGCCCTGGCGTCGGGCCGGCTCCGGCAGCCTATTTCAACGATGCACAGTGCGGCCAGCCGTCCGTGGGCCGGCCGGCCGCGCTCACTTCCCCCGCCGCGCTCACCCCACGGCGACGTCCACGCAGGTCGCGCCGCGGACCGTGCCGTCCGGGCCGAGGGCGAACAGGTGCAGGCGCGCGGCCGACACCCCGTCCGGCAGGGACTCGGCGACGTGCACCGGCTCGCTCAGCCGGTACGGCTCGACGGTGACCGCCGCCGACGCGCTCCCCGACAGCCCGGCGCCGCCCGCGAGTTCGTCCCCGCGAACGCCGCCGGCGCCGGCCGCGCCCCCGCCGGACAGCCCCATCACCGGCCCCCACACCGCCGCCACCGCGAACCGCTGCGGCTGCGCGCCGTGGTGGGAGACCCGTACGTCGAACGCCGCCTTGCGGTCCGCGCCGACCACCAGATCCCGCCCGGGCGCGACCGGTTCGAGGTCGACGACCAGCACGGTGTCGGCGTGCGCGTGGGCCGCGGGGTTGCCGCCGTCGTCCTTGCGCGAGCGGTCGAACGCGTAGACGCCGGCCATCTCGTGCTCGACGTCGTACAGTTCGGTCCACACGTAGCCCGACAGCATGTCGTGGCGGCGCAGTTCGGCGGTCTGCCAGCGCTGGTTCCAGCCGCGCTCGACGCTGGTCCTCCCGCCGCCGTACTCGCTGTTGAGGTGCGGCAGGTGCGGGACGGCGCCGCCGTCGGCCATCAGCCGCTTGCGCACCACGGTGCCGCCGCCGAGGCCGACCGGGAAGTCGGTGGCGTCCCGGTCGAGCAGCGCGCGGACCTTCGCCGACCAGCCGGCCGGCGTCTCGTCGTAGACGTGCCAGTCCACCAGGTCGGTGGCCACGTGCGTCCAGCCGGAGTTGTCGACCACCGGGCGTGTGTCGTCCAGCTCCTTGAGCAGGTCGTACGCCCGCCGGACCGCGGCCTGCTTGGCGTCGTCGCCGGGGACGTCCCAGTCCAGCCCCCACTCCTCGTTGTACAGGCCCCAGACGACGACGCTGGGGTGGTTGCCGTCGCGGGCCACCATCGGCGCGATCTGCGCCTCGAAGCGCGCCGCGGCCCGCTCGCCGAACGTCCCGGTGCTGGCCGGCTCCGCCCACACCAGCATGCCGAGCCGGTCGGCGTGGTGCAGGAACCGCGGGTCCTCCAGCTTCAGGTGCTTGCGCACCAGGTTGAACCCGGCCTCGCGGGCCAGCTCCAGATCGGTGACGAACGCCTGGTCGTCCGGCGCGGTCAGCCCGGTGCGCGGCCAGTAGCCCTGGTCCAACACCCCGCGTACGTACAGGCGTTCGCCGTTGAGCAGCAGCCGGTCGCCGTCCGTCTCGATCCGCCGCAGGCCGGTCGAGCAGCCGACCTGGTCGGAGCCGTCCGCCGAGTCCAGCGTCACCGTCACGCCGTAGAGGTACGGGTCCTCGGGCGACCACAGCCGCGGCGAGGCGACCGGCAGCACCACGCGCACACGGCCGGCCGGCACGCTCACCGGCTCGCCGCCGACCGCCTGCACGGTCAGCCGCGCGCCCGCCACGGCCGGGCCGGCCACCGCGACGTCGGCCACGATCGCGTCGAGCCCCTCGGAGGGCGCCAGCGCGACCGAGGCGATGTGGGTCGCGGGCCGCGCCTCCAGCCACACCGGCTGCCAGATGCCGCTGGTCGGGGTGAACGCGCAGTCGTCGTAGTCGTCGCGCGGGACGCTGCGCTGCTTGCCGTGCACGATCTCCCGCTTGTCGACGGGCGCGTGCACGCGCACCAGCACCGTGCCGTGGTCCCGGCCGGCCAGCGCGTCGGTGATGTCGAAGGCGAACGGCGTGTAGCCGCCCTCGTGTTCGCCGATCTCGACGCCGTCCACCCACACCGTGGCGCGGTGGTGGACCGCGCCGAAGTGCAGCACCACGCGCAGCCCCCGCCACTCCTCGGGCACGCTCACCGTACGCCGGTACCAGCCGTGCTCCAGCCAGTGCGCGGCCACCCCCGACGCCTCGGTCTCCCAGGCGAACGGCACGGTGATCCGCTGCGGCCACGGCCGCGCCGACAGCTCCGCGGGCGTCGCGCTGCCGCCGGGGTCGGCGGCGAACTCCCAGGTCCCGTTGAGGCTCTGCCAGGCGTACGAGCGGTCGAAGTGCGGGCGCGGGTACTCGGGGCGCGGCACGCCGGGCTGCTGGACTGAGGACACGTCTTCTCCAAGGGGCGGTGGTACGGGTGTGGTCGGCGTGCGGGCGCCGGCGTACGGGCGGGGTGGGGTCGGCCGGTGGTGCGGTCAGCCGGTGGTGCTGCCCTGGAGCGCGCCGCCCCTGAAGTACTTCTCCAGGAACAGGAACAGCACGATCAGCGGCAGGATCGTCACCAGGCCGCCGGCGATGAGGACCGGGACCAGCTCGGCCTTGGAGCCGGTCTCCGCCGCGTGCGACAGCGAGGACAGCCCGACGGTCAGCGGGTAGAGCCGGTTGCGGCTGAAGATGATCAGCGGCAGGAAGTAGTTGTTCCAGACCGCGACCACGGTCAGCAACAGCACGGTGACCAGCCCGGGCACGGTCAGCGGCAGCACGATCCGCAGGAAGATCCGGATCTCGCCGGCGCCGTCCATCCGGGCCGCGTCGATCAGGTCGCGCGGCACCGACGCGTCGATGTAGGTGCGCATCAGGTAGATGCCGACCGGCGAGACCATGCTCGGCAGGATCATCCCCCACACCGAGTTGACCAGCCCGACCTTGGCGTACACCAGGAACAGCGGCAGCGCGACGGAGGTGATCGGCACCAGCAGCGTCGACATCACCAGGTAGAACAGCGCGTTGGAGCCGCGGAAGCCGAAGCGCGCGAAGCCGTAGCCGGCCATCGCCGACAGCAGGGTGGCGCCGATCGCGGCGCTGCCGGCGTACAGCAGCGTGTTGCCGAGCCACTGCAGGTAGACGCCCGCGCCGCTGACGTTGCGGCCCAGCGCGGAGAGGTTCTGGAAGAGGTGGAAGGGGCGGGCGAACCAGAAGCCGGACGTGCCGTAGACGTTGGCCTGGGTCTTGGTCGCGTTGATCAGCAGCCACAGCAGCGGCGCCAGGATGAACGCCGCGAACAGCCCGCAGATCAGCGTGACGACGGTGACGGTGCCGCGGCGCAGCCCGTACAGGTGGATCGGCACGGTGTCGTTCGTACGGTCCTTCTTGCTCATCGGAACTCCCCGGCCCGCTTGCGGATCGCGAACGCGCCCAGCGACAGGGCGCCGATGATCAGCGCCAGGACCACGGCCGCTGCCGCGCCCAGGTTGTAGTCGCCGCTGCCGACCGCGGTGTTGTAGACGTACAGGCTCGGGGTGAAGCCGTAGCTCACCGCCTGCGGCTGGAACGCGGCCAGGATGGACGGCTCGGTGAACAGCTGGAGTGCGCCGACCGTGTTGAGGAAGCACAGCATCACGATCGTCGGCCGGACCATCGGCAGTTTCAGCCGCAGGATGATCGTGCGCAGCGACGCGCCGTCCATGATCGCGGCCTCGGTGACCTGTTGCGGCAGGGACTTCATCGCGGTGTAGAGGATGGTCACGTTGTAGCCGGTCCACTCCCACACCACGATCACCACGATCGTCGGCAGGATCAGCTTCGAGGAGAAGAAGTCCACGTGCCCGAAGCCGAGGGACTGCGCGACCTTCGCGTACGGCCCGAAGTCCGGCAGCAGCAGGAACGACCACATCACCGCGGCCACCACGCCGGGCACCGCGAAGGGCATGAAGAACACCGTGCGGAAGAAGCGGCTGTACTTCACGATGCCGGCGTCGAAGACCGCCGCGAAGAAGAAGGCCAGGGCGATGGTGACCGGGACCTGCACCGCGGTGAAGATCAGCACCCGGCGCACGCCCTCCCAGAACTGCGCGGAGTGCAGCACCGTGCGGTAGTTGGCCAGGCCCGAGTAGTGGGTGCCGCCGATGAGTTGCGTGGTCTGCAGGCTGTCGTAGACCGCGTAGACCGTCGGCACCAGCATGAACAGCGCCAGGGCCAGCAGGTGCGGGCTGACGAAGACCGCGCCCGGCCACTCGCGGCGGCGCCGGCGGCGGGGGCCGCGGCGGCTGTCGCGGGTGGCCGCCGGGCCGGGTCGGACGATGGTGTCGGTCACGGTGCTCAGCCCTCGGTGACCTTGAAGCCCTGGGACTTGGCGTAGTCCACCATCTGGTGCTGGAAGGTCGCGAACGCCTGCTCCAGGGTGGTGCTGCCCTTGGTCACGCCGGCGAACGCGGTGGTCCAGCGGGTGAGCGCGGCGGTCATGATCGGCGGCCACTGCGCGGGCCGCACGGCGTGGGCCGCGGTGGCGAACACCTTGTTGGGCTGGGAGTCGCCGGAGATCGGCAGCGTGCGGGCCTGGAAGCTCGGCGAGTCCATCAGCGGCAGGTAGCCGGGGAACGCGCCGGCCACGTCGCCGCTGAGGATCTGCCAGGCGTCGGCCGAGCCGCCGAACCACTTGACGAACTCCGCGGCCTCCTTGGCGTGCGAGGTGCCCTTGATCACCGCGAGGGTCGAACCGCCCCAGTTCCCGGTGGCGTTCTGGCCCGCGGTGGTCTGCGGCATGGGCGCGGCGCGCCAGGAGCCGATGGTCTTCTTGATGCTGCCCTGCATGCCCACCGGACCCCACGCCGGGCTGAGCCGGGCGGCGTTGGCGCCGCTGTCGAGGTTGGACCACTGCGCGGGGGAGAAGTCGGCCGCGGTGGTCACCTCCTTCTTGTCGATCAGGCCCTGCCAGAACCTGGCGAACGCGGTCTGCGCCGGGCCGGTGAAGTCGATGCCGACGGTGTCGCCGCCGCTGTAGCTGAACGGGAAGGCGCCGTACTGCTGCATCAGCGCGAGCACGTCCTGCGCGGAGACCGGGTCGAAGTTGGTGAGGGCGGCCTTGGGGTCGGCGGCGTGCAGCTTGTCCGCGGCGGCGGCGAACTCGGCCCAGGTGGTGGGCACGGCGATCTTGTGCGCGCTGAACACCGCGGAGTTGTAGTAGAGCGCCAGCGGGCCGAGGTCGACGGGCATCGCGTACTGCGCCGAGCCCTGCACCACCTGCGACCAGGCGGCCGGCGCCTCGTCGGCCTTCGCGTCGCCCACGCCGTACGGGGTGAGGTCGACCAGGCTCTTGGTGATCTCGAACGACGGCAGTTCGAAGTACTCGATCTGCGCCACGTCCGGGGTGCCGGAGTGCGCCTTGAGGGCGTCGCTGAGCTTGGTGTACTCGTCGCCCGCGGCGCCGGCGTTCTCCAGCTTGACGCAGATGTCCGGGTGGGTCTGGTTGAACTTCTTGACCACCAGGTCGTACCCGGCCGACCAGCCCCAGGCGGTCAGGGTGGTCGCGCCCGCGTGGCAGCCGCCGCCGGTCGCGGCGCTGCCGGTCGCGCCGGGGGCGCTCGCGGCCGGGTCGCCGCTGCTGCCGCCGCAGGCGGCGAGCACGACGCCGGCCAGCGCGGCCGCCGCGGCGGCCGCCAGTGCGCGGGTGCGCCGCCTGCGGGGGCGGCCGCCTCTGTCTGCGTAGTCCTCGGACATCGTGATCGTCACCTGAGCCCTCCATCGCGCCGGAATGCAACGTTGCAAGACGCTAACCTGCGCGTTGCAACGTTGCAAGACTCCGTGTGCTGCGGTCTGGGTCACGGTTGGGTCGCGGCGCGGCGGCGCGGCGGCCACGGCGCGGCGGCGGAACGCCCGCGAGACGTGGAGAAATGGTGAATTCGCGTCCCAGGAACTCCACGCGTCACAAAGGAATTCATCTTTCCCGCGCGCGGGGGCGACCGTGGCACAAGCGTGACATTCCCGTTTCCCGGCCGCACCATCGGGCCGGCCGGCTGCCGCTACCCTCAGCCGTTGACGATTGCTTTACCCGACCCGACGCGAAAAGAGACCGCTCGCCATGACGTACGAACCGCCCCCGCCGCCGCCCGGTTCACCGGTCCCTCCGCCTGTCGGAGCCGGGTCGCGGGCCGGCTCCTTCGACCCGAGGTCGGTGCACAACCTGGACTGGGCGATCCTCGCCATCGGGTTCCTGGTGTTCATTTTCTCGTTCTTCGCGTACTACACCTGGGACGCGGGCGAGATCATGGGCATGAAACTCGGCAGCGTCACCAGGAACGCCTGGCACTTCAGTGACGGCACCTTCCTCGCGTGGTTCGCGATGGCGTTCTCGGTGCTCGCGGCGGCCGCGCTGGCCGTGGAATTGTTCGTGCCGACCGTCCGGCTGCCGGTGCCGGCCCGGCAGGCGGGCGTGCTCGGCTTCGCGGCCGGCTTCGTGCTGTACGTGATAGCGATCTTCGCGCACTCGGACTTCGGTCCGTACTTCAGCCACGGCTTCAGCTTCTGGTTCAGCCTGGTGCTGGCCGCGGTGGGCGCGGTCGTCTCGCTCGCCCGGGCGCAGCAGACCGGCACCCCGCTGCCCGGCCCGCTGAACAACCTGCCCACGATCGGCAGGTAGCGCGCGGAACGCGCCCGGCCGCCCGCAGGCGGACGACAGCGGCCTGCGGGCGAACGACAGCGGCCCGCCGGAGAACTCCGGCGGGCCGCTGCGTCGTTCGGGTGGGGGCGCCGCGATCAGCGGTGGTGGTGCGTCGGGGTGAGACCGGTGTGGATCGCCGAGATCAGCTCGCCGTCCGCGGTGTCGCCGTCCAGCGACCAGGCCATCGCGCCGCCCAGGTGCGCGGCCCTGATGAACGCGGTCTTCTGGGCGATGACCTGCGGATCGTCGTACGTCCAGAAGTTCGTGCCGTCGTAGAGCCAGGCGAAGCCGTCCGCGACGTCCCGGTGCACGGTGTAACTCCCGGACTGCGCCAGCGCCTTGAGTGCGTGGTAGTCCTCGTTCCCGGCCTGCCAGGTGGCCGGCGCGGGGCCGGTGGAGGGCTGGAAGAGGCCGGCCGTGCCGCCGTCGGGCACGCCGGTCCAGCCCTGGCCGTAGAACGGGACGCCCAGCACCAGCTGGCGGGCGGGCGCGCCGCGGCGCAGCCAGTCGCCGATCGCCTGGGTGTCGCTGAAGTCGTTCGCCACCGGGGTGTCGCGCGGCGCGCGCAGCGCCGACTGCTGGTTGGTGGTGGCCTCGTACGGGCCGTGGAAGTCGTAGCCCTGCACGGTGCCGAAGTCGAGGTACTTGAAGATCTTCCGCGCCTCGAAGCCCGCGTCGATCTTCGCCGGCGCGGCGGGCAGGAAGGCGCTCAGGTCGTAGTGCTTGTGCGTGGTGCGGCCGTACGCGTCCAGCTGCCGGCGGAACTCCGCGGCCAGCGCGGTGAAGTCCTGCTTGTCCTCGGGCCGGTAGACGGTGTCGGTGTCACCGGAGGAGCCGGGCCACTCCCAGTCGATGTCGACGCCGTCGAAGAGGCCGGCCGCCGAGCCCGGGCCGCCCTTGCCGTCCAGCAGCGGCAGGTTGCCCTTGATGAAGATGTCCAGGCAGGAGGCGACGAGCGCCTGACGCGAGGCGGCAGTTCTGGCCGCGTCGGAGAAGTGGGTGGACCAGCCCCAGCCGCCGATCGAGATCAGCACCTTCAAGTGCGGGTTCTTCGCCTTGAGTTCGCGCAGCTGGTTGAAGTTGCCCGCCAGCGGCTGCTCGGCGGTGTCGGCGGTGCCGTCGACGGAGGTCGCGGCGTCCACCGGGTGCTGGTAGTCGGCCCAGGCGTCGCCCTCGCCGGCCACGTTGGCCTCGAAGCACTTGCCGTCGGCGCCGATGTTGGCGAACGCGTAGTTCAGATGGGTGAGTTTGGCGGCGGTGCCGGACGTCTGGACGTTCTTCACCTGGTAGTTGCGGCCGTAGATGCCCCACTGGGTGAAGTATCCGACGCTCTTGTACGGCGAGCCGGCCGCGGGACCGTGCGGCGAGTCGTGCGTGGCGGCGGGGGAGTGCGCCCCCGCGGTGGCGCCGCCTGCGAGGGCGGGCAGGACGGTGGCCACGCAGAGCGTGGCGGCCGTCGCGGCCATACGGCCGAGGAGTCTTCGACGCATGGCCGGACGTTATTGGCCTAGACCAATAGCGTCAAGGGTGACGGGGGCCTGGCGGCCCGGCCGAATCGCCATATACGCGCATCGGCGTAGACGGCGACCGACCGGACCGACCGGACCGACCGGACCGACCGGACCGACCGGACCGGCGGCTGCGGGCCGGCGTCGGTCCGGTCCCGTCGCCGGCCCGCGGTCGGCTCGCGCCCGGCGGCGGGACCGGGCCCGGGGTGCGGCCCGGGCCGCCCGGCGTCAGCCGGTGACGCGCTGGCTGAGGAACGTCATCCGGGACACCAGATCCCCCGCGGCCAGGGCGGGCGGGCAGACCGGCGGCGTCCGGTCCTTCGCACAGGGGGCCGCCGGCACCGCCTTCAGCGTCACCTGGTCCTGCTGGAGCAGCCGGCCGGTGTGCGGGTCGACGAGCAGTTTCCAGCGCATCGTCCCGTCGTCGTGCGCCAGCCAGGTCCCCGCACGCCCCCGCGCGTCCGTGCCCGTGCCGAGCAGGTCCACGCCGGGTACCGTGGCCAGCACCCGGTAGAGGGCGGCGCGCACTTCCGGGGTCACCGGCGAGATGCTCAACAGGCCGCCGATCACACCGAAGAGGTCCTGCCGCGGCGCCAACGCCTCCAGCCGGTCGCGCAGTTCCGCGGTCCCGGACGGCAGGGTGGCGACCTCCCGCCAGCTGAACGAGGGTGCGAGGAACGGGCCGTAGGGGAAGTTCGGCGATCGCGCCGGCCCATGGTCATGCCCTTGCGCGGGACGGATGACGCCCTGGCCGTGGCCGATGGTCACGGTGAACTCCGTCTCGGGAAAACCGGGCCGGCGTTCGCGGACGGTCGTCAGCAGCGAGGCGTTCGCGCCGACGGAGGAGCCCCGGGCGTGCGCGGCCACCGAGCCGAGGAACGCCGAGGCGGCGTTCGCCGCGGCCGGAGGCGGCCCGTCGGCGCCGACCGTGGGCAGCGCGGCCAGTCCGGCGGTGAGCGCGGCGACGCAGGCCGCGGCGACGATCCAGCGGCGGCGGTCGCCGGTACGCAGCACGCGGGCGGCGCGGGCGGCGCGGGTGCGGGCGGGGGGCTGCGCGGGCGCAGGGACCTCGCCGGTTCGCGTCACGCCCGCGAGAGCGGCGGCCTCGCTGCGGCCGACGCCGCTGACTTCGCCGACGCCGGCGACCGAACCGGCCTCGCGGATCGCGGCGGCCTCGTGGATCTCCGCGGCCACCGCGACGTCCGCGGCCACCGCGACCCCCAGCGTCTCGCGCGCGGCCGCCGCGCGGACCGCCGCCAGCGCCGCGGCCACCACCGCCGCGTCCGGCGGCGGCACCGCGCGGGCCGCCGCCAGCGCGGCCGACTCGGGTGCGGAGTCGGGGAATTCGTACAGTTCGTCGTCGTGCAGGGTGCCGTTGCCGGTCATCGGAGTCCTCCTGTCGTACCGGTGAAAGCGGGTGTGTCCGCGAGGACTTCGCGCAGCCGGGCGCGGGCCCGGTGCAGCCGGGAGCGTGCGGTGCCCTGCGGGACGCCGACGACCGCGGCGGCCTCCGCGGGGGTCAGCTGCTCCCACGTCACGAGCAGCAGCAACTCCCTTTCCACGTGCGGGAGTTCGCTCAGCGTCCGGCGGATCAGCGGGGCCACCGCGGCGGCGTCGAGCCGCTGGTCGACCGCTGCCCACGGGTCCGCGTACGGTTCCGCGCCCGGGCCCGGGCGCGGACGCATGCCCAGGCCCGTGCCCGCAATCCCCGCACCGGGGCCCGCGGTCGGCGCGGACGCGGCCGTGCCCGTACCCGTGGTCCCCGTCCGCGCGCCCGGGCCGTAGCCGTCAGCGCCGCGCCAGTGCGCCGCCAGCACGTGCCGGGCCACGCCGAACAGCCACACCCGCACGGTGCCGCGCGCCGGGTCGTAGCCGGCCCGTCCGGCGAACGCCCGCAGCCACACCTCGGCCAGCAGGTCGTCCGCCGCGGCCGGCGCCCGCCGCGCCAGATACCCGTGCAGCGCCCCCGAGTGCGCGACGACCAGCTCCTCGAACCGCCCCACGTCCCGCACATCGCCGTCGTGCGTTTCCAGCGCGTCGCCGTCGTGGGCGTCCCGCGCCTCGCCGTCATCGCCCGGCGCCCCGGCCGCGTCGCCCGGACCCTGCGCCCGCGCCTCCGGAGCGCCCGGCGCATCGCCCCGGCCCTCCGCCCGCGCTGCCCGTGCGCGCGGGCCCTCCGCCCGCGCCTCCCGCGCCGCCTCCTCCGTCTCCGTGTCCCCTCCCGTGCCGTCGTCCCCGCGTGCCTCGCGCCTGCGGCGGTCGCCCGTGCGGGCTGCCGGGAACCAGTTGCGGTTCTCCATCGCACCTCCCCGTGGGGCCGGAGTCTCCGGCCCCGACCCGTACTTGCCGAGCCGGGGCGGAAGCGTTCGCGGGGACCGTAAACTCCCCTGGTGGACATACCTCCGCCGCCTCCGCCCCCGCCGTCCCCCGAGGACGCGAAGTCCTCCGGCGCGTCCGCGCCCGGGGGCCCCTCTCAGGCCGCGTCGGAGGCCGCCGCGCAGCCGACCGTGGCGGCGGGTGTGCCCGCACCGCGCGACCCCTTCGCCC
>JAJSZB010000201.1:0-1685 GCA_050613715.1 Streptomyces sp. IBSBF 3018
GGGCAGGCCGGTCAGGGTGGCGGGGTCCGCGGGGGTCAGGGGGATCTTCCGGGCCTGGCTTTCGCGCATGTACATGCTGTCGGTGGTGGTGAAGCAGCCGTACCGGCCGAACGCCACGAAGTTCTCCGCCTCGCACGCGGGGCACGCGACGACGTGCTCGCCGTCGTTCAGCCGGGCGAGCTGCTGCGCCCAGACGTCGACGCCCTCCAGGGCGAGCAGCGTCTGGAGGAGGTGGACGTAGGCGTCGGCGTCGCGGGCCGCCGCGGGGGCGCCCAGGGTCTGTTCGGTGAGGGCGTGCAGCTCGGTGATCTCGGCCGCGTACGTCACGCGGGGGTCGTCGCCGCTCGGCCGGTCGGTGCTCGCGAGGATCGCCCCGGCCAGGACGAGCGGCACCGGCCGGTCCGCCGGCGGCCAGCGGCGCGCGATCGCGGCGAGTTCGGGCAGCACCGCGTAGCTCGCGGTGTACACGGTGCCCTGGTGGCACACCCTCGACCACAGGTCGTCCCACTCGGGGGCCCGCGGATGCGCGCCGGCCGCGTCGAGCAGCCCGGGGATGTCCTGCGCCGTGCCGTACGCGTGCCGGAGCCGCGACCAGTCCGTCATGCCGGTGATCCAAACACACCCGGCCGCGGCCGCGCACCCCGGCTGCGGCCGGCCCGAGCCCGGGCAGGCCGCCTTGTCCGGGTTATGGCGTGGCGGCCCGAGGGGGCGCTACGCTCTGCGCCGCGCTGGGCGGGGTCGACGGGGAGAGGTGACCGTGGGGGAAGCCGGTGAGGGGGCGGGCGACGCCGCCGCGTTCCACGCCTTCTTCGAACGCCACTACGCCGAACTCGCGCGGCTGGCCGCCCTGTTGACCGGCGACGCGGACGCGGCGGACGACCTCGCGGCGGACGCGCTGGTCGCGGTGTGGCGCCGCTGGGATCGGGTGCGGGACGCGGATCACCCGGTCGCCTACGCGCGCGGCGTGGTCGCCAACCTCGCCCGCTCCCGCATCCGCAGCGCCGTGCGCGAGCGCCGCCGCATCGCACAGTTCTGGTCACAGCGCAGCGACCGCGTGGACGACCCCGACGTGCCCGCGGTCCTCGACGTGCGCGAGGCCCTGCAGCGGCTGCCGTTCCGCAAGCGCGCCTGCGTGGTGCTGCGGCACGCGTTCGACCTGTCGGAACGCGACACCGCTGCCGCGCTCGGAATCTCGGTGGGTACGGTGAAGAGCCAGACGTCGCGCGCGGTGGCCGAACTCGAACGGCTGCTCGCACCGCGGCCCACCGTGGCCGATACGGTTCCGGGGGCGCCGCGCCCGGATGCCCCGGGAGACGCCGACGCCCCGGACACGGCCGCCCAGGCCCGGCTCCTCGGCGCACCCGCGCGGGAACCGCGGGCCCGTACTCGTACCGGACGGGGAGTGTGATGGCCGAACTGCCGGAGCGGCTGCGCGAGGCGGCCGACGCGCACCGGCCGGACCGCGAACGCATCCTGGCCCGGGTGGAGGAGGCGATGGCCGCGCCGGAGGGCGGCGCCGCCGCGTCGGGGGCGCGGTCAGGTCCGGGTGGTCCGGGTGGGGCGCCGGGCCGGGAGCGCCCGCCCGCGCCCTGGATGCGGGTGGCGGCGGTGGGCGGGGCGGGGGGCCCCCCCCGGCGGCCCCGCCGCCCCCCCGGGGGGGGGGGGCCCCCCCCCCCCCCCCCCCC
>JAJSZB010000201.1:1695-12475 GCA_050613715.1 Streptomyces sp. IBSBF 3018
CCGGGCCGGGTGGGCGCGGCCGCGCCCTGGTTGGGGGTGGCGGCGGTGACCGCGGCGGTCGCCGCCGCGGTCGGCCTCGGCGGACTCGCGGTGGGCGCGGTCACCGGCGACGCCTCGCCGGCCCCGACCACCGCGGCGCCGGGCGGCGTGAGCCCCACCGCCCCGGCGCCGACCTCCGACTCCCCCCGCGGCTCGGCGAGTTCGGGCAGCGGCGCGAGCCGCACCCCCGCTCCCCCGGCCGGCCGCACCGGCGCGGGCACGCCCCACGGAACGCCGACCGGTCACGCCTCGGGAGCGCCCGCGAGCGGCGGACCCGGGCCGTCGGCGACCCCCACCGGCACCGGGACCGGCACCGGCCGGGGCGACGGGCAGGGCGCGCCGCAGCCGGGCGGCGCCACCGCGCAGAGCAACGGCCTTGCCGCGACAGCCGCGTTGGACGGCAGCAGCAACGACTACTGGACGCAGAGCGACATCACGCTGACCGCCGACCGCCCGCTGACCTCGCTGACGATCGAGCTGCGGATCGCCAGGACGCCGGGCGTGGCCACCACCGGTTCGTACGACTCGGTGTCCGGGCAGACCAACGTCTCGACCACCGTCGAGGGCGATGTCCTGGTCTACCGCTGGGCGTTGAACGCCGGGCAGACCCTCGCGCCGGGCACGTACACCTTCGCCGGGCAGTTCCAGCACGACGGCGGCGGGCGCGACGCGTCCGGCGACACGTACACGGTGGCGGCGAGCGGCCCGGCCGGCGGCTCGTCCCTGTCCGGCCACTACTGACCGCGCGCCGCGGCCGGTTGCGGGCGGCCGTCCCGGTCCGCCCTGGTCCGCGGCGGTCCGCGGCCCGCTGTGACGGATCAGTGGCGATCCGTGGCGTCATGGGTCTGGACCCCGGGTGTGACCTCCCGGAAATATTCCCGTCATCACGGCAACCTCCCGCGCCCCGGTGGCGACTTGGGTATGCACGACCCCCGCCCGAGGGCGGATGCGACTCCGGAGCGCGGCGGTACCCCCATGATCGCCGCGCTCCGGGCACCACCCCGGGCCACCGGGCACGGGCGCGGGCCGGGCGCCCGGCACCCCAGCGCCTCGGCACGCCGGCCGGCGCGCCCCGGCCTCAACTCCGGGTGCCGACCGCCGTCTTCACAGCCCGGCGAGCGCCTCCCGCACCAGGACCAGGTCCGCGTCGGCCGCCAACCCGGCGTGGTACAGCCGCAGTTCGGTGGCGCCGAGCGACGCGGCGTGTGCCGCGTCCGCGGCCAGCGTGGCCGGGCTGCCGCCCATGCCGCGCACGACGGTGAAGTTCGCGGCCAGCACGGTGTGCCGGCGCGCGTGCCGGGCGGTCGGGCCGAGCATCGCCTCGCGCACCGCCGCGTCCCCGGTGCACGGCAGCACCAGCCCGTCGGTCACGCCGAGGATGTGCGCGGCGTCCACCCCCGCGTTCGCGCCGCAGCGGTACGGCGCCGGGTCGGCGTGCATCAGCACCTGGAAGCCGGGCTCCGCCGCCGCGCGCACCGCGGCCACCGCCGCCTCCTGGAGCGAACGCGCCTGCCGCGTACGCCAGTCCAGCACCGCGGCGGCCAGGTCGGCGTCGCCGAGCAGCGCGGCGCCGAAGGGAGCGTCGAGGGCCGCGCCCGGCGTGCCCGGGAGCGCATCCGGCCCGCCCGGAACGCCCGGGCCTTCGTCCGAACGCCCGTCCGAGCCTGCGCCCGGGCCCTCGTCCGAGCCCGCGCCCAGGCCCCCGTCCGACCCCTCGCCCGCGGACTCCCCTCGCGCCGCGCGGCCCGCCCAGTGCGGCGCCAGTCCCCGCCGCACCGCCGCGGCGAGCGCCTCGCCGTCCACTCCGCGCTCCGCGTAACCGGCCCTGCAGTGCGGGCAGAAGCACAGCGACATCAGGTACTGCTCCGCGTCGCCGAGCGGCACCCCGCCGATCTTGTCGTGGGCGTGCAGGTGCGCCAGGCCGTACCAGCCCAGCGATTCGAGTTCCGTGCCGGCCGCGCCGGGCCGGGTCGCGGCCTCGGCGGCCAGCTCCACCAGGTAGGCGCGGACGGCCGGTTGGGCGATGCAGGGCGCCCACGGGTAGCGGTCGCCGTAGGCGTTGACCACGCTGGTGTCCGGATGCTCGCGTCCCATGCGGGAGTTGTGCGCGAGCACCACCCAGGTGTGCACGTCGAGACCGGCGGCGCGCAGCGCGGTCGCGGCCTCTCCCCAGGCGTCGCCGGCCGCCCACGCACCGGCGGCGTGGGGCCGCAACTCCCGGCCCTGCCACCGGCGTTCGTCGGCCGGGTAGAGCACTGCGGAGTGCTCGGCGGTGACCACGCGGTGCCGCGGGTGGCGCGGGGTCAGGGCACGGGTGGAGTGGTAGGCGGCGGCGAGGGTGACCTGCGCGACGCCGAGCGCGGCGATGCGCTCGGGCGCGGCGGGGTCGCCCACCACGTCCCAGGGGTAGACGAAGGCGGAGGCTCTCATCGTCGGCGGCGTCCCGTCCCGGCCGTCAGTTCTCGCCGAGCAGCGCGAGCCCGTGCTCGATCAGCTCGGCCAGCTCCTTGACGTGGGCGGGCGACGGCTCCGACAGCGGCGGGCGCACCTCGCCGACATCGGTGCCGCGCAGCCGCACCCCGGCCTTGACCAGCGAGACGGCGTAGCCGCGGCCCTTGTTGCGCAGGTCGACCAGCGGTCGGTAGAAGCCGTCGAGCAGCCGGTCCACCATTGCGTCGTCGCCGGTGGTCAGGGCGTGGTGGAAGGCGAGGGCGATCTCGGGCGAGAAGGCGTAGACCGCCGAGGAGTAGAGGGTGACGCCGATGCCGCGGTAGGCCAGGCCGGTGAGTTCGGCGGTGGGCAGGCCGTTGAAGTACAGGAAGTCCTCGCCGGGCCGCGCGGTGCGCACCGCGCTGATGATCCGCTGCATGAGGTCCAGGTCGCCGTAACCGTCCTTCAGGCCGATGACGTTGGGGATCGCGGCGAGGGCGACGACGGTCTGCGGGGTGAAGACGGCGTTGTCGCGCTGGTAGACGATCACGTCGAGGCCGGTGCCGGCGGCGAGCGCGGTGTAGTGCCGCAGCAGGCCCTCCTGGTCGGCGTTGACGAGGTACGGGGGCATCGCCAACAGGCCGTCCGCGCCGGCCTGTTCGGCGAGGGCCGCGTACTGGAGGGCGAGCGCGGTGCCGTATCCGGCGCCGGCGACCACGGGGACCCGGCCGGCGGTCTCCTCGACCGCGGCGGCGACGCACGCGCCGAACTCCTCGGGGGTCAGCGCGTGGAACTCACCCGTGCCGCAGCAGGCGAAGACGGCCGCCGCGCCGGCCTCCACACCCGCGCGCACGTGGGCGCGGAAGGCGTCGAGGTCGAGTGCGCCGTCCGGGCCGAAGGCGGTCACCGGGAAGAACAGCAGGCCGTCGAGACGCCCGGCGAGCGCGGATGCGGGTGAGGTCATCGGGGTCCCCCTGAGGGTGTGCGCACTTCTGATTCATGTCCATATTCGTGAACGCTGCCACGCTAGGCGAGGCCCCCGCCGCCGGTCAAGCCGGTGACCGGCCGACACCCGGCTCACCACCCGGGCCCGCGAAAGCCCTCCACCCCTCACATCGCGTCCACGTACATGAACCTCATCCACGGATATACTCTGCGGCGTCGTCCGCTCCCGAGGAGGCCCCGCGATGCCCGCTCCCCGTACCGTCCTGCTCACCGGCGCCGCAGGCGGAGTCGGCACCCTGATGCGCGAGCTGCTGCCACCGTACGGCTACGACCTGCGGCTGTTCGACGTCCAGCCGGTGCGCGGCGACACCGGCGGCGCGCAGGTGATCACCGCGGACCTCGCCGACCGGGCCGCGCTGCGCGAGGCGGTGCGCGGCGTCGACGCGGTGCTCCACCTGGCGGGCATCTCGCTGGAGGCGTCGTTCGAGAAGATCCTGCGCGCCAACATCGAGGGCGCCCACCACCTCTACGAGGCGGTCCGCGAGGAGGGCGTGCGGCGCGTGGTCTTCGCCTCCAGCAACCACGCGATCGGCTTCACCCCGCGCCCGCGCGGCGACGACCCGCTGATCCCGGTCACCGCGCCGCGCCGGCCCGACACCTTCTACGGCCTGTCCAAGTGCTTCGGCGAGGACCTCGCGCAGCTCTACGCGGACCTGCACGGCATCGACACCGTCTCGGTCCGGCTCGGCTCCTGCTTCCCCGAGCCGACCACCGTGCGGATGCTGTCGATGTGGCTCAGCCCCGCGGACGGCGCCCGCCTCTTCCACGCGGCGCTCACCGCGGACGTCACCGGCCACACCGTCGTCTACGGCTCCTCCGCCAACACCCGCCTGTGGTGGGACCTGTCCACCGCGCGGGCGCTGGGCTACGAGCCGCAGGACGACTCCGAGCCGTTCGCCGCGCGGCTGGTCGCCGAGCAGGGCGAGCTGGAACCGGGCAACCCGGCGCACGACAACGTCGGCGGCGCGTTCTGCACGACGCCGCCGATCTGGCCGCACTAGGGCCTGTCGTCTGGATCTCCGCGGCGTCGCCCGCCCGGCGCGGGCGTACCGGCGCGGGCCCGCGGACCTGGCGGTTCGGGTCGGGGCGCGCGCGGCCGCCGGCAGCCGCTAGCGTGGCCGTATGACACAGACCCGCGCCACGGGCGCCATCGGCGCCGGCCTCGCCACGATCGCGGAGGACGGCACCGTCCTCGACACCTGGTACCCCTCCCCCCGCCTGACCGAGGAGCCCGGACCCGCGGGGACCGTACGGCTGACCGCGGAACAGGCCGCGCAGGAGCTGGGCGACGCGGCGCCGCGCGCGCTGGGACAGGACCCGCGCCGCGGCGTCGAGGTGGTCGCCGTCCGCACGGTGATCGGCTCCACCGACGACAAGCCGCTCGACACCCACGACGTCTACCTGCGGCTGCACCTGCTCAGCCACCGCCTGGTCCGGCCCAACGCGCAGAACCTCGAAGGGATCTTCGGGCTGCTGGCGAACGTCGCGTGGACCTCGCTCGGCCCGGTCGCGGTCCCGCGGCTGGAGCCGACCCGGCTGGCCGCGCGCGCCGAGGGCCTGCACCTGTCGGTGTACGGCGTCGACAAGTTCCCGCGGATGACCGACTACGTCGCCCCCTCCGGCGTCCGCATCGCCGACGCCGACCGGGTCAGGCTCGGCGCGCACCTGGCGTCCGGCACCACGGTCATGCACGAGGGCTTCTGCAACTTCAACGCCGGCACCCTCGGCACCTCGATGATCGAGGGCCGGATCTCGCAGGGCGTGGTGATCGGCGACGGCTCCGACGTCGGCGGCGGCGCGTCGATCATGGGCACGCTGTCCGGCGGCGGCACGCAGACCGTCTCGGTCGGCGAGCGCTGCCTGCTGGGCGCGGAGTCGGGCCTGGGCATCGCGCTGGGCGACGACTGCGTGATCGAGGCCGGCCTCTACGTCACCGCGGGCACCCGGGTCACGCTGCCGGACGGCCGGATCGTCAAGGCGCTGGAGCTGTCCGGCGCGCACAACCTGCTCTTCCGCCGCAACTCCACCACCGGCACGGTCGAGGTGCTGCAGCGCACCGGCTCGTGGGGCGGGCTCAACGCGGCGCTGCACAGCCACAACTGAGCGCGGGGCGTGCGCCCGGCGCGCGTCCGCGGTCGTTCGGAACTCGTACCGCACGCCCGGCTTGGGCGGCGGCTACGGGGGGTACTCCCGGAGAGGCGTTCTGTGTCCGGTAGCGGTCGCCCGGGGCCGTGCAGGCAATACGCTGAGCGATGACGCGCAGTGCCGCGCGCACGTCCTCGCGGCGCCGCGGGCTCCCTCATGCCCCGGCGCCGGGCGGACGTGCCGTGGCGCGGGTCGACATATCCCGATGAGATGCTGAATGGGAGCCCTCCCGATGTCCGCAAGTCCCCTCGTCCTGCCGCCTGTCCGGCTGCTGCCCGCGGACGACCTGGCCCGGCTCGCCCTGGCCGCGCCGCTGCTCGACCGCGCGTTGCGGCTCACCCGGTGGGCCGCGCCGTATCGTGACGTCGACGCCACGGGGGAACTCCCGGAGGCCGATCTCGCGGCGGCGGCGGCCGAGTTGGGGCTCGCCGACGAGGAGGGCGGGCTGGCCGACACGGCGCTGGCCTGGGGCGTCGCGGTGGACACCGGGCTGCTGACGGTCGACGTCGACGAGGGCGCGGCGGAGAGCACCGGCACCGGGGAGCCGGCCGGGCGGGCCGCGCCGGGCGAGACGTTCGTGCAGGTGGAGAAGGGCGACCCGGACGAGATCCTCGACCTGTGGCTGTCCGCGGCCGAGTCGGCGCTCGCCGAGGCCGCCGCGCTGGACCTGGAGTCGCTGCGCGGGGCCTCCGGCGAGGAGCCGGAGGATCTGGACGCGGCGGGCCGGGACGCGGCGGACGGCCCGGACGGCGAGGGGACGGACGGTGCGGCGCGGGCCGGCCGCGCCTCCCGGACGCGCCGCGGGTCCGCCGAGGGCGAGCGCCCGGCGCTGGAGGACGCCGCGTGGGACCCGGAGGAGGAGGCGGAGTTCCTGGACTCCGCGCTGGTCAACCTCTACGCGCTGACCGCGATGGACGCCGCCGTTCCTGACGCGCAGCGGCCGCAGGGCGGCGCGGTGCCGCTGCCGGTGCTGGCCGCCTCGCTGGTGGTGCCCGACGAGATGGAGCAGCCGAGCGACGCGGTGCTCGAAGAGGTCACCGAGGTGATGATGCGGCTGGACGGCCACTTCCGGCTGCTCGCGCCGACCGGTCTGCTGGACTACCAGCCGGTGGACGAGACGCTGATCGAGGAGGACGGCGAGCCGGACGCCGCGGCGACCGACCTGGAGGACCTGGACCCGGAGGAGATCTCCCGGTACGGGATGGTGAAGCTGACCCCGCTGGGCCTGCACGGGATGCGCGAACGCCTCAACGACGCGGGCGCGTCGGCGCCCGCGGTGGGCGAGCTGGCCGCGCGCCCGGCCGCCGAGCTGCTGGCCTCGCTGACCGAGTACCCGGAGCACGCGGCGCGCGAGGAGGCGCAGTTGTGGCTGGGCAGGCGGCAACCGGGCGACGCGGCACGGGAGTTGCTGGCCGCCTCGCGCGGTGACGACGAACCGGCCCCGCAGCGGCGGCTGATCGCGCAGCAGTCGCTGGCGCTGCTGGGCGCCGAGGCGGAGCCCGCGGTGCGCGAGGTGCTGGACGACCGGCAGTTGGGCGGGCTCGCCCGGGTGTGGCTGACCGAGCGCGGCGCGGCGGACGTGCCGGCGCCCGACCAGGCGATGGTGTTCTGGCTGACCGTGGACACGCTGGCGGCCCAGCTCGCCTCGGGCGACGACGCGGAGCTGCTGGCCGAACTGGTCCGCGATCTGGTGGCCCGGCACGACGGCTTCTTCGACCAGGCGTGGCGGGTGGACCACCCGGCGACCGCGGAGGTCCTGGAGGCGATGGGCCGGCTGCACCCGGACCGCAAGGCGGCGAAGGAGGCCCGCAAGGCGGCGTTCAAGGCCCGCTCGCGGAGCGGCTCCCCGAGCTGACCCGGGGTTCTGCGGGGCGTACCGCGAGCGCGGGAGCGTACGGGATTGCGCACGGCGTACGGGGTCCCGTGCGCGCTGCCGCGGGGCGGGTGGGCTTGCTGGGGCCCGCGAGACGCGTCCTTGGCACGTGCTTTACGAATTCTTGGCGCGATGGGGGGCTGTCCCCCGGCGGGTTCCGCACCGTTCACCGGCCGTTGGCCGGGGAGCGGGAGCGTGGCCCGCCGGAAGCCCCCGCGCGACAGAAGGAGAGCACCGTGCCGCTCACCCGCAGAGACTTCGTCCAGCGTTCCGCGATCACCGGCGCCGGCATCGCGCTGACCGGCGCCGTCGACGTCCTGGCCACCGCACCCGGCGCGCTGGCCGCGGACGGCCGCGGCCACGGCGACCACCAGGGCCAGGACGGCCACGGCGGCCACGCCGGCCACGATGACGCCGAGCCCGGCTACGGCCCGCTGGTGGACGACCCGGCCGGGCTGCTCGCGCTGCCGGCCGGCTTCTCCTACCGCGTGGTCACCCGCAGCGGCGAGACCACCCTGGACTCCGGCGAGTCCACCCCGTCCAACCACGACGGCACCGCCGCGTTCGCCGGCGAGCGCGGCGCGACCCTGCTGGTCAACAACCACGAGCTGGGCGGCCCGCGGTCCAAGTGGCCCTACCCCGTCCCGCTGGCGTCCGGCCTGGTCTACGACCCGGCGGCGTCCGGCGGCTGCACCGTGGTCGAGGTGCCGCGGCACTGGAACACGGCGGACGGGACCGACGGCACCGCGGGGGCCGGGAACGGCGGGCGGCACGGTCACGAGCCGGTCGCCGAGTGGGTCGGCATCGCCGGCACCTCCACCAACTGCGCGGGCGGCGCGACTCCTTGGGGCACCTGGCTGACCTGCGAGGAGACCGAGGACAGGGCCGGCACCAACGGCATGACCAAGGACCACGGCTACGTCTTCGAGGTCGACCCGCACGACCGCCGCGCCAACCGCGACCCCAAGCCGCTGAAGGCGCTGGGCCGTTACGCGCACGAGGCGGTCGTGGTGGACCCCAAGCGCGGACACCTCTACCTCACCGAGGACGCGTCGGGCCCCAACGGCCTGCTCTACCGCTGGACCCCGCCGCACGGCTTCCGCCACGGCCGCGGCCGGCTGGCGACGCTGGGCGACACCGCGGGCGTGCTGCAGGCGTTCCGCTGCTTCGACTCCGGCGGCCGCTACGTCGACGACCTGTCCCGCGCCACCCGCATCGGCACGGTCTACGGCGTGGACTGGGTCGACGTGCCGGACCGCGACGCCCGGCAGACCTCGGTGCGCAAGCAGTTCACCGAGGGCCAGGTGACCCGCGCCCGCAAGCTGGAGGGCATGTGGTGGGCGGACGGCGGCGCGTACGTGGTGTCGTCGTTCGCCCGCGAGGAGAGCCCGGTGCAGCACGACGGCGCGGTGTGGTTCTACGACGCCTCGCGGCGCACCATGACGCTGAAGGTGCTGCTGGGCGTCAACGCGGAGCCGGAGAAGGACGGCGCCTTCGACGGGCCCGACAACATCACCGTGTCCCCGTACGGCGGTCTGATCCTGGCCGAGGACGGCAACGGCGTGCAGCACCTGTTCGGCGCGCTGGAGGACGGCCGCACCTATCCGCTGGCCCGCAACCAGCTCGACATCGGCACCGAACAGGAGCCGGAGTACAGCGAGTTCACCGGTGTGACGTTCTCCCCCGACGGCCGCACGCTGTTCGCGAACATCCAGACGCCCGGCATCATGCTGGCGATCACCGGCCCGTGGCGCCGCCAGGGCGGCAAGGGCTGCTGAGCGCCTCCCCGGGCACGGGTTCACCCCCCGTGCCCGGGGAAACGATTCAGCAGCCGCTCAGCACAGACTGCAGCGTCGACTTCTCCGCGCTGTCGACGGTCAGCCCGTAGTAGTGCTTGACCTGCACCCACGCGCGAGCGTAGGTGCACCGGAAGGACGTCTGGGGCAGCCACTCGGCCGGGTCGTCGTCACCCTTGGAACGGTTGGAGGACGCCGACACCGCGAGCAGCTGCGGCCGGGTCACGTCGTTGGCGAACGCCTGGCGCTGCGCGGTGGTCCATGCCCAGGCGCCGGAGGCCCACGCCTCGGCCAGCGGGACCAGGTGGTCGATGTCGAAGGTCGACGGGTCGGTGGTGGTCGCACCGTCGTAGACGCTGGTCCAGTGCCCGGAAGTGGCCTTGCAGGCGCTGTCGGTGACCACGCCGGTGCCGTCACGCTCGATCACGTACTCCCGCGTGTCGCAGGTGCCGGAGATGGTGATCCAGGTCGGGAACAGGTCGCGGTCGTAGCTGGAGGCGTGTGTCTCGGCGGTCGCCGTCATCCCGGACAGATAGCTGCGGGCGGTCGACGCCGCGATCGGCGTGGGCAGCGCGGCCTGGGCGGTGCCGCTGCCGAGGAGCAGCGCCGTCATGGCGAGCAGGGCGGAGCCGATGACGGCGGATATCCGGTACCGGAGACGGTTTTTGGGCATGGCTGAGCACTCCCGTGACTAGGGGTCGAGACGGTGCGGGTGGTGCCCGACCAGGGTCCCGGCCCCGTGTCTATGCGGGTAGACCGTCAGCGGTAAAGGTTAGGTGAACATGACATTCCGACGGGTCGGTGAGTCCCCGGCACGCAGAACGGCCCTGCCCCGGGGTGGGGGCGGGCCGTTCGGCGTACGGAGCGGGCGGCGGCGTCAGAGCGCCGCGGCGCCCGGCTTCTGCATACCGCGGGCGGTGCGCGAGTCGACGAAGGTGCCGAGCGCGGTCATCTCCCACTCACCGCTGTACTGCTTGATCATCTTGGCCATCAGCACCCCGGTGCGCGCCTCGCCGTTGGTCAGGTCGAAGCGGACCAGCTCCTCGCCGGAGGAGGCGTCCAGCAGCCGGCAGTACGCCTTCGCGACCTTGTTGAACTTCTGGCCGGAATAGGAGTTGACGGTGAAGACCAGGCCGGTGACCTCCGGCGGCAGCCCGCCGAGGTGGACGGTGATCGCCTCGTCGTCGCCGGAGCCCTGGCCGGTGAGGTTGTCGCCGGAGTGCTGGATCGCGCCGTTGAGGATCTGCAGCTTGCCGAAGTAGCAGGTCTCGATCGCGTTGCGCTGCGGGCCGTAGGCGATGACCGACGCGTCCAGGTCGATGGCCCGGCCGCCGAACGCGGGCTCCCAGCCCAGGCCCATCCGCACCGAGGTGAGCAGCGGCTTGCCGCCCTTGACCAGCGAGACCGTCTCGTTCTTCCGCAGGTTGACCCGGCCCTTGTCCAGGTTGATCCGGCCGGGCGCGGCCGGCGGCGCGGGGGGCTGGGCCGGGGC
>JAJSZB010000202.1:0-12465 GCA_050613715.1 Streptomyces sp. IBSBF 3018
GGTTTGAGGGGCGGGGCGGGTGGCTAGGCACTGGGCATGGAGGGAACGCAGCGCACCGCTGCCGTGCTGGTCGCGTCGAACCGTGGTCCGGTCTCGTACACCGCGGAGCCGGACGGCCGGATCAGCAGACGGCGGGGCGGCGGCGGCCTGGTCTCGGGCCTGAGCGCGATCGGCCCGGAGGCGGGCGCGCTGTGGGTGTGCGCCGCGCTCTCCGACGGCGACCGCGAGGCCGTGCGCCAGGGCGTCGGCGAGCCCGGCTCGCGGATGATCGCCGTCGCGCCGGAGGTCTTCGCCGCGGCGTACAACGGCATCGCCAACTCCGTGCTGTGGTTCGTCCACCACATGCTGTACCAGACGCCGCTCGAACCCGTCTTCGACGAGGAGTTCGAGGCCCAGTGGGCGGCGTACGAGGCGTACAACACCGCGTTCGCCGACGCGCTCGCGCAGGAGGCCGCGGACGGCGCCGCCGTGCTGGTGCAGGACTACCACCTGGCGCTGGTGCCCGCGCTGCTCCGCGAGCGCCGCCCCGACCTGCGGATCGGCCACTTCTCGCACACGCCGTGGGCGCCGCCGGACTACTACCGGCTGCTGCCGGACGACGTCGCGCGGCAGGTGCTCGAAGGCATCCTGGGCGCGGACCGGGCCTGCTTCCTCACCCACCGCTGGGCCGACGCCTTCGCCGCGTGCTGCGCCGACGTGCTGGGCGCGACCGTCGGGCGGACGCCCGGCGGCGGCCGCACGGTCACGCACCGGGGCAGGACCACCGAGCTGGGCGTGCACGGTCTCGGCGCGGACGGGGACTTCCTGCGCGAGCGCGCGCACCGCGAGGACGTGGCCGAGCGGATGGAGGCGCTGCGGGCCGAGGCGGGCCCGGGGCGCCGGCTGATCGTCCGGGTCGACCGCACCGAGCTGTCGAAGAACATCGTGCGCGGGCTGCACGCGTACCGCAGGCTGCTGCGGGACCGCCCGGGCTGGCGCGAGCGCGTGGTGCACGTCGCCTTCGCCTACCCCTCGCGGCAGGACCTGGAGCTGTACCGCGCGTACACCGCCGAGGTCTCCCGGCTCGCCGGGGAGATCAACGCGGAGTTCGGCGTCGACGGCTGGCAGCCGGTGCTGCTGAAGGTCGACGACGACTTCGCCCGCTCGCTGGCCGCCTACCGGATGGCCGACGTCGCGCTGGTCAACCCGATCCGCGACGGCATGAACCTGGTCGCCAAGGAGGTCCCGGTGCTCGCCGACAACGGTGTGGCGCTGGTGCTCTCCCGTGAGGCCGGGGCGTACGAGGAGCTGGGCGAGGCGGCGCTGACCGTCAATCCCTACGACATCCGCGGCACCGCCGAGGCGCTGAACGAGGCGCTGACCATGCCCGAGGCCGAGCGCGCCGACCGCACCAAGCGGCTCGCCGACGCGGCCACCGCGCTGCCGCCGGCCGCGTGGTTCCTCGACCAGCTCAACGCGCTGGGCGGCGCCGCACCGCAGCAGTCGTAGCCCCTGGTCAGCCGCGGGGCGTCGCCAGGATCTCCCGGCCGCGCTCGCGGGTGACCAGCTGGGCCAGCACCGGATCGGCGAACAGGGATATCGGCGCGACGTGGTCCGCGCAGACCGGACGCCACAGCCGCATCGCCGCGCGCAGCTCGGGCCATGCCTCCTCGCACAGCGCGGCGCGCTCGGCCCGCATCCGGCGCGGGTCGGTCCGGTCCGCGCGATCCGCCCGGTCCGACCATGAGGCGGCGGCCTCCTCGTGTCCGCGACGCAGCCGGCGGGCGCGGGTCCGGGTGTGCGCCCGCTCCCCCGCCGCAGCCGCGGTACGGGCCGGCGTCTGGGCCTGGGCTTGGGCCTGGGATTGGGCTTGGGCCTCCGGGAGACGCGGCGGCGCGGTGCCCGCGCCTATCAGGATCGCCTGGTGGGCGCTGACCCGCGGCCGGTCCAGGGTGCGGAAGGCGGGGTGCGCGGCGAGCCGGTCGGCCACCGCGTGCACCGCCGCGTCGAACTCCGGGCCGCCGCCGAAGACCAGCCGGAAGCCGGGGCGGGCGCGCCGGGCGGCGTAGTCGTCGATCAGCGCGCGCACCGGCGGCGGGGCGATCTCCCTGACCCGGTCCAGCAGTCGCAGCTCGTAGGGCTGGTGGTGGTCCTCACGGCGGAACAGCAGCGGCATCAGCTCGGCCGCGAACAGCGGGCTGCTCAGCAGTGCGACGTCTCCGCTCCTGCGCCACAGCAAATTGGTCAGGCCCACGGTGTACCAGTCGCCGAGCAGGCCCTGCAGCTGCATCCGCAGCAGCTTGGCGCGCTCGCTGCCGTACGCCTGCGCCTCGGCGAGCACCGACAGCGGCTCGTCCACCGCGCCGGCCAGCGCGGCGCGCCGGGCCCGCTCGACCTCGCCGTCCCAGTGGTCGCGGGTGGCGCCGGCCGGGCGGCGCAGCGCGTGGAAGCCGCGGTACAGGTGCTCCATCACCGCGCGGAACGACGCGTGGCGCTGCGGGCCCTCGCCGGACCAGGAGGCCAGCCAGTAGCCGGCCCACTCGCCGTCCTCGTCCACGTCGTCGGGGTCGAGGAGGAGTATCGCCGCGTCGGCGGCCAGCGACACGCGCAGGCACCGCGCGAGCAGCCGCGCCTGCTCCTCCTCCCACGACACCTCCTCCGCATCACCGTCCGCGCCGCCGCCCGCGTCACCGTCCGCGCCGCCCTCCGCGCCGTCGCCCGGGCGGCTCGCGCCCTCCCCCGCGCGGGCCGCGCCCTCGCCCGGGCCGCCCGCCGCTCCCCCGGGCCGCGTGCCGGCGTGCGCGATGTCCGCGTAGACGTCGATCCAGTGCCGGTCGTCGGTGTCCTTCAGCCAGGCCAGGTCGGCGGCGCCCGCCAGCCGGTAGACGAAGCTGCCGGCGTCCCGCCAGCCGTCGGTGACGAGCAGGAACTCCCGCAGCGAGGGCGGCAGCCGGCGCCCGAGCCGGTCCTCGGCCGCCGCGACCGCGGCCGGGTCCGCGGGCGCGAAGCCCAGCCAGCCGTCCCGCACCACGGCCGGGTCCAGCGGCCGGTCCCGCCCGGGGTCGTGCGCCCCGATCCACTCCCGGCTCCACCGTTCGAGGAAGGGCCGCCATGCTTCCGCTTCCGTCATCGCCCGCACCCCTCTCGCCTGCGTCATGGCTCCCGGCGCACCCCTTCGATGCGTCACGTGCCATGAGAGCACGAGGGTCTGACAACGCGTCCGCGCGCCGAGGACCCGCAGGTCACGCGCCATCCGCGGGCCGGGCTCAGTCCAGCTGGTCGGCCAGTGCGTTGAGGACCGCGACGACGCCCTCGGGGCCCGGCACGGTCAGATCCGCGCGGGCGGCCAGCTCCTGCGGTGTCTCGGACGTGCTGGCGCTCGCCACCAGCAGCCCGGGCAGGCCCTGTTCGCGCAGCGCGGCGACCGCGTCGAAGGCGGCGATGTCGCCGAGGTCGTCGCCGCCGTAGAGCACCGCGCCCGCGTCGACCTCGCGCAGGTAGGAGGCGAGGGCGACGCCCTTGTCCATGCCGGCCGGGCGCAGCTCCAGGACGTAGCGGCCGGGCTCGACCATCAGGCCGTGCTGCTCGGCGAGTTCGCCCAGCGGGGCGCGCAGCGCCTCGAAGGCCGCGTCGGGGTCCTCGGTGCGGCGGGTGTGGACGGCGACGGCGCGGCCGCCCTTGTCCTCGATCCAGGTGCCCGACCAGGCGCCGATCCGGTCGAGGAAGCCGGGCAGTTCGGCCCGTACCGCGGTGACGCCCGGGTGGGCGCCGGGCGTGCGGACCTCCCCGGTGCGCGCGTCCCAGCGCTCGGCGCCGTAGTGGCCGAGGACGACGAGGTGTTCGAGCCCGGCGACCCCGGCGAAGCCGCCGTAGCGGACGGCGACGCCCGCGGGCCGGCCGGTGACGACCGCGACGGCGGCGAGGTGCGGCGCGAGCCGGGCCAGCGCCGGGACCGCGCCGGGGTGGGCGCGGGCCTGCTCGGGGTCGGGGACGATCGGCGCGAGGGTGCCGTCGAAGTCGAGGGCGACGACCGCGCGCCCGGGGTGCGCGACCAGGGCCGCGAGGGCTTCCTTCCCCTCGGGCGTGTGGGGCGTGAGGATGTCGGCGGAGGCCATGGTCCCGACCCTACCGGTCCCGGCCCGGCGCGCGCGGGGCGTACGGGCGCACGACCCCGGGCGCCGCGCCACACACTCGGCCCCGCGCCCTCAGCGCGACGCGCGGTGCCGTTCGCGCACGGCGCGCAGCCGGTTGACGGTGACCGGGTCGTGCCGCAGCGCGCGCGGGTCGTCGAGCAGCGCGTTGAGCAGCTGGAAGTACGCGGCCGGAGAGATCCCGAGGCGTTCGCGGACCGCGCGCTCGCGCGGCCCCGGCCCGCTCCAGGTGCGGGCGGCGATCTCCAGCACGGCGACGTCCCGCGCGCTCAGCCCCCGCGCCGCCGGCTCCCCGCCCTCGGCGCCCGCCTCGTACGGCTCGTCCACGCCCCGCCACCTCCGGCGCCCACTGTACGTCGCGGGTGCGACAGCACCGGCCGCCCGCAACCGGCGCGCGGCGCCCGCCGTACGACGGACCGCGCTCACCGTCCGCCGCGCGCGCTCACCGTCCGGCGGGCGCCGCCCACCGGGTCAGCCCTTCCCGCCGTCCTGCGACTCCGCGTAGATCTGCAGGTTCGACAGCACGGTCTTCGGGTCGTCGTGGACGGCCTTGCCGATGTCGGTCTTGACCTTGGCGCTGACCGGGCCCCAGGAGATCTTGTCGACCGGGTAGAAGACCGCGTCCGGCAGCAGGTCGAGGAACTGGACCAGGTCCTTGTCCTTCGGGTCCTCGCGCATCGCCTCCGACGCGGTCTGCGTCACCGGCAGCAGGCCGTACTCGTCGAGGAACTTGACCGCGTTCTTCTCCTGGTACACGAACTGCAGGAACTTGCCGTCCGCTTCCTGGTTGCCGTTCTGCTTGAACGCCATCATCCAGTCGGCGACGCCGAGGGTGTCGCTGCTCTGGCCGAGGCGTCCGGGCAGCGGCGCCACGCCGACGTCGATCTTCTTGGCCTTGGCCTGGGCGAGCAGCGTGGGGTGGCCGTTGATCATGCCGGCCTTGCCGGCCAGGAAATCGTCGAAGACGTCCTGGCGGTTGGTCTTGGCGGGGTCGCCGGGGCCGGTCAGCCCGGTGTCGACCAGGTTCTTCTTCACCCAGGAGAAGGCGTCGACGTTGGCGGCCGAGTCGAAGGTGTAGTTGCCGACCGTGTCGGTCATGCCGCCGGAGTTGCCGAGCATCCACATCAGCGCCTCGGCCTGCGCCTCCTCGGTGCCCAGCGGCAGGCCGTAGGGGACCTTGACGCCGTTCTGCTTCAGCAGCTTGGCGTCGTGGGCGAGTTCCTCCCAGGTCTCCGGCGCCTTGCTGATGCCGGCGTCGTCGAAGAGCTTCTTGTTGTAGAAGAACATGCGGGAGCTGGAGACCCACGGTATGCCGTACTGCGTGCGGTCCACCGAACCGGCGGCGGCCATCGAGGGGATGAAGTCGGCCTGCTCGCTGACGGTGAACAACTCGTCGGCGCTGTACAGCTGGTCCGCCGCGGCGTAGGCGGCGTAGGAGCCGATCTGCGCGATGTCGGGGGCCTTGCCCTGCTTGACCATCTTGGCCACGTCGTTGTCGACGTCCACCCAGTTGACGACCTGGACGTCCACCTTGATGTGCGGGTTCTGCTTCTCGAACGCGGCGACCAGGTCGTCCCAGTACTTCTGCGAGCTGTTGCCGAGCTTCGGGTCGCCGTAGTCGGCGGCCACCATCCGCAGCGTCACGTCCTTGCTCAGCGGGTTGCTGCCGCCGCACGCGCTCAGGCCGGTCATCGCCAGTGCCGACGCCGCGCCGGCGGCCGCCAATGAGAGAAGTCGTCGCCGCACCGTTCCTACCGCCCTTTTGCGTACTGCCCTGAAGCCGGCGGCGTGCCCACACGCATCGTCCGCCTGTTGAAGGGTCGAGTCTTCCGCACACCTTTAGCCAAGGTCTACACCATGCGTGATATCCGTTCCGCATCGGGCTCCCGTTCGGCGCCGCCACCCGGGGGGCGCGGCGCGGCGTTCGATCTTCCGGCCCGAATGGACTAGACCTCTACCCGTTCCAGACGCGACACTGTTTCCGTGAGACATGTCATCGCCCTCGATGTGGGCGGCACCGGGATGAAGGCCGCCCTGGTCGCTGCGGACGGCACGCTGCTGCACCAGGCGCGCCGCCCGACCGGCCGCGAGCGCGGTCCCGACGCCGTGGTCGCCGCGATCCTCGACTTCGCCTCCGACCTGCGCGAGCACGGCCTGCGCGAGTACGGCGAGAGCGCCGCGGCGGCGGGCGTCGCCGTCCCCGGCATCGTCGACGACGCGGGCGGCATCGCCGTCTACGCGGCCAACCTCGGCTGGAAGGACGTGCCGCTGCGGGCGCTGCTGTCGGAGCGGCTGGACGGCGTGCCGGTGGCGCTGGGGCACGACGTGCGCGCCGGGGGGCTGGCCGAGGGCCGGATCGGCGCCGGAAACGGTGCCGACAGATTCCTCTTCCTGCCGCTGGGCACCGGCATCGCGGGCGCGATCGGCATCGACGGGCGGATCGAGGCGGGCGCGCACGGCTACGCGGGCGAGATCGGGCACATCGTGGTCCGCCCCGGCGGCCGGGAGTGCGGCTGCGGGCAGCGCGGCTGCCTGGAGACGTACGCGTCGGCCGGCGCGGTCTCCCGCGCCTGGGCGGCGGCCAGCGGCGACCCCGCGGCGGACGCGGCGGCCTGCGCCCGGGCCGTCGAGGAGGGCGACGAGCGCGCCGCGGAGGTCTGGCGGGAGGCCGTCGAGGCGCTGGCCGACGGCCTGGTGACCGGTCTCACGCTGCTCGACCCGCGGGTGCTGATCGTCGGCGGCGGCCTCGCGGAGGCCGGCGACACGCTCTTCGGCCCGCTGCGCGCGGCGGTGGAGTCCCGCATCACCTTCCAGAAACCACCCCTGATCGTCCCCGCCGCGCTCGGGGACACCGCTGGATGCCTGGGCGCCGGCCTGCTGGCCTGGGACCTGATCTCCGTGGAGGTAACCGCCTGATGGCCCCCCTGACAACGACACAGCGCACCGTGCTGGCGGGCGCCCGTGTGGTGCTGCCGTCCGGCGTGGTGGAAGGCGGCCGGATCACGGTCGAGGGCACGACGATCGCGGCGGACGACACGGCCGGCGCGCCCGGCGCGGGCGCGGCGGGCGCCGCGGACGGACGGGCCGGGGAAGCCGGGCAGACCACGTACGACCTGACCGGGCGCGGGTACACGATCGTCCCCGGCTTCGTCGACATCCACAACCACGGCGGCGGCGGCGCGTCCTTCACCTCGGGCACCGCGGAGGACATCCTCACCGGCGTGCGCACCCACCGCGAGCACGGCACCACCACGGTCGTCGCCTCGACGGTCACCGAGAGCATGGAGTTCCTGGTCCGGCGGGCCGGGCTGCTGGCCGAGCTGGTCGAGCAGGGCGACCTCGCGGGCATCCACTTCGAGGGCCCGTTCATCTCGCCGTGCCGCAAGGGCGCGCACGACGAGGGCCTGCTGCGCCACCCGGACCCCGCGGACGTGCGCAAGCTGGTCGAGGCGGCGCGCGGCACGGCCAGGATGGTGACGCTGGCGGCCGAACTGCCCGGCGGCATCGAGTCGGTGCGGCTGCTGGCGGAGCTGGGCGTGATCGCCGCGATCGGCCACACCGACGCCTCCTACGAGCAGACCCGCGAGGCCATCGACGCGGGCGCGACGGTGGCCACCCACCTGTTCAACGCGATGCCGCCGCTCCAGCACCGCGAGCCGGGCCCGATCGCGGCGCTGCTGGAGGACGAGCGGATCACCGTCGAGCTGATCAACGACGGCACCCACCTGCACCCCTCGGTGCTCGAACTCGCCTTCGGCAGCGCGGGCGCCGGCCGGGTCGCGTTCATCACCGACGCGATGGACGCGGCCGGCTTCGGGGACGGGATGTACGAGCTGGGTCCGATGAAGGTCGAGGTCCGCGAGGGCGTGGCGCGGCTGCTCGAGGGCGGCTCGATCGCCGGCTCCACGCTCACCCTGGACACCGCCTTCAAGCGCGCGGTGACGCTCGACGGGCTGTCGCTGCCGGACGCGGTGGCGGCCCTGTCGGTCAACCCGGCGCGGCTGCTGGGGCTGCAGGACCGGATCGGCACGCTGGAGCCGGGCAAGGACGCGGACCTGGTGGTGCTGGACGAGGCGTGGGACCTGGCGGGCGTGATGCGCAAGGGCGAATGGGTCGTCGAGCCGGCGTAGCGGGCCTCGTCGGATCGCCGTACGGCCGGCGCGGGGCGGCCGGGCGCGGGGTCCGGGGCCGGAATTCGTTCAACGGGTGAGTAAAAGGCGGTCGGTCCGGTCTGGGCCGACCGCCGTTGTTTTGCCATCATCGACGGGTGATCATCACCGTCACGCTCAACGCCGCACTCGATGTGACCTACCGGGTCCCCGCGCTGCGCCCGCACGCCACCCACCGGGTCACCGAGACCTCGGAGCGCCCGGGCGGCAAGGGGCTGAACGTCGCCCGGGTGCTGGCCTCGCTCGGCCACCGCACCGCCGTCACCGGCTTCGCCGGCGGCCCCGCGGGCGACGAGCTGCGCCGTCTGCTGGCCGCGGTGACCCGCGCCGACCTGCTCACCGACGCGCTGGTGCCGATCGCCGGCGCCACCCGGCGCACGGTCGGCGTGGTGGACGCGGCGAGCGGCGACACCACGATGTTCAACGAGCCGGGGCCCACCGTCGCCCCCGCCGAGTGGGCGTCCTTCCTCGACGTCTACCGCGGGCTGCTGGCCTCGGGCGACTGCGAGGCGGTCGCGCTGTGCGGGAGCCTGCCGCCGGGGCTGCCGGTGGGCGCGTACGCGGAGCTGGTGCGCGAGGCGCGCGGCGCCGGAGTGTTCGTGCTGCTGGACACCAGCGGCGAGCCGCTGCGCCGGGGGCTTGCCGCCCGCCCCGACCTGATCAAGCCCAACGCCGACGAGCTGGCCTGGCTGACCGGCTTCTCGGAGCCGGCCAGGGCGACCCGGGACGCGCGGCGGCGCGGGGCGCGGGCGGTGGCCGCGTCGCTGGGCGCGCAGGGCATCCTGCTGGCCGACGAGAGCGGCAGCTGGCGGGCCGCGCCGCCGGGCCGGCTGGCCGGCAACCCCACCGGCGCCGGCGACTCGGCGGTGGCCGGGCTGCTCTCCGGGCTCGCCGAGGGGCTGCCGTGGCCGCAGCGGCTGGCCCGCGCGGTCGCGCTGTCCGCGGCGACGGTGGCCGCGCCGACGGCCGGGGAGTACGACAGGGCGGTGTACGAGGAGCTGCTGCCGCGGGTCGAGGTGACCGCGGCGTGACGCCCCGGGGACGCCGCCCCTGGGGGGCCGCCCCGGGGACGCCGCCGCCCTAGTTGGTGACCTTGCCCTCCTTGAGCCAGACCTGGTCGAGGTTCACCCCGCAGTTGGCGTTCGGCATGCAGGTCAGGGCGAGGGTGTTGGCGCCCTTCTTCAGCGTCACCCAGGAGTAGGTGTGGTTGTCCCACGCCTTGGACCAGTCGGTGTAGCGCGGCTGGCCGTAGTTCTTCAGGTTGACCTGGTCCGAGCGGGGCTTGCCGTTGACGGTCAGGCCGAGGTTGGCGTCGTCGCCGGCGTTGCCGTAGCTGATGAAGAACGTGTAGTCGTCGTCCTTCGGCACGGTGACCGTCCACACCACGGACGCGCCGACGGTGCCCATCTTGTCGACGTAGGTGCCGCCGGCCGCGTCCGCGCCCGGCCACTCGGTGCTCTGCTCGGCGCCGCCGAGCAGCTGGAGCGTGGCCGCGTCGACCTTCTGGGAGTCGAAGGGCGTGGCGGTGTCGCTGGGCGTGGGCGACGCGGAGGTGGTGGTCGGGGCCGCCGCGGACGGGGTGGGCGTGCCGCCGCCCTTGGCGTTCTTGTCGTCGCCCGAGCCGTTGGTCATCGCGAAGGCGATGCCGACCGCGACGGCGGCCACCACGGCGACCGCTGCGATCAGCAGTCCCTTGCGGTTCGGCGTCTGCGGGGGCTGCCCGCCGGCCCGGCGGCCGCCGGGGCCGGGCGGCGGCTGGTCGTAGCCGCCGGGGGGCTGCTGGTACTGCTGCGTCGCGCCGTTGCCGTACTGCGGCTGCTGCGGGTAGCCGTAACCGCCCTGCGCGCTCTGCTGCTGCGGGTAGCCGTAGCCGCCGCCCTGGCCGCTCTGCGGCTGGGGGTAGCCGTAGCCGCCCTGCTGCGGGGCCTGCTGGGGGCTGCGCCGCTCGCCGACCCGCTGCACCTGGTGGTAGGAGGTGCGGGGCTGGCCGTACGGCTGCGGGTGGGGCGCGGTCGGCTGACCACCCGCGGCCTGGTCCGGCTGTTCGCCGCCCTCGGCCCGGTAGAGATACGCGAACGGGTCGTCGTTCTCCGGGGTGCCGTCGTTTCCGGCCGTCATCCGCTGTCCACTCCCTCGTACTGCCGTGCCTTCCCGCGACCATACCGGCCGCGGGCGACACCTCGCTGCGACGTTGGACGCTTATGCGGCCCGCCGGGGTTCCCGGAACGCTCCACCGGGCCGGAAGGCGACGCATGTCACGTACCGTTCACGCTGTGGACGAGGAGTGGCTGCCCTGGCGTACGGCGATGGACCGGGCCCTGTACGGCCCCGGGGGCTTCTTCGTGACGGAGCGGCCGGCCCGGCACTTCCGTACGTCGGTGCACGCCTCGCCCCTGTTCGCCGGGGCGGTCGCCGAACTCCTGGTGCGGGTGGACGCGGCGCTGGGCCGGCCGCCGCGGCTGGACTTCGCGGACATGGGCGCGGGCGGCGGGGAGCTGGCGGCCGGGGTGCTGGCCGCGGCGCCGCGGGAGGTCGCGGCGCGGCTGCGGGTGCACGCGGTGGAGCGGGCGCCGCGGCCGGCGGGGCTGGACCCGCGGATCGCCTGGACCGCGGAGCCGCCGGAGGGCCTGCGCGGGCTGCTCTTCGCCAACGAGTGGCTGGACAACGTGCCGCTCGACGTGGCCGCGCTGTCCCCCGCGGGCCGCCCGCACTACGTGGAGGTGCACACCGCGACGGGCGAGGAGCGGCTCGGCGCGGCGGTGGACGCGGCGGACGCGGCGTGGCTGCAGCGGTGGTGGCCGCTGGGCCCTGCGGGGGCGGGCGGGGACGCCGGTGAGATCGGCGGGGAGATCGGCGAGGGCATCGGCGGGTACGTCGGCGGGTGCGCGGAGATCGGGCTGGCCCGGGACCGGGCGTGGGCGCGGGCCACGGCGTGCCTGGCGGAGGGGCTCGCGGTGGCGGTGGACTACGCGCACGAGGCGGCGGCGCGGCCGGAGCGGGGGACGCTGACCGGTTACCGCGACGGGCGGCAGGTCCCGCCGGTGCCGGACGGGTCCTGCGACCTGACCGCGCACGTCGCCATGGACAGCCTGCCCGGGCTGCGGCTGACCCAGCGGGAGGCGCTGCGCGCGCTGGGCGTCGACGGCGCGCGGCCCCCGCTGGCGCTGGCCTCCACCGACCCGGCCGGCTACGTCCGCGCGCTGGCCGCGGCCTCCCAGGCGGCGGAGCTGCTCGCCCCCGCGTCCCTGGGCGCCTTCACCTGGCTCGCCACCCCCACGGGCCCCCCGGCCACCGCGGCCGCCCTCCTCGATTCCCTGGCCTGTCCCCGGGGCTGACGCTGCGGCCGGATCGACGGCGGTCGCCCGGGGCGAAGGCAGAGTCGGTGTCGGTGGGCTGCGGCATACTCTGGATGCACCCGCACCGCGGAGATCTCGGAGGACACGATGGGCGCAGCCCCTCTGCACGGCGACGGCCCTGTCGCGCCGCGGCCGGAGCGCACTCCCGACGCGCTGCGCGAGGCGATCGCCGTGCTGGCGCCGCACCGGCTCGGGGAGATGGAGCAGGAGAAGAACGAGACGCTCGCGATGGCCGTGGCGCAGAACTCGCTGGGGCCCATCCGCATGTTCCTGCTGCGCTGGGCCGTCGTCGCCGAGATCGAGCGTCATCCGGAGACTGCGCGGCGGCTGCGCCGCGCGGAACAGGTCGCCGCGGAGTCGACGGACCCCGACCTGGCCCGCCGCGCCGTCCGCGAGGCCGGCGACATCATCAGGGCGGCTCACCGGGGGCTCGACGCGTGACCTGGTCCTGGGAGTACGACCCGAGCGAGGACCACGTCGTCGGCGGCGCCGACCCGGGTTTCGTCGCACAGGTCGAGAAGCACGCCGACGAACTCGTCCGCGCGGCGGCGGCGCTCTACCTCGACGGCGCTGCCTACCAGGGGCTGGGCCCCGGCGTGGCCACCGCGTACGTCGACGGCGGCATGTTCCAGTACCTCACGGTCGTGCGCCACGAACGCGTCTACGTGCTCCAGGTGACCGTCTACTGAGCCGCCCGGCGCCGGCGCGGGTCGGTGTGGGGCCGGGCGCGGCCGGGCGGCGGGGCGGGTTAAGAACCGGTTTGGAGGCGCCGCGGCGCGCCGCGCGGCCGCCCGTGCGAGGGTTCGATGG
>JAJSZB010000203.1:0-12419 GCA_050613715.1 Streptomyces sp. IBSBF 3018
TGGGGGGCGGATTAGTTGGGGGTTTTGGGGGGGGGGGGGGGGGGGCGGGGGGCGGCGGCCCCCGCCCCGCCTTCGGCGCCGCGGCCGCCGCGTCGTCGCGGCGGTGGCGTCACGAGTGCAGCGACCGCACCGACCGCGGCTCCGCGGGGGCCTGGTGCCCGCCGCTGGCCATCATGCGGACCTCGCCGTCCGCGCTGATCTCGGCCCTGACGATGCCGGTCTCGTCCTCGTACACGGGGTTGCCGCCTGCTCCGGAGGTTCCGGTGCGGTGGACGACGACGCTGTCGTCCGCGTCCGAGGCGGGCTCCTGAAAGACGAGTTCGTACTGTTCCGGATAATCCATGATCGCCTCCCGACCAGGCGGCGGGGCCACGGACCCCGCCGCCTGTCTCGCTGGGCTCCTACGATTCTCCCCCGGCCGGGCGGCGGGCGCCTCCCCGTAGGCCGGAGGCCGCTGCGCACAAGGGCGGCAGCGGTGTGGGAGCACACAGAGTAACCGGGCGCGGCGGAAGGTGGCAGACCCGGGACGGCGCAAGGGGGCCGCCGCGGAGGTGGAGGGCGGGACGCCCGATCGGCCGGGCCGGGCGCGGTACGGGACCCGGTCGGGGCGCCGGGCGGCGGCCGGCGGATTGTCAACGGCGTGTGACATCTTCCGCGGCGGCCCGCGCGGCAGCGGACACGCCGCCGCGCCCGTGCTTCGATGGCCTCATGACCCCGCTCGTCAGGCGCCGCCACGTGGACTTCGGGCGCGTCACGGGCACGGGCTGTCCCTCGGCGCGCTGACGTCCCGCGCGCCCGCACGCCCTCGCGGCGTGCCCCTCACCCCCGCCCACGCCGCCTCCCGGCGGCTCGCGCCGCGCCCTCGCCGCGCCCTCGCCGCTTCCGGGGGCCGTACGCCGGCCGTTCGCCGGACCCCGTACGCCGCCGTCCGTACGTCCGTGTCGACGCGACGCCCGGCACCCGTACGCCCGCCCGTCAGCACGCCCACCACCGGTACGCCCACCACCCGTACTCCGCACGCCAGTTCAGGGAGAGCCATGACCCAGCCCATCGACGCCGTCACCGCGGGCCACACGCCCGAGGAGCCGCCTGCGGACGACCTGCCCGCGTGGTCGTTCGAGACCCGGCAGGTGCACGCGGGGGCGGAGCCCGATCCGACGACCGGGGCGCGCGCGGTGCCCATCTACCAGACGACGTCGTTCGTCTTCCGGGACACCCGGCACGCCGCCGACCTCTTCTCGCTGGCCGAGCCCGGCAACATCTACACGCGCATCCACAACCCCACGCAGGACGTGTTCGAGCAGCGGATCGCCGCGCTGGAGGGCGGCGTCGCGGCCGTCGCGCTGGCGTCCGGGCAGGCCGCCGAGACGCTGGCGATCCTCACCCTGGCCGGGGCCGGCGACCACATCGTGTCCAGCGCGTCGCTGTACGGCGGCACGTACAACCTCTTCCACCACACCCTGCCGAAGTTCGGCATCGACGTGACCTTCGTCGAGGACCCGGACGACGTGGCGGCGTGGCAGGCGGCGGTGCGGCCGGAGACGAAGGCCTTCTTCGCCGAGACGCTCGGCAACCCGCGCGGCAACGTGCTCGACGTGCGGGCGGTCGCCGACGCGGCGCACGCGGCCGGGGTGCCGCTGATCGTGGACAACACGGTCCCCACGCCGTTCCTGCTGCGTCCCGTCGAGCACGGCGCGGACATCGTGGTGCACTCGGCGACGAAGTTCCTCGGGGGGCACGGCACGGCCATCGCGGGCGTCGTGGTCGACGGGGGCACCTTCGACTTCGGGGCGCACGCCGAGCGCTTCCCCGACTTCACCGAGCCGGACCCGAGCTACCACGGGCTGCAGTACTGGCCGGCGCTGGGTCCGGGCGCGTTCGCCGTCAAGCTGCGGGTGCAGCTGCTGCGCGACCTCGGCCCCGCCCTGTCGCCGCACTCGGCCTTCCTGCTGCTCCAGGGCGTCGAGACGCTGTCGCTGCGGCTGGAGCGGCACTCGGCGAACGCGCAGGCGCTGGCCGAGTGGCTCCAGGCGCGCGACGAGGTGGCGGCCGTGCACTACCCCGGGCTGCCGTCGAGCCGGTGGTACGAGGCGGCGCGGACCTATCTGCCGCGGGGCGCCGGGGCGGTGCTGTCCTTCGAGCTGCGCGACGGCGCGGACGCGGGCCGCCGGTTCGTGGACGGCGTGCGGCTGTTCAGCCATCTGGCGAACATCGGCGACGTCCGCAGCCTGATCATCCACCCGGCCTCGACCACGCACAGTCAGCTGGACGAGGCGCAGTTGGCGGCCACCGGCACCACCCCCGGCCTGGTGCGGCTGTCCGTCGGCATCGAGAACCTCACCGACCTCACCGCCGATCTGGAGGCCGGGTTCCGGGCCGCGAAGGGCGCCGCCTGACCATGGTCCGGCCGACGGCGCGGCCGCGGCCGCGGGACCGCTCCGACGTCCCCCCTCCCGCCTCGGGCGCCTGGCGCGAGGGGGACCCGCCCGGGCGGCGCCGCTGGCACGGGCCGGCCGGCCCGCTCGCGCTGGAGGCCGGCGCGGAGCTCGCCGGGGCCCGGCTGGCCTACGAGACGTGGGGGCGGCTCGCCCCGGACGGCTCCAACGCGGTGCTGGTGCTGCACGCGCTGACCGGGGACAGCCACGTCGCCGGGCCGGCCGGGCCGGGCCATCCCACCGCGGGCTGGTGGGACGGCCTGGTCGGCCCGGGGCGGGCACTGGACACCGACCGCTGGTTCGTGGTGGCGCCGAACGTGCTGGGCGGCTGCCAGGGCAGCACCGGGCCCTCGTCGCCGCGCCCGGACGGCCGCCGGTGGGGCGGGGCGTTCCCGTTCCTGACGCAGCGCGACCAGGTGGCCGCCGAGGCGCGGCTGGCGGACGCGCTGGGCGTGGCCCGCTGGGCGCTGGTGGTGGGCGGGTCGATGGGCGGGATGCGGGCGCTGGAGTGGGCGGTGGGCCGCCCCGAGCGGGTCGGCGCCCTGCTGCTGCTCGCCACGGCCGCGCAGGCGAGCGCGGAGCAGATCGCCTGGTCGTCGGCGCAGGTGCGGGCGATCACGTCCGATCCCGGCTGGCGCGGCGGCGACTACCACGACGCGCCGCCGGGCGGCGGTCCGCACGCGGGGCTCGGCCTGGCGCGCCGGCTGGCGCATGTGACGTACCGCAGCGAGGGCGAGCTGCGCGAGCGCTTCGGCCGCTCGCCGCAGGGCGCGGAGCACCCCTGGCACGGCGGCCGGTACGCGGTGGAGTCGTATCTCGACCACCACGCCGCGAAGCTGGTGCGCCGGTTCGACGCGGGCAGCTACGTGGTGCTGTCGCAGGCCATGAACGCGCACGACGCGGGGCGGGGCAGGGGCGGCGTACGGGCGGCGCTGCGCCGGGTCACGGCGCCGACACTGGTGGCCGGGGTCGACTCGGACCGGCTGTACCCGCTGGACCAGCAGCGGGAGCTGGCCGCGGGGATCTCCGGCGCGGACGCGGTGCGGGTCGTGGAATCGCCCTACGGGCACGACGGGTTCCTCATCGAGGTGGACCAGGTGGCGGCTCTCGTGCGGGAGCTGACGGGGTGACGGCGGGGAGCGACCCGGCGATCACGGCCGCGGCGCGTCCAGGTCGGCGTCCAGGTGTGCCGCGAGCCAGGCCGCGGCCTCCTCGGGAGTGGCGGCGAGGGGGACGCCGGGCGGCGGCGCGGGACGGCGTACGACGACGACCGGCAGCCCCGACTCCCGCGCCGCGGTGAGCTTCGGGGCGGTCGACGCGCCGCCGCTGTCCTTGGTGACCAGCACGTCGATCCGGTGGTCGCGCAGCAGCGCGCGCTCGCCCTCGACCGTGAACGGCCCGCGGTCCAGGACCACATGACGCCGCGCCGGCAGCACCGGACCGGGCGGCTCCACGCAGCGGATCAGACAGAACTGGCCGAGTCCGGCGAAGGCGGCGAGGTCCTGGCGACCGGTGCTGAGGAAGACCCGGTCGTCCCGGCGGCGCTCGTCGGCGAGCAGCCGCGCGGCGTCGGCCGTGTCCCGCGCCCAGTGCCAGCGGTCCCCGGGACCCTGCGTCCAGCCGGGCCTGCGCAGCAGCAGCAGGGGGACGCCGGTGTGCCGCGCGGCCTGTGCGGCATGGGCGGTGATCGCCGCGGCGAAGGGGTGGGTGGCGTCGACGAGCGCCGCCGCGTCGTGCGCGCGCAGCCACGCCGCGAGCCCGTCCGCTCCGCCGAACCCGCCGCTGCGCAGGGCGCCGTCGGGCCGGCGCGGCTGTGAGGTCCGGCCGGCGAGCGAGGTGACGACCGTCAGGGCGCGCCGCGCGGCGGCGGGCGTACGGTCCAGCAGCGCGGCCAGGCGCCGCGCCTCGGCGGTGCCGCCGAGCACCAGCACGGTCCGGGCGCCGGCTGCCCCGCGGGGCGGCGCGGGCGGCCCGTCCGGCGTCATGCGCCGCCGTCCCTGCGCAGCAGGTAGGTGTCCATGATCCAGCCCTTGCGGGCCCGCGCCCGGGCCCGCACCTCCACGATGTGCTGCGCCAACTCCTCGTCCAGCGGCCCCTGGACGAGGATCTCGTCGTCGGTGCCGAGGTATGCGCCCCAGTAGATGTGCAGGCCGCGGCCGGCCAGCGCGGCGAAGGACTGGTGGGCGTCCAGCATCACCACCACGTCGTCCACCCCTTCGGGCATCCCGCCGGCCGCGAGCCGGCGCCCGGTGGTGAACTGGACGGACCCGCCGACCTGGTTGAGACCGGTGCGGTGCCGGGCGGCCAGCGTGGAGACGCTGCTCACACCGGGCACCACGCTCCACTCGAACGGCACCGCGCCGCGCCGCGCGACCTCCCGCAGCACAGCGCCGGCGCTGTCGTAGAGCGCGGGGTCGCCCCACACCAGGAACGCGCCGCTCTCGCCGTCCGCCAGCTCCTCGGCGATCAGGCGCTCGTAGAGGTCGGCGCGGCGGCGGCGCCAGTCGTCGACCGCGGGTGCGTAGCCGGGGGTCCGCGCCGTGCGGTCGCGCTCGGGGTCGCGGACGACCACGACGCGGTGTCCCGGGGCGGCGTGGGTGGCGAGCATCCGCTCGCGCACGTCGATCAGCTGGGACTTCTCACCGCCCTTGTCGACGAGGAAGAAGACATCGGTCGCGCCGATCTCGCGCACCGCCTGGAGAGTGAGCTGTTCGGGGTCGCCCGCGCCGATTCCGATGACGCGGACGGTGCGGACCTTCGTCTCCCGCCGCTGCTCCTGCTGACTTTTCTGCTGCACGGTCCGGAAGTCTCGCACACCGCACACGCTCCGCATTGACGTGTCCATGAGCATGCCCGCCCGCGCTCCGGCGCGCCCGAGATCACACCCCCGTCGCCGCATGACAGCAGGTCGTCAGGGGTAGGGAGCGTGACAGCCCGGCTTATTGCGAGTAAGTTGCAACAGGTAATTCAGCGCGTCTGTGGTTCCGCTCCCGTCCATGGAGGACCTTCCCATGACCACCACCGCCGAGGCCCCGCTCCCCACGGGGTCCCGCTGGCGCCGGATATCCGGTTCGATGACCAGGGCCGAGTGGACGCGTATGGGCGGCATGGCCGCCTTCATCGTGGCCCTGCACGTCATCGGGTGGTTCACGCTCGTCGCGATCGTCGCGCCGAACCACTACAGCCTCGGCACCAAGTCCTTCGGGATCGGCATCGGCGTCACCGCCTACACCCTGGGCATGCGGCACGCCTTCGACGCCGACCACATCGCCGCGATCGACAACACCACCCGCAAGCTCATGCACGAGGGCAAACGCCCCCTCTCGGTGGGCTTCTGGTTCTCCCTCGGCCACTCCTCCATCGTCTTCGCGCTGGCCTTCCTGCTCTCGCTGGGCGTGAGGTCCCTCGCCGACCCCGTCGAGAACGACGACTCCCAGCTCCACAACGTCACCGGGTGGATCGGCACCACTGTCTCCGGCACCTTCCTCTACGCCATCGCGATCATCAACCTGGTGATCCTCGCGGGCATCTGGAAGGTCTTCCGGCGGATGCGCGAGGGCCACTTCGACGAGGCCGCGCTGGAGGAGCAGCTGAACAACCGCGGCTTCATGAACCGCCTGCTCGGCCGGGTGATGAAGTCGATCACCAAGCCGTGGCAGATGTACCCGCTCGGTCTGCTCTTCGGCCTCGGCTTCGACACCGCCACCGAGATCGCGCTGCTGGTCCTGGCGGGCTCCGGCGCCGCCTCCGGACTGCCCTGGTACGCGATCCTGTGCCTGCCCGTGCTGTTCGCGGCCGGCATGTGCCTGCTCGACACCATCGACGGCTCGTTCATGAACTTCGCCTACGAGTGGGCGTTCTCCAAGCCGGTCCGCAAGGTCTACTACAACCTCACCATCACTGGCCTGTCGGTGGCCGTCGCCCTCATCATCGGCACCGTCGAACTCCTCGGCCTCATCAGCGAGAAGGCCAAGCTGCACGGCGCCTTCTGGGACTGGGTCGGCGGCCTCGACCTCAACATCGTCGGCTACGTCATCGTCGGCCTGTTCTTCGTCACCTGGGCCGTCGCCTTCGCGATCTGGAAACTCGGCAATATCGAGGAGAAGTGGTCGGCGGGCCTGCGCACCGCCGACCAGGGCTCGGACTGAGACCGGTCAGCGACCGCGTGGGCGGACCGCGGTCACGACCGTGGCGTACGCCTCCTCGTCGGTGACCACCCGCGGCTCCAGGCCGGCGCCGCGGACGACCGCCACCGCCCGCGCCGTCTGCCGGTCGCTGATCTCGAACAGCAGCGCGCCGCCGGGCGCCAGCCACCGCGGCGCCTGCCCGGCGACCCTGCGCAGCACGTCCAGCCCGTCGACGCCGCCGTCCAGCGCGAGCAGCGCCTCGTGGTCGCGGGCCTCCGCGGGCAGCAGCGGGACGTCGCCGGTGGGCACGTACGGCATGTTGGCGGCGAGCAGGTCGACCCGGCCGCGCAGCCGGGCCGGCAGCGGGTCGAACAGGTCGCCTTCGTAGGCCGTGCCGCCGTAGGGCGCGATGTTGCGGCGGGCGCAGCGCACGGCGGCCGGGTCGAGGTCGGCCGCGTGCAGCTCCGCGGCGTCCAGTTCGGCGGCGAGCACCGTGCCGAGCGCGCCCGATCCGCAGCACAGGTCGACCACCACCGCACCGGGCCGCCCCAGCCGCAGCGCCTCCCGGACGAGCAGTTCGGTACGGCGGCGGGGGACGAACACCCCGGGGTCCACCGCGATCCGGCGGCCGGCGAACTCCGCCCAGCCGACGACGTGTTCGAGCGGGACGCCGGACACGCGCCGGGCGACCGCTGCCGCGAGGTCGGCGGGCCCGGACGAGGCGTCGAGCAGCATCCGTGCCTCCTCCTCCGCGAACACGCAGCCCGCGGCGCGCAGTTCGGCCGTGACCGCGGCGAACGCGGCCCGGCTCTCGTCAGCGGACCGGGACGAGGATGAGGACGAAGGCGAGGGCGAGGGGGACGACGAGGACGCCGGCGTGAACGGCGATGTGGAGTGCGACATGTGCGACATGCGAGCCTTTCGGGGAGCCTTGCGGACGCTCCCCGGCCTGCGGCGGCCGGTCTCAGGGACTCAGCGCGCGCGGCCGTGGCGTGGGAGCGCCCGGTCTGCCATTGCGGTGATCGGTCCCACCTCCTCGGCTCGTGGTCGCGGGCGCCGCGTGCGCGGCGCTCGCCTCCCCCAGAACCTACCGCACGGCCGCGTTGACGGTGAACAGCGCGGCCCCGACCGCGGCGGCGGCCTCGGCGTCCGACCGCGGGCGCTGCCAGCCGCTCACCGTGATCGTCACGCTCTCGCCGGGCAGCAGGGTGGCGAGCCCCCGGTCGGCGCGGGCCTCGGGGTGCAGCCGGTCGGCCTGGAGCAGCAGGTCGCGCAGCAGGGTGCGGGCGGTGACGGTGACCGTGGTGGCGTCGCCGCAGGGGGCGGTGTCGACCTCCCAGCGCGGCTCGGGGTAGCCGAAGTCCTTGTCCGGCACCGGGAAGTGCACGGCGCGCAGGTCCCCGGCGTCCAGGACCAGGAACTCCTTGTCGCTGCCCGCGGCGGGGAGCAGCCGCCGCGGCACCTCCACCTCCGTGACGCCGCGGGCGGGGGCGCTGAAAGGCTCGCGCGCCTCGGCGAGGACGGCGCCGTCCGCGGTGACGCGCCGCAGCGCCACCGTCCCGGCCCACTCCCCCGCGGCCTGGTTGACCAGCGCCGCGACGAGGCGGCCGCCGCGCTCCTGGAGGGTGGCCAGCCGGTCGGCGTAGAGGCGCTTCAGCTCGTGGTAGAGCGGCTTCTCCCGGCCGTCGCCGTCGATCGCGGCCCAACTGGTCACCGGCCAGCAGTCGTTCAGCTGCCACACGATCGTCCCGGCGCAGCGCGGCCAGTGCGAGCGCCAGTGCTCGACGCCGGTGGCCACCGCGCGCGCCTGGTTGACCTGGGTGAGGTAGTGCCAGGCGTCGAAGCCGTCGGGCTCGCCGAAGTGCGCGGCCAGTCCCCGGGCGAGCTTGCCGTTGCCGTCGCCCGCCTTCTGGTGGTGCAGCATGCCGGGCGAGTCGGCGGCGAGCGGGTCGTCGGACAGGGCGCGGCGCAGGGTGGCGTGGGCGGGCGGCGCCTGCCAGCCGAACTCGGCGACGAAGCGCGGCACGTCGTCGCGGTAGACGGTGTAGTCCAGGCGGTTCCACACCTCCCAGGAGTGCGTGGTGCCGTGCCGCGGGTCGTTGGGGTGGTGCTCCCAGGAGCCGGACCAGGGGCTGCCCGCCCAGTACGGGCGCGTCGGGTCCGTCTCGGCGACGACGCGCGGCAGCAGGTCCAGGTAATAGCCCTCGCCCCAGGTGCTGCCGGCCAACTCCCCTTCCCAGCCCCAGTCCTTGAAGCCCCAGAGGTTCTCGTTGTTGCCGTTCCACAGCACCAGCGAGGGGTGCGGCATCAGCCGTGCCACGTTCTCCCGGGCCTCCGCCTCGACCTCCGAGCGCAGCGGCTCCCCCTCGGGGTAGGCCGCGCAGGCGAAGAGGAAGTCCTGCCACACCAGCAGGCCCAGTTCGTCGCACGCGTCGTAGAAGTCCTCGCTCTCGTAGATCCCGCCGCCCCACACCCGCACCAGGTCCACGCCCGCCGCGGCGGCCTGTTCGAGGCGCCGCCGGTAGCGGTCGGGGGTGACCCGCGGCAGCAGCACGTCGTCGGGGATCCAGTTGACGCCGCGGGTGAACAGCCGCTCGCCGTTGACGACCAGGGCGAAGGCGCTGCCGTCGGCGTCCTCGGCGGTGTCCAGCCGCACGGTGCGGAAGCCGATCCTGCGCTCCCAGCGGTCGAGCGCGGTCGCGCCGTCGAGCAGGGTGACCCCGCAGTCGTACAGCACCTGGCCACCGTGGCCGCGCGGCCACCACAGCTCGACGCCCGGCAGGTCGAGCCGCACGGTCGCGGTGGTCGCGCCGGCCGGGACGGCGGCCTCGGCGGCGCTCCCGCCCGCCTCCAGCCGTACGGTCAGCGGCCGGCCGGCGCCGGCGGCGGTGCGCTCGACGTCCAGCCTGACCTGGACGCGGCCGGTGCCGCCGGCGTCGACGGTCACCTCGGGACGCACGCCGGCGAGCCGCGCGGTCGACCAGTGCTCCAGCCGCGCCGCGCGCCACACGCCCGCCGTCACCAGCGTGGGACCCCAGTCCCAGCCGAACGAACAGGCCATCTTGCGGACGAAGTTGAACGGCTCGGGGTAGGCGTTGGGACGCGGGCCGAGTGCGGCGCGCACGGCTTCCGCCTCGGTGTAGGCCGAGGTGAAGGCGACCGTGAGCGGCGCCTCGCCCTCGCCCAACCGCCCGGTGACGTCGAAGCGGTGGCTGCGGTGCATGTTGCGGGTGGTGCCGAGCACCGCGTCGCCGAGCCGTACTTCGGCGACCGTGTCGAGGCCGTCGAAGACCAGGTCGGTGCGCTCGTGGCCACCCGGATCGGCGGTGAGGGCCGTCTCGTACGTCCAGTCGGCGCGGCCCACCCAGGCGACGTCCGTCTCGTTGCGGTCCAGGAAGGGGTCCGGGACGAGTCCCGCGGCCAGCAGGTCGGTGTGCACACAGCCCGGTACGGTCGCCGGCACGCTGCCGCCGTCGGGAAGCCGGAGCCTCCAGCCGTCGTGGACCGGCGTGACGTGCTTCATCCCCACTCCTTCGTCTGTTGCCGCCCGGCGGCGCGGCGGCGGCCGTTCGCCCGGGTGCGACCGCAGCCGCGCACGGTGGATGGACGGTCCCACGATCGATTAAACGGTAAAGCACCGAGGGGGCCGTTCACCAGGGGGTCCGGACGCCTGTCCGGAGGATCGAGTGGTGCGGGAGATCTTCAGGAAAGTCCCGCACGCTGAACCGGTGCAGCGACGTCGCGGCGACCGCGAGGAAGGCCGCGGCGGTGGGCAGGGAAGCGTCGCCACCGGCTCATCGGCCGGCGCCGCTCCGGCCGGCGAGTGCCAGGCCCAGACAGGCGAGGGCCGCCGCGACCGCGACGGCGGCCGGCAGCCGCGCCCAGCCGGTCCCGGAGAGCGGGGCCTGCGCGACCAGGAAGACCACGGCCGTCCCGGCGGCCGCCGCCACCGCGGGCATCGCCCGCCGGACCGGCGATCCGCGGCGGCGCGGCGCCGTGACCCCGCGCGTCCACGCGTCGGTGACCAGCAGGTACGCCACGAGCAGCGCACAGAAACACCCGGCCGTCCAGGCGCCGGGGTCGGTGAGGGCGGCGATCACCAGCGCGGCCACGGGCACCACGGTGGTGCGCCGCCGCGCGGCGATGTGGCGCCGGCGCACGGAGGTCTGCACCGGGCGCGCGTCGACCATCGGTCCCGCCCACAGCGCGAGCGCCGCGAGCACGGCGATCAGCGCCCACGCCGCGCCCCCGTGGCCGGCCGCCTGCGCCGGGTCGCAGGCGGCGATCGTCAGAGCGGCGGCGAGCAGCCGCGCCGCGAGGCGGTCCGCGGCCTGGCCGGGCTCCTGCGCGGCGGTCCTGGTCGCCCTCGTGCGGATCATCGTCTTCCCCCGCTCATCGGCTTTCCCCGCTCCGGCCGCTCATCGCGCTTCCCCCGCTCATCGGCTTCCGCCGCGGATACGGGCCCGCAGCAGCGGCGCGAGCGGCAGGTCGAGGGTCTCGCCGGGCCGGTGGGTCACCACGGCGATGCCGCGCTCGGCGAGCGCGAACCGCATGGCCCGGCGGTCGGCCCGCCACAGCCGCAGCGCGAGTTCGGCCTCGGTGTCCCCGGGCTCGACGGCCGGGTCGCCGGTGGCGATCTCCACGACGACCATCGGGTTGGCCCGGCCGCGCACCTGGTGGAGCACGTCGAGGATGCGCTGGTCGGTGAGCGTGGTGAACACGTACACCAGCGCGCCCGCGGGCAGGGCGGGCGGCGGCAGCAGGCCGAGTCCGGCCGAGCGGTACGCCAGGTCCTTGCGGACCTCCAGGACGCTCTCGACGATCCGGTAGAAGTAGGCGTCGCCGCTGCCCGGCTGCAGCCACCGGGTGGCGCCGCCGACGGAGACGACGCCGACGCGGTCGTGGGTGCGCAGGTAGGCGCGGACCAGTCCGGCGGCGGCGCGGAAGGTCTCGTCCAGCGAGGAGGCGCCGGTGCGCGGGTCCACGACGTCGCCGAGCACGTCGAGCAGCACCACGGTGTCCGCGGTGCGCTCGGCGGCGAACTGGTGCAGCTGGAGCGAGCCGCGCCGGGTGGTGGCCGGCCAGTTGATGCGCCGCTGCCGCTCGCCGCGCACGTACGGGTGGACGCCGGTGACCTCGACGCCCTCGCCGCGCTGGAGGGCGGTGTGCTCGCCGAGGCGCTGCGGGAGGCGTACCGGCACGGGGGTGAGCCCGGCGTGCGAGGGCACCGGGAAAACGGCGATCTCGCCGAGGTCGACCCGCACGGTGCGGCGGGCCAGGCCGCCGCTGTCGTACACGTCGACGTCGACGGTGCCGAGCGTCCAGCGTCCCCAGCGCTCGGCGGTGAACCGCAGGTCGAGGTGGCGGCGGCCGACGGTGAGGGCGTCGAGGCGGACGCCCGGCCCGAGGGTGACGCCGGGGTCGAGCCGGCCGGATTCGCCGTCGTGTCCGATGTCGATCCTGGCGGTCACCTCCTCGCCCTCGAAGCAGCGGCGCGGCCCGGCCCGCGCGGTCGCCGTGATCCGGGCGGGCCTGCCGTGCCGCGGCATGGCGAGGGCGAGCAGCACGAGCGGCGCGGCGGCGGCGGCCAGCAGCCAGGGGCGGCCGGTGAGCAGGGCGGCGGCGAGGGCGGCCGCGGCCACCGTGCCGTAGCGCAGGGCGCGTTCGCCGGTGCGCCAGCGGTCGGGCGGCGGGGGCGGCGGCTCCGAGGGGCCCGTGTCGGCGCCGCCGAGGGCGCGTTCGACGGCGGCGGGCAGCCGCCGGGGCGCGGGGCGCGCCGGGGGGGGCCGGCCGGGAGGTCTACGGGCGCGCGGCCCGCCGCCCCCACCGCCGCGCGGACCCGCGGGTCGGCCATGAC
>JAJSZB010000204.1:0-12395 GCA_050613715.1 Streptomyces sp. IBSBF 3018
CCGCCCTCCTCACCGCGCCCCCGCGCCCCGCCTCACCTCACCGCGCCGCCGCCCGTCCGCTCGCGGGACGCCGTGATCTCCGCGTACGCCGCGTCGCGGCCCTCCCAGTGGGAGCCCTCCACGGACTTGCCGGGCTCCAGGTCCTTGTAGACCTCGAAGAAGTGGGTGATCTCCAGCAGGTCGAAGGCGGGCACGTCCTCGATGTCCTGGAACGCCTCGTAGCGCGGGTCGTGCGCGGGCACGCACAGCACCTTCTCGTCCGGGCCCTTCTCGTCGCTCATCACGAACATGCCGATGGCCCGGCACTCGATGGTGCAGCCCGGGAAGGTGGGGTCGCCGATCAGGACCAGGGCGTCCAGCGGGTCGCCGTCGCGGCCGAGGGTGCCGTCGACGTAGCCGTAGTCGGCGGGGTAGCGGGTGGCGGTGAAGAGCATGCGGTCCAGCCGGATGCGGTGGGCGGTGTGGTCCATCTCGTACTTGTTGCGGGACCCCTGGGGGATCTCCACGATCACGTCGAACGCCATGGCTGCCATGGGTGCCTCCTTCGGCGGAGGCGGCCGCCCGCACGGCCGCTGCCCCACTCGTACCCATCAAGGCGTCCCTCGCGCCGTTCGGCAAGTGCGGCGCACGGCGCGAGGGACGAAACCCCTGGTGCGCGGGGCACCCGCACGGCCCGAAGCCCCCGGCGCGCACCAAACCCCCACCGTCGCGGGCGGTGCGGATGCCGGCGGGCCGCAGTAGCGTCCTCGCATGGGCTGGAAAGGCAGTGTGAACCGTTCCCTCGGCAGGCTCACCGGCTACGAGCTGCGCCGTTCCGTCCCCCGTGCGCCGCACCGGGCCGCGCCGCCGATGGCGGCCGGGGCCGCCGCGGGGCCCTCGGGCCCGTCGGGGCAGGCCGTGAAGGCGCCTCCCGACGCCGGGGAGCCGCCCCCGCTCAAGCTGCCCGCCGACTACGACGACGAGGCGCGGGAGACCATCCGCGAGGTGCGGCCGTACACCATGACCTCACCCGAGCGGCTCAACGCGCTGGTGCTCGCGGTCCGCTACGTCACCCGGCACCGGATACCCGGCGCGATCGTCGAGTGCGGGGTCTGGCGCGGCGGCAGCATGCAGGCCGCGGCCCGTACGCTGCTGTCCGCCGGGGCCACCGACCGTGACCTGTACCTCTTCGACACCTTCGAGGGCATGCCGCCGCCCACCGAGCGGGACCGGCGGCGCGACGGCGAGAGCGCCGCCGACCTGATGGCGCGGCAGGGCCGGGACCGCCCGATCTGGGCGGTGGCCACGCTGGAGGACGTGCGCACCGGGTTCGAGCGCGTCCCGTACCCGCAGGAGCGGGTGCACTACGTGCAGGGCCGGGTCGAGGACACCATCCCCGGCGGCGCGCCCGAGCAGATCGCGATCCTGCGGCTGGACACCGACTGGTACGCCTCCACCCGGCACGAGCTGGAGCACCTGTACCCGCGGCTGTCGCCCGGCGGGGTGCTGCTCATCGACGACTACGGCTGGTGGCAGGGATCGCGCGAGGCGGTCGACGAGTTCCTGGAGAAGACCGGGGCCCGGCTGCTGCTCCTGCGCATGGACGAGGGCCGCGTCGCGGTCAAGCCTTAGTCAAATTCGGCGGCCGCGCACCGGCCGGGATCCGCTCTTTCGCCGCTCATACCGCGCTGACCTGCACGTTTCCTGGTTCACGGGTCGCTTTCAGCTTCCGCAACCGGCTGCCGCCGACCACGCGTCTGCGACAGTAGGAAGATCTGAAGTCGGGGTAGTTGAAGACGTGACGGTGTGAGCGGGAGTGCGGGCATGAGGCGGGTCAGGAACGGCATAGGAATCGCACTGGTGACCGGTGCACTGCTGGCGGGCGCCACGGCGTGCGGTGGCGGCGGCAGTTCCACGGCCGACGGACCGGGCGCGGGCGGCACGAAGGCGACGGCCACGACGAAGCCCTCGGCGACCGCGAAGCCGACGCCGAGCAAGCCCGCGCCCCCGCCGATGCTGCTCGACACCATCACGCCGCAGACCGGCACCACGGTGGGCGTGGCGATGCCGGTGTCGGTGGTGTTCTCCGACCCGGTGGCCGTCTCGGCCCGGGCCGGCATCGAGAAGGCCATCAAGATCACCACGTCGGTGCCGACCACCGGCGCCTGGCACTGGTTCAGCGACCGCCGGGTGGACTTCCGGCCGCAGTCGTACTGGAAGCCGGGCACCCAGGTGACGGTCGACGCGCGGATGACGCACGTGCCGAACGGCAACGGCCGCTACGGCGTGCACGACTACCACCACGCGTTCACCGTCGGCGCGGACGACGAGGCGCTGGTGTCGGTCACCCACCACACCATGAAGGTCACGCACAACGGCACGGTGGTCAAGACGCTGGCCATCGACGCGGGCAGCCCGGACTGGCCGTCGTGGGACGGCACGATGGCGGTCATCGACAAGCAGCCGAAGGTCCGGATGACCTCGTGCAGCGTCGGCATCAGCTGCGACAAGAAGAGCTCGGACTACTACGACCTGACGCTGCCGTGGGACGTGCACCTGACCACCTCGGGCACGTACATCCACTACTCGACCGGCGACCCGCAGCCGGGCCACGGCTACGGCTCGCACGGCTGCGTGCACCTGTCGCTCGCGGACGCGAAGTGGTTCTACAACTGGGCGAAGCAGGGCGACCCGGTGACGATCACCGGCTCGCCGCGCGGCAAGGCCGAGGGCAGCAACGGCTACGCGGACTACAACCTCTCGTGGTCGCAGTGGCTGAAGGACAGCGGCGCCGGGCAGTTCACGACCTCGGCGGCGTGACCTCGACGTCCGTCCCGCCGGCGGTCTCCCCGTCGTCGGCGCGGCGGACGGCCAGGACGGCGATGTCGTCGTCCAGCCCCCCGCCGCTGTAGCGGCGCAGGGCCCGGTGCAGGCCGTCGAGCAGGGCGCGCGGGTCGCGGGGGGCCTGGGCGCGCAGCCAGTCCAGCAGCGGGAAGAAGCGGCCGGTCCGGTCGCGGGTCTCGCTGACCCCGTCGGTGTAGAACAGCAGCCGGTCGCCGGGGCCGAGCGTGACGCCGGAGACGCGGTACTCGCCGCCGAGCAGCTCGCGCATGTTCAGCGGCGGTGAGGCGCCGGGCGGCTCGACGAACCTGACCTGGCCGTCGCGGGGGGCGAGGACCGGCGGCGGGTGGCCGCAGTTGAGCAGGTCGACGCGGGCGCCGTCGTGCGGGATCTGCGCGAGCACGGCGGTGGCGAAGCGCTCGTCGCCGTCCGCGGACGGCACCAGCGCGTCGTAGCGGGCCATCCCCGCGTCCAGCCGGCGCGCGACCCGGGCGAGGTCCGGCTCCTCGAACGCGGCGTCGCGGAAGGTGCTGGTCACCGCGCCGGCCACGCCCACCGCGGACAGGCCCTTGCCGCGGACGTCGCCGATCACCAGCCGGACGCCGTACGGGGTGTCCACGATGTCGTAGAAGTCGCCGCCGACCCGGGCTTCCTCGGCGGCCGCCAGATACATCGTCTGGACGTGCACCGGGCCGATCCGGTCGGGCAGCGGGCGCATCACCACCGTCTGCGCGGCGTCGGCGACCGAGCGGACCTGACGCAGCGTCCGCTCGCGGGCCAGCCGTACGTGGCTGGTGTACGCGGCCGCGGCGGTGACCGCCCCTCCGGCGGCGGCGGTGAACCATGCCGACGGGTCGTCGTAGAGGGCCTCGACCAGCACCACGAGCGCGGTGGTGCCCAGGCCCAGGCCCAGTGTCGCGCCGACCGACCACATGGACGCGGCCAGCGCGGGCGCGACCGGCAGCAGCCTGCTGACCGTGACGTTCTTCGGTGTGGCGAGGGCGATCGCGCCGATCACCAGCGCCAGCAGCAGCGGCGAGAGGCGGGCGACGTCCCGCTGTCTGTCCTGCGGCCGCCCGCCGGCCCGCCTGCTCGCGATCATGGGCCGAGGGTAACCCGGCGGCGCCCGGCCGCCGATCGGCTGACGTGGCGCGGGCGCCCGGCGTGTCCCGATCGGCGGACCGCCCGGCGAGCGGACGGTGAGGGGGATCCCTCGCGTCGGCGCGTCGTCCTGGCGTGGGCCGTCGCGGTCCCCTCACGACCACGGAGTCCGCCATGCGCAAGCTCGTCCGCGGCCTGACCGCCGCGGCCCTCCTGCTCGCTCCCCTGACCGCCGTCCCGGGCGCGTCGGCCGCGTCGCCGTCGCCGCGCGCCGGCCTGGCCCCGCTGTACCGCTCGGACCGCGCGGTGCCGGGGCAGTACATCGTCACGCTGGACAAGACCCTCGACCCGGCGCAGTTCGCCGGGAAGGTCGGCGTGTCGCCGCTCTTCTCCTACGGCAGGGTGCTGCGCGGGTTCGCCACCGCGCTCAACGCCACCCAGTTGGACGCGGTGCGCCGCACCCCGGGGGTCGCCGCGGTCGAGGAGAACGCCGCGGTCGGCGCGTCCTGGACGGCGGGGGCCCGGCCCGCGCGGCGGCCGGCCGGCGACACGGGCGTGCGTCCGGTGCGGCCCGGGCAGGACCGGGCGGTGGCCGCGTCCTGGGGCCTGGACCGGATCGACCAGCACAACCTGCCGCTGGACCACCAGTTCACCACGGCGGGCGACGGCGCGGGCGCGACCGCGTACATCGTGGACACCGGCATCGACTACGGGCACAGCGAGTTCGGCGGGCGCGCGGTGCCGGGCTACGACGCGATCGGCGACGGGCGCGGCGGGCGCGACTGCGAGGGCCACGGCACCCATGTGGCCGGTACGGTCGGCGGTGCGACGTACGGCGTGGCGCACGCGGCCCGGCTGGTGAGTGTGCGCGTCCTGGACTGCCAGGGCCGCGGCACGATCGCCGGGATCATCGCCGGCTTCGACTGGGTGGCGCGCAACGCGCAGCAGCCGGCGGTGGCCAACGCGTCGCTGGGCGGGTCCTACTCCCCCGCGCTCAACGAGGCGGCGGACGCGCTGTCCGACGCGGGGGTGCTGCCGGTGGTCGCGGCGGGCAACGACACGCAGGACGCGTGCAAGGTCTCTCCGGCGAGTGCGGACCGGGTGCTGACGGTGGGGGCGACGGACACCGGGGACCACGAGACGTCCTTCAGTAACTACGGGCGCTGCCTGTCGCTCTTCGCGCCCGGGCAGGACATCGTCTCCGCGAAGCTGGGCGGCGGCAGCGTGACCATGAGCGGCACGTCGATGGCCAGCCCGCACGCGGCCGGCGTCGCGCTGCTGTACAAGGCGGCCCACCCGGGCGCCGACGCGGCGGCCGTCGCGGCGTGGGTCGACGCCGCGACGACCAAGGACGTCCTCTCGGTCGACCAGACCTCCCCCAACCGCCTCCTGTTCACCGACGGCCTCTGAGTTCCACGTCACGCTGGGCGCTGCCCAATAGGGGCGCGGGGAACTGCTCCCCCGGACTCCGTCCGGGAGGTACCCCCACTAGCCTCCCCCAGAGCTTCGCCTGGGAGGTACCCCCAGCGGCCCGCAGGTCGCCACCGTCCCGAAGGGGCAGTTCGGTCCGCTCCGGACCACCGGCAGTGGTGGGTTGCTCGCGCAGTTCCCCGCGCCCCTGATGGCGCAGCGCCCAGCGCCGGACGGGGCAGCGCCCAGCGCCGGAGGGCGCGGGGTCCGGCGTCCGGTCAGGCGGGTGCGGGGGGAGGCGGGCGGTCGGAGACCGCCGCGGAGGCGGATTCGCGGGCCCGCAGCGCCAGCCAGAGGTCGACGCGGTCCTCGGCGCGGTCCATCGTGCGGCCGGTGAGCCGCCCGATCCGCTGGACGCGGCTCTGCACGGTGTGCCGGTGCACCCCGAGCAGCGCCGCCGCCTCCGCCCAGGACCCGTTCGTCTCCAGCCACACCCGCAGCGTCTCGGTGAGCGCGCCGGTCCCGTCGTCCGCGGCGTCGAGCGGCGCGAGCACCGTATCGGCGAAGCCGGCCAGCAGCACCGGGCTGCCGAGGTGCAGCAGCAGGCGGACCGAGCCCGCCTCGGTCGCGGTGACCGGCCGCCCCAGCTCCCGGCTGGCCGGCAGCAGCGCCCGCGCCTGCCGGAGCGAGAGCGCCGCGTACTGCGGCCCGACCGCGGGGCCGATGCCGGCCGGGCGGCCGGGGGCGAACCTGGACAGCACACCGGCCACGTCCACCTCGTCGCCGACCAGCAGCTCCGCGTTCGCGCCGGTGACGCGGACCAGCCCGCCGGGCACGGCCATCGCGAGGTCCGCGGCCAACTCCGCGCGTTCCTCGGGCCGTTCCGCGTCCGCGGCGACGGCAAGCGCGCGCACCGACGCGGCCGGCACGCCCGCCGAGGCGAGCAGCGCCCGGGCCTGGCCGGCCGGCAGCTCGGGCGAGAGCAGCCGGTCCAGCAGGTGGGCGCGGCGGCGGCGCTGCGGCTCGTCGGCGAGGTGCCTGCGCTCCAGTTCCACCGAGAGCAGCGAGACCAGGACGCTGCCGAGCAGCCGGCTCTCCGCGCTGCCCGCGCCGAGCAGCAGCAGGAACCCGCGCAGCCGGGCGCCGCCGAGCGGCTGCACCTGCAGGCGGCCCGAGGGCAGGTCGCCGTCGGCGCTGCCGCGCAGTCCTCGCAGCGCGACCACGTCGAGGATCTCGGCGGCCTCGGCGAGCGCCGCGGAGCCGTCGGCCCCCGCCGCGCCGAGCAGCCGGCCGAGCACGTCGCAGACCACGACGCCGCCGCCGGTGGCGTCGTGCCAGGCGCGCAGCAGCGCGTCGAGACCGCCGCCCGAGGCGGTGACGGCGGTCAGCTGCCGCTGGGTGCGCAGGGTGCGTTCCAGCAGCCGCCGCTCCTCGGCGGCGCGGGCGCCGAACACCGCCTTGGTGACGGCGACGAAGGGCGTGCGCTCGGGCGCGGTCAGCAGCGGCAGCCCGAGGCGTTCGGCCGCGGCGGCGAGCGCGGGCGGCGGCTGCTGGAGCGGCAGCGCGGCGCCGAGGCCGAGGACCAGCGCCGCCGCGCCGCCGCGGGCGACGTCCTCGGCGTAGCCGGCGTACGCCTCGTCGGTGCCCTGCTCGGCCAGCAGCAGCCCGGTGGTCATGACGACCTCGCCGCCCTCCAGCCAGGCGGCCGGCGCGAGCATCTCCGAGGCGTGCGCGGCCTCCACCACCGCGCCCAGGCCCGCCCGCCCGGCGACCAGCCCCAGCCGGAGCGAGGGGATCGCGAGAAGATCGCGGACGGTCAGCGGCATGCGCGCATGCTGCACCAATTCCCGCGCGCTGTCGACGCCCGGCCGGCGCGCGGGGACTCCCGCCGCGCCCGCGCACCCGCGAGGCCGGCCCGCGACGGCTCAGCCCTTGACCGCGCCCGCCGTGAGTCCCGCCGCGAGATGGCGCTGCACGAGCATGAAGAACACCACCACCGGTACCGACACGATCACCGAACCGGCCATCAGCGCCCCGTAGTCGGTGCCTTCGCTGGTGACGAAGTGGGTGAGCCACAGCGGCACGGTGTACTTGCTCGGGGTGGCGAGGATGAAGTACGCGAAGAGGTACTCGTTCCACGCCAGGATCATCGAGTAGACGGACGTCGCGATGAGGCCGGGCAGCGTCAGCGGCAGGATGATCCGGCGGAAGGCGCCCATCCTGGTGCAGCCGTCGGTCATCGCCGCCTCCTCCAGCTCCTGCGGCACCGACGCGACGAAGCCGCGCAGCGTCCAGACCGCGAAGGGCAGGATGAACGCCATGTAGGTGACGACCAGTCCCGGCACCGAGTCGGTCAGCCCCACGTCGCTGAGGGTGAGGAAGACCGGCACCACGAGCGCGACGTGCGGCACCATCTGCACCAGCATCACCGCGGCCAGATACGTGCCGCGGCCGCGGAACCGGAAGCGTGCGATGGCCAGCGCCGACCCGAAGGCGACCAGCACGGCGACGGGCACGGTGATCCCGGTGACCAGGGCGCTGTTGCGGACCGCGTCCCAGAACAGCGGGTCGTTCACGACCTTGCGGAAGTGCACGAGGGTGGGGGCGTGCGGCCACAGCTGGGGCGGGTCGGCGGCCATCGCCGCGGTGGACTTGAAGGCGGTGGTGGCCATCCAGTAGACGGGGAAGATCCACACCAGGATGACCAGCACGCCCAGCACGGTCCAGCCGCCGGTCGCCGCGGACCTGGCCCGGCTCGCGGCGGGGCCGGCCCGGCCGGTACGGCTGCTGCGGATCGTCACGACACGTCTCCGATCTTCGCGATCTGCCGCAGGTAGACGATCATGACGCCGAGCAGCGCGACGACGGTGAGCACGGCGGTGGCCGAGGCGAGGCCGTAGTCGTGCCCGGCGTACGCCTTGACGTAGGCGTAGATGCCGAGGGTGTAGTAGTCGGAGGCGGGGGCGCCGTTGCGCAGGATCCAGATCTGGTTGAAAACCTGGAAGTCCCAGATGACCGAGAGCGTGGTCAGCATCGTCAGCAGCGGGCGCAGCACCGGCACGGTGATGTGCCGGAAGACGCCCCAGGCGCCGGCGCCGTCCATCCGCGCCGCCTCGACGAGTTCGCCGGGGATCTGCATCAGCCCGGCGTAGAGCGTGACGGCGATCAGCGGGACCGCGCCCCACACCACGACGGCGGTGGCGACGGCCAGGCCCTGGGTGGCGTCGGTGTACCAGTTGTGCGGCTGGGCGCCGATCGCCCAGTTGACGACGCCGGAGTTGTACTCGGTCATCCAGCGGAAGATCTCGGTGGAGATGAAGGTGGGCACCGACCAGGCCATGACGAGCGCGAAGGTCATGCCGCGCCGGCACCATGCGGGCACCCGGCGCATCAGCAGGGCGATGCCGAAGCCGAGGCCCATGGAGAGCCCGACCATGGCGGCGGTGAGCACGACGGTGCGCACCAGCACGGTCCAGAACTCCGAATCGCCCAGCAGTGTGCGGTAGTTGTCGGCGCCGACGAAGGACGGCGAGCCCGAGGCGCTGAAGATCTGGGCGACGCCCCACTTCTGCGTGGACAGGATCACCACCTTCACCAGCGGGTACGCCAGCACGCCGAGCAGCACCAGCAGCGAGGGCGCGATCAGCAGGTACGGGGTGGGGTCCTTGCGGCGGCGGGCCGGCGGCGCCTGCGCGTCGGCGGCCGACCCGGAACTGCGCGGCGGGGCGATGGTCGTCATGCGGGGTCCGTCCGTGCGAAGGGGCGCGGGGTCAGGAGGCGTTGAGGGTCTCCTCCATCTGCTTGCCGTACTTGGCGGTCGCGGCCTCGACGCTGAGCTTCCCGGTGGCAATGTCGGCGAGCATCTGCTTGATGGTCAGGTTCTTCTCGACCTGCGCCCAGTTCTTGGCCGCGGGCACGCTCCAGCTGTCCTCCAGCCCGACGAAGTAGCCGGCCCGTTCGGGGTCGGAGGAGGTCAGGTCGAGGGTGTTGGCGAGGAAGCCGCCGGCCAGGAACTCCTTCTCCCGCGCGGTGGAGGTGAAGTCGCGGATCCACTCCTCGGCCATCGCCTGGTGCTTGCCCTTCGCGGTCACCGCGAGCACCGAACCGCCCATGTACGGCGGGGCGTAGGAGCCGGGCTTGGTCGGCGAGGGCATCGGGAAGGACCCGACCTTGCCCTTGAGCCCGGGGTCGCCCTTGTCCTGGCTGTAGACCTGCACCAGCTGGCCGTTGGTGGAGAAGCTCATCGCGGCCTTGCCCGAGACCAGCGCGGGCACCGCGCCGAGGTCGTCGCCGGTGCGGTCGCCGCGCATGCCGGCGTCCATCAGCGACTTCCAGTTCTTCAGGCCCTGCACGTCGGCGGGCGAGGACAGTTGGGACTTCCACGTGCCGTCGGAGCCCTGGGTGGCGATCTGCCCGCCGTTGTCGAAGACGAACGGCAGCGCGCCGTAGGGGTGTTGACCGGGCAGGAAGAAGGCGGAGAAGCCCTTGTCGCCCTTGTGCTTCGCCATCAGCGTGGCCACGTCGGCCTTGAGTTCGGCCCAGGTCGCCGGGACCTTGGTGATGCCGGCCGCGGCGAACAGGTCCTTGCGGTAGACCACCGCACGGGTGCCGCCGTAGTAGGGGATGCAGTACAGCTTGCCGTCGCGGGTGCAGGCGTCCAGCAGGCCCTTCTGCCACTTGCCGCTGCCGTCGAAGGTGGCGCGCTTCGCGGTGAGGTCGGTGAACGCGCCGGCCTGCACGTACTGCGCGGTCTCGCTGTTGCCCAGCTCGATGACGTCGGGCTCCTTGTCGGCCTGCGCGGACGCGTCGAACTTGGTGAGGTGGTCGGTCCACGCCTGGTACTGCACCGACACCTTGACCTTCGGGTACTTCTTGTTGAAGTCGGCGGTGGCGGCGGCGACCGACTTGGGCCACAGCGTCTGGGCGTCCACCTGGAGCCAGACGGTGAGGGTGCCGGACGCGGACGGCCCGGGGTCCTTGGCCGAGCCCTTGTCCCCGCCGCCGGAGCCGCAGGCGGCGGCGCCGGCGGACAGCAGCGCGGTGAGGGCGGCGAGGGTGCGGAGGTGGCGTCGCATGTGCGCGGTACCTGCTCTCTGTGCGAAGGCGTCTCGGGTGAGGTCCAGGGATGCGGGTGCGCCCGGAGTGCCGGCGGTTTCGCGGGATGACGCAGGCTGGCAGGCGCGCGGGGCTGACGGCAATCGCGCCGGGATAAGTTCACTGCCACTGAACAGGCCGGGCTGAGCTGGGCGTTCGGGCGGTGCCGCGGCCGCGCGTCCGCTTGGCGGGCGCGGGGCACGGAGGGTACGGTGCGGCGCGCCCGGCGGGGTCGGGCTCCCCCGGCCGACCGGCCGGGACACCGGGTGCGGGAGACGAGGAGGACGAGTGCCGCAGGAGCTGCGCCGGCAGGCGCTGACCGTGATCCAGCCCGCGTTCCGGGGCACGGCGCCGCCCGACTGGCTGCGCCGGCTGATCGGCGAGGGGCTGGGCGGCGTCTGCCTGTTCGCCCGCAACACGCCCGATGCCGCGACGGCCGCCGCGGTGACCGCGGCCTTGCGCGCGGAGAACCCGGACGTCCTGGTCGCCGCGGACGAGGAGGGCGGCGCGGTGACCCGGCTGGAGTCCGCGCACGGCAGCAGCTGGCCGGGCAACGCGGCGCTCGGCCGGGTCGGCGACCCGGCGCTGACCGGCGCGGTCGCGGCCGAGATGGGCGCGTTCCTGGCCGCGGCGGGCATCCGCCTGGCGTACGCGCCGACCGCCGACGTCACCTCGGACCCGCGCAACCCGGTGATCGGGGTGCGGTCGTTCGGCACCGACGCGGCCGATGTCGCCGCGCACACCGCGGCGTTCGTCACCGGGCTGCAGTCCGCGGGGGTGGCGGCCTGCGCCAAGCACTTCCCCGGCCACGGCGACACCTCCGTGGACTCCCACCACGCGCTGCCGGTGCTGGGCGTCGACGAAGCGACCCTGGAACGCCGGGAGCTGGCGCCGTTCCGGGCGGCCGTCGCGGCGGGGGTGCGGACGGTGATGGCCGGACACCTGCTGGTGCCGAGCCTGGACCCGGACCGGCCGGCGAGCCTCAGCGGCGTGTTGCTCGCGCTGCTGCGTCAACGGCTCGGTTTCGGCGGCGCGATCGTGACCGACGCGCTGGAGATGGAGGCGGTGGCCGCGGGCCGTACGCTCCCGGAGCTGTCGGTGCGGGCGCTGGCGGCCGGCGCCGATCTGCTGTGCCTGGGCGCGCGCGCCACCGAGGAGGCCACGGTGCGCGCGGTGGCCGACGCGGTGGTGGCGGCGGTGCGGTCCGGCGCGCTGCCGGCCGAGCGCCTGGCCGAGGCGGCGGGACGCGTCACGGGGATCGCGCTACCGGGTCCGGGCCCGGCGCCGGAGCCGGCGGGTGCGCCGGCGGGTGCGGACGCCGGGTCGGGCTCCGCGTTCTCGTCGGGGGCGGCCTCGTCGGGCGCGGCGTCGCCCGTGGACGCCGGGCCCGGACCCGGCCCCTCGGCCTCCCGTCCGGGGGGCGGCGCGCACGCCGCGCTGGGCGCCCTGGTGGCCGGGCGCGCCCTCGAACTGCGCGGGGAGGCGCCGCGCTTCGACGTGCCACCGGTGGTGGTGACGTTCGAGACGGCCCGGACCGTCGCGGTGGGCCGCGTCACGCCCTGGGGCATCGCCGACCTGCTGGCCGAGCGGCTGCCCGGCACGGTGCTGCGTACGGTGACGCCCGAGTCCGCCGGCCCGGCCGCCCTCGCCGAGGTCGCCGCGGACCGCGGGCGCCCGCTCGTGCTCGTGGTACGCGACGCCGCCCGCCACGCCTGGATCACCGCGGCCCTCGCCCACGTCCTGTCCGCGCGCCCGGACGCGGGCGTGGTCGACATGGGCCTCCCGGCGCCCGACCCCGCGCACCTCCCGGCGGCGCCCGGCCCGGACTCCGCCTCGCACCGCCGGCGGTCGGACACCGCTCAGGCTGCGACTGCCGGCCCCACGGCAAACGCAACGCAGACCCCGACCGCCGACCCGGCGCCGGACGCGGCGGCACGGACGACGACGGTAGGGCGACCGCACGCCGAAAG
>JAJSZB010000205.1:0-12298 GCA_050613715.1 Streptomyces sp. IBSBF 3018
TCCCCCGCCTCACCCCCGACCTCCTCGTGCAGCGCGAGGCCAACCCGCTGTTCCGCGTCCGCTACGCCCACGCCCGCACCCGGGCACTGCAACGCCACGCCCACGACCTGGGCATCGACGTCGAGCAGCCGGCGCGCGACCCGTACCACCACCCCGCCGAGACCGAACTGCTCGGCCTGATCGCCGACTTCCCGCGCGTCGTGGAGACCGCCGCGCGGCGCCACGCGCCCGACCGGGTGGCGCGGCACCTGGAGCGGCTCGCCGACGCCTTCCTGCGCTTCCAGCAGGAGTGTCCGCCGCTGCCCAAGGGCGACGAGAAACCCTCGGCCGCCCACGCCGCCCGCCTCCGCCTCGCCGACGCGACGGGCGTCGTGCTCGCCGGCGGCCTGCACCTCCTCGGCATCACCGCCCCCGACCACCTCTGAACACCCGGCCGCGCCGGCCCGCACCCGCGACGCCCACCGCGCCCGGCCGCCGAAACGCCGACCCGCCGACCTGCCGACACACCAAGCCAAGCGCAACCCCCGCAACGCCAGCGCCAGCGCCCCGCACAGAAAGTCCACGCCCGTGAGCCGCTCCGCACACCCCGCAGGCCCCCGCCACGCCGACGTGCTGCCCGAAGGGCACTACGCCGCGCCGCCCGCCGACCTCAACCACCTCGACCCGCGGATCTGGTCGCGCACCGTGACCCGTAACGACGACGGCGCCGCACAGGTCGGCGGCCTGGACGTACGGGCGCTGGCCGAGGAGTTCGGCACCCCCGCGTACGTGATGGACGAGCAGGACTTCCGGGCCCGCTGCCGGGCCTGGCGCAGCGCCTTCGGGGACGGCGCCGACGTGTTCTACGCCGGCAAGGCGTTCCTGTCCCGCGCCGTGGTCAGGTGGCTGCACGAGGAGGGCCTGAACCTCGACGTCTGCTCCGGCACCGAACTCGCGGTCGCGCTCGACGCCGGCATGCCCGCCGAGCGGATCGCGCTGCACGGCAACAACAAGAGCGCCGCGGAGATCGAGCGCGCGGTCGGCGCCGGCGTCGGGCGGATCGTGCTGGACTCCTTCCAGGAGATCGACCGGGTCGCCGCCGCGGCCCGGCGGCACGGTGTGCGCCAGCGGGTGCAGATCCGGGTCACCGTCGGCGTCGAGGCGCACACCCACGAGTTCATCGCGACCGCGCACGAGGACCAGAAGTTCGGCCTCTCGCTGGCCGACGGACAGGCCGCGGAGGCGGTCCGCCTGGTGCTGGCGCAGGACAGCCTGGAGCTGGCCGGCATCCACAGCCACATCGGCTCGCAGATCTTCGACATGGCGGGCTTCGAGGTGGCCGCCCGCCGCGTGGTCGGGCTGCTCGCCGCGGTGCGCGACGAGCATGGCCTGGAGCTGCCCGAGATCGACCTCGGCGGCGGCCTCGGCATCGCGTACACCCCCGACGACGACCCGTGGGAGCCGCAGGACATCGCCAAGGCGCTCGGCGACATCGTCACCCGCGAGTGCGAGGCGGCCGGGCTGCGGTCGCCGCGGCTGTCCGTCGAGCCCGGCCGCGCGATCGTCGGCCCGACCGCGTTCACGCTCTACGAGGTGGGCACCACCAAGGAGCTGCCGGGCCTGCGCACCTACGTCAGCGTGGACGGCGGGATGTCCGACAACATCCGCACCGCGCTGTACGACGCCGAGTACTGCGTCGCGCTGGTCTCCCGCACCAGCGACGCGGAGCCGATGCTCAGCCGGGTGGTCGGCAAGCACTGCGAGAGCGGCGACATCGTGGTCAAGGACGCGTTCCTGCCGGCCGACCTGGCCCCCGGCGACCTCCTCGCGGTGCCCGCGACCGGCGCGTACTGCCGCTCGATGGCGAGCAACTACAACCACGCGCTGCGTCCCCCGGTGGTCGCCGTCGCGGACGGCCGCGCGCGGGTGATCGTACGGCGCGAGACCGAGGACGACCTGCTGCGCCTGGACGTCGGCTGAGCGCAAATTCGCCGTCGATCGGCGGACCGGCGGAAAATATCTCCGCCGCGTCCGCCGTACGGCGCAGGGGTCTCGCGATCCGGACAGGGCGTGGCTTCTCCCGTCCGGTGCGTGAGACTGGGTTCCTCACGAGGTACGAGAAACGAGGTCGGATGATGCGTACGCGTCCGCTGAAAGTGGCGCTCCTGGGGTGCGGTGTGGTCGGCTCCGAGGTCACGCGCATCATCACGACGCAGGCGGACGACCTGGCCCAGCGGATCGGCGCGCCGATCGAACTGGCCGGGATCGCCGTCCGCCGCCCCAACCGGGTCCGCGAGGGTGTGCCGTCCGAGCTGCTCACCACCGACGCCACCGCGCTGGTCAAACGCGGCGACATCGACGTGGTGGTCGAGGTCATCGGCGGCATCGAGCCGGTCCGCACGCTGATCACCACCGCCTTCGAGCACGGCGCGTCCGTCGTCTCGGCGAACAAGGCGCTGCTGGCCGCGGACGGCGCGAGCCTGCACGCCAAGGCCGCCGAGCACGGCGTGGACCTCTACTACGAGGCCGCGGTGGCCGGTGCGATCCCGCTGATCAGGCCGCTGCGCGAGTCGCTGGCCGGCGACCGGGTCAACCGGGTGCTGGGCATCGTCAACGGCACCACCAACTTCATCCTCGACAAGATGGACTCCACCGGCGCCGGCTACAGCGAGGCTCTGGACGAGGCCACCGCGCTCGGTTACGCCGAGGCCGACCCGACCGCCGACGTGGAGGGCTTCGACGCCGCCGCGAAGGCCGCGATCCTGGCCGGGATCGCCTTCCACACCCGCGTCACCATCGACGACGTGCACCGCGAGGGCCTCACCGAGGTCACCGCCGCGGACATCGCGTCGGCGCGGAAGATGGGGTGCACGGTCAAGATGCTCGCGATCTGCGAGCGCTCGGCCGACGGCCGTTCCGTCACCGCCCGGGTGCACCCGGCGATGATCCCGCTGAGCCACCCGCTGGCCTCCGTCCGGGAGGCGTACAACGCCGTCTTCGTCGAGGCGGAGGCGGCCGGGCGGCTGATGTTCTACGGTCCCGGCGCCGGCGGTGCACCCACCGCCTCCGCCGTCCTCGGCGACCTGGTGGCCGCCTGCCGCAACAAGCTGGCGGCGACCACCGGAGCCGGCGAGTCCGCGTACACGCACCTGCCGGTCAGCCCGATGGGGGATGTGGTCACCCGCTACCACATCAGCCTCGACGTGGCGGACAAACCCGGCGTCCTCGCCCAGGTCGCCACGGTGTTCGCCGAGCACGACGTGTCCATCGACACGGTGCGGCAGCAGGGGAAAGACGGAGAGGCGTCCCTCGTCGTCGTCACCCACCGGGCCAAGGACGCGGCGCTCTCGGCGACCGTGGGGTCCTTGCGCAATCTCGACACCGTACGCGGTGTGGCCAGCATCATGCGCGTGGAAGGGGAGTAGATCCTGATGAACGCAAGCCTGGACGAGCCTCGAATGCCCGGCGGCGCCGCGGCGTCGCGGACCGGCCGCGCCGCCGGCGCCCACCAGTGGCGGGGCATCATCGAGGAGTACCGGCACCGGCTGCCGGTCTCCGCGTCGACCCCGGTGGTCAGCCTGCTGGAGGGCGGCACCCCGCTGGTGCCCGCGCAGGTGCTGTCCGAGCGGACCGGCTGCGACGTGTACCTCAAGGTCGAGGGCGCCAACCCCACCGGGTCGTTCAAGGACCGCGGCATGACCATGGCGATCTCGCGGGCCAAGGAGGAGGGCGCCAAGGCCGTCATCTGCGCCTCCACCGGCAACACCTCCGCGTCGGCCGCGGCGTACGCGGTGCGCGCCGGGATGGTCTGCGCGGTGCTGGTGCCGCAGGGCAAGATCGCGCTGGGCAAGATGGGCCAGGCGCTGGTGCACGGCAGCCGCATCCTCCAGGTCGACGGCAACTTCGACGACTGCCTCGACCTGGCCAGGGGGCTGAGCGAGAAGTACCCGGTGGCGCTGGTCAACTCGGTCAACCCGGTCCGCATCGAGGGCCAGAAGACCGCCGCGTTCGAGATCGTGGACGCGCTCGGCGACGCGCCGGACATCCATGTGCTCCCGGTCGGCAACGCGGGCAACATCACCGCGTACTGGAAGGGCTACCGGGAGTACGGGGCGGACGGGGTGTCCTCCCGTACGCCGCGGATGTGGGGCTTCCAGGCGTCCGGCGCCGCGCCGATCGTCAACGGCGCGCCGGTGCGCCAGCCGCAGACCATCGCCACCGCGATCCGGATCGGCAACCCGGCGTCCTGGCAGTTCGCGGAGCAGGCGCGGGACGAGTCCGGTGGGCTGATCGAGGCGGTGACGGACCGCCAGATCCTGGTCGCGTACCGGCTGCTGGCGGCGCGCGAGGGCGTCTTCGTCGAGCCCGCGTCGGCCGCGTCGGTGGCCGGGCTGCTCAAGGCCGCGGACGAGGGCCGGGTCGACCCCGGCCAGCAGATCGTCTGCACGGTCACCGGCAACGGCCTGAAGGACCCGGACTGGGCGGTGGCCGGGGCGCCGCAGCCCACCACCGTCCCGGTCGACGCGGACACCGCCGCCCGCAGCCTCGGACTCGTCTGAGCGCGTCCGACCCACGGCGGCCCGATCCGGCCCGGGGCGGTCTGCTCCGGCCCGGAGCGGCCGGCTCCGACCCACGCGGCCTGCTCCGATTCGGGTCCGCCGGCCTGCCCCGCAGGCGGGGGCGCACGCACCGCACGCGACACGCATCACGCGCGGTGCGTGCGCCCTATGTCGCAGGAGAACCTTCCTTCGATACGCTTGGTTCAGCGGCGCGCACATCGTGCGTTCGATGCGTTCGTATCGTTCGTATCGTTGGTGTGTGCCCCGCATCCGGCGGTTGTCCAAGGACCGCCGACTCCCCGCCCGGCCGCGACGGCAACGATGCCGCGCCCGCAGGGCGACCCGCACCGAGGAGATTCGTCGAACCATGGCCGGTCCCGCGTTCCGCGCTGCCGCAGTACGAGTGCGCGTCCCCGCGAGCAGCGCCAACCTCGGCCCCGGTTTCGACGCGTTCGGCCTGGCCCTGGGGCTCTACGACGACGTGGTGGTACGCGTCGCCGACGCCGGACTGCACGTGGACATCGCGGGCGAGGGCGCCGACACGCTGGCCCGCGACGAGAAGCACCTGGTGGTGCGGTCGCTGCGGACCGCCTTCGACCTGCTCGGCGGCCAGCCGCGCGGCCTGGAGGTGGTGTGCGCCAACCGCATCCCGCACGGCCGCGGCCTCGGCTCCTCCTCGGCCGCCATCTGCGCGGGCATCATCGCCGCCCGCGCGGTCACCATAGGCGGGCCCGGGGTGCTGGACGACACCGCGCTGCTGGAACTGGCCACCGAGATCGAGGGCCACCCCGACAACGTCGCCGCCTGCCTGATGGGCGGCTTCACGCTCGCCTGGACCGAGGGCGGCGGCGCCCGCGCGGTCCGGATGGACCCGGCCGGCTCGCTGGTCCCGGTGGTCTTCGTGCCGGCCGTGCCGCTGGCCACCGAGACCGCCCGCGGACTGCTGCCGCGTACCGTCCCCCATGTGGACGCCGCGGCGAACGCCGGCCGGGCCGCCCTGCTCGTGGAGGCGCTCACCCGGCGCCCTGAGCTGCTGCTTCCCGCCACCGAGGACCGCCTGCACCAGGAGTACCGGGGTCCGGCCATGCCGGAGAGCCTGGCGCTGGTGAACCGGTTGCGCGCGGAGGGCGTCCCTGCTGTCGTGTCGGGTGCCGGGCCCACGGTGCTCGCACTGACCGACGAGGGGGCCGCGGACAAGGTCTCGCGGTTCGCCGGTGAGGGCTGGGCGGCCAACCGCCTGGCGCTGGACACGGCCGGGGCCAGTGTCCTGCCGCTCGCAGGGGGGCAGTGACACGATTGCCGGTCGCAGAGAGGGGGAATATGTGTGGGACGGGGTAGTGTTAACCTCAAGCCAGCATTCGCCGCCCGATGGGCGCGATGCGCTGTGTCCCTCCACGTGCCGGGTGCGTTGTCGCACGCGGCAGCGGTCGGCACATCTTCCGGGAGCCTCCCACACCGCACAGGCAGCCTGACTGGGGAGTCGGACAGCCTGCCCGCGCAGTGTCGAGCACGCTCCGGATTCGGTACGTGATCCAGGGGTTGTCCCACGGGTTCTCCACGGGGGCTCCTCGGTACCGATTCAGCACGTATGTATTTCTGCCGCCATCAGGCGGACCACCGCCCCGGCTCTGAGCAGCGGAAACGCCCAGATCCGGACAGCACGACCGGTCGCCGAGCCAGACAGGCCGACGCCCGCTCCAGGGAAGGACCCTTCGTGAGCGACACCACCGATCTGATGGGCGTGCGCGCAGACAACTCTGTCGCCTCGTCCGACGCCGCCGCTCCTGCCTCCGGTGCCGCCCCGGCCAGTCCCACGCGGCGGCGCCGGACCGGTACCGGTCTGGACGGCATGGTCCTGGCCGAACTCCAGCAGCTGGCCTCCGGCCTCGGCATCAAGGGCACCGCGCGGATGCGCAAGAGCCAGCTGATCGAGACCATCAAGGAGCGCCAGGCCGGCGGCGGGGCGGCCGCCCCGCAGGCCGAGGCCGCGCCGGCGGCGGAGAAGCCGAAGCGCAGGGCCACCTCCCGGGCCCGGCTGGAGCAGGCGGGCGAGGTCGAGACGGCGCAGGGCTCGGAGGCCCAGCAGATCGAGATCCCCGGCCAGCCGGCCGGCGAGAAGGCCAAGGCCGCGGTGAAGGCGGCGAAGGCCGAGCAGTCCGGGCAGGCCGAGCGCGGCGACCGCGCCGCGCAGTCCGCCGAGGGCGCCGCGGACACCGCCGAGGGCCGCCAGGGCGGCATGGCGGACGCGGACCGCGGCGACCGCTCCGACAAGGGCGGCGACCGGGGCGACCGCGGTGACCGTGCCGAGAAGGCCGACAAGGGCGAGCGCGGCGACCGCGCCGACCGTTCCGACAAGGGCGGCGACGGCAAGCAGGGCCAGCAGGGCCAGGGCGGCGACGACCGCCAGGACCGCCAGCGCGGCCAGCGCGGCGACCGCCGCGAGCGGCAGCGCGACCGCCAGCGCAACCGCGGCGAGGACGGCGGCGACGGCAACCGCCAGCAGCGCCAGGGCGGCCAGAACCAGGGCCAGAACCAGCAGGGCGGCGGCGGTCAGCAGGACGACGACGAGTTCGGCGAGGGCCGCGGCCGGCGCCGGGGCCGCTACCGCGACCGCAGGGGCCGCGGCCGGGGCCGTGACGACTTCGCCGGCGGCGGCGAGCCGCAGGTGGCCGACGACGACGTGCTGATCCCCGTCGCCGGCATCCTCGACATCCTCGACAACTACGCGTTCATCCGCACCTCCGGCTACCTGCCGGGCCCGAACGACGTGTACGTCTCGCTCGCCCAGGTCCGTAAGAACGGCCTGCGCAAGGGCGACCACGTCACCGGCGCGGTGCGGCAGCCCAAGGACGGCGAGCGGCGCGAGAAGTTCAACGCGCTGGTCCGGCTGGACTCCGCCAACGGGATGGGCGCCGACTCCGGCCGCGGCCGTCCGGAGTTCAACAAGCTCACCCCGCTCTACCCGCAGGACCGGCTCCGGCTGGAGTCCGACCCGGGCGTGCTGACCACGCGGATCATCGACCTGGTGTCGCCGATCGGCAAGGGCCAGCGCGGGCTGATCGTGGCCCCGCCGAAGACCGGCAAGACCATGATCATGCAGGCGATCGCCAACGCGATCACCACCAACAACCCCGAGTGCCACCTGATGGTCGTCCTGGTCGACGAGCGTCCTGAAGAGGTCACCGACATGCAGCGGTCGGTCAAGGGCGAGGTCATCTCCTCGACCTTCGACCGTCCGGCCGAGGACCACACCACGGTCGCCGAGCTCGCCATCGAGCGCGCCAAGCGGCTGGTGGAGCTGGGCCACGACGTGGTCGTGCTGCTGGACTCCATCACCCGCCTGGGCCGCGCCTACAACCTGGCGGCGCCGGCCTCCGGCCGCATCCTGTCCGGTGGTGTCGACTCCACCGCGCTCTACCCGCCGAAGCGGTTCTTCGGCGCGGCGCGCAACATCGAGGACGGCGGCTCGCTGACCATCCTGGCCACCGCGCTGGTCGAGACCGGCTCGCGGATGGACGAGGTGATCTTCGAGGAGTTCAAGGGCACCGGCAACATGGAGCTCAAGCTCGACCGCAAGCTCGCCGACAAGCGCATCTTCCCCGCGGTGGACGTCGACGCGTCCGGCACCCGCAAGGAGGAGATCCTGCTCGGCGGCGAGGAGCTGGGCATCGTCTGGAAGCTGCGCCGGGTGCTGCACGCGCTGGACCAGCAGCAGGCGATCGAGCTGCTGCTGGACAAGATGAAGCAGACCAAGTCCAACGCGGAGTTCCTGCTGCAGATCGCGAAGACCACGCCCGGCCAGAACAACGACTGACGGCCGGGCCCGCGGAGCCGCTGCGGGCTGACGGCCCGTCAGGAAGCGTCCTGTCGCGGCCCGTTCGCCGGACGTTCACCCGCCCCCCGGTTCCCGCCGGGGGGCGGGTTCATGTCCGCGCCGTACGCTGCGGCGGCCGCAGGCAGGGGGGACCTCCTGTGCGCATGCGTTGTTCCACGACAGGAGATCCGTGTGATCCGCTTCACCGGGGGGTGGCCGCGGCATGCCCGCGTGACCGCTCCGCTCGCGGCGCTGGCCATGGGCGCCGCGAGCCTGATCCTCGGCGTGCCCGCCCACGCCGACACCGTGCACGCCGACACCTCGGGTGACGCCGCGCTGCGCGCCCGCGTCCAGCAGGCCGCGCGGCAGCTGGCCGCACCGCGCGGCGGCCGCGCCGCGCCGCAGATCATCGGCGGCAGCACCACCAACATCAACAACGCGCCGTGGATGGTGCAGCTCTGGTACTTCAACGCGGACGGCACCGCGGTCTTCTGCGGCGGCACCCTGGTCGCGCAGAACAAGGTGCTGACCGCCGGCCACTGCGTCGACGGCGCCGACTGGGTGGACAACGGCGTGGTGGTCGCCGACACCGGCGTCCTCGGCGGCACCGACGTCAGCCCGGTCGTCACCGTCCGCTCGCAGTGGCTGCACCCGTCCTACGACGGCGCGGCGTACGACAACGACATCGCGCTGCTCACCCTGGACGCGCCGCTGAACCTCAAGACGCTGCCCCTGGCCTCGCCGAACGACACCGCGCTCTACACGCCCGGCACCCAGGCGACGGTGTACGGCTGGGGCGTCACCGACTCCGGGGTGGACAGCCAGAACCTCGCCGAGACGCTCCAGCACCTCACGCTGCCGGTCAACTCCGACACCGCGTGCGCCGACGAACTCGACGCGGCGGTCGGCGGCGACGCCTACGTCGCCGGCCACATGATCTGCGGCGGCGAGGGCGGCACCGGCGACGACGCGACGGGCAGGACGACCTGCTCGGGCGACTCCGGCGGCCCGCTGGTGGCCGGCGGCAAGATCGTCGGCGTGGTCTCCTGGGGCGTCGCGACCGACACCCAGGACTGCAACGTGGTCGGCACGTACGACGTGTTCACCAAGGTGTCCGGCTACGGCGGCGCGGTCCAGCCGCACGTCTTCGACACCGACATCTCCCGCGACGGCAAGGCCGACATCGTCGCCAAGACGCCCGCGGGCGCGTCGTACGCCTACGCCTCCACCGGCACGGGCGTGCGGGCCAGGGCCGGCGCGCCGATCTCGTTCGCCAACTACGACACGGTGGTCCAGGCCGACCTGGAGCGCGACGGCTACCAGGACTACATCCTGCGCGCCGCCTCCTCGGGCAACGTCTTCATGGGCCACCGCACCGCCGACCGCGCCTCGTACTCCTACAGCCAGATCGGCTCCGGCTGGAAGACCGTCAAGGCGATCGTGGTGCCCGGCGACATGACCGGCGACGGCATCCCCGACCTGCTCACCGAGGACTCCGCGGGCCGGGTGTGGGTGTACCCGGGCAAGGGGAACGGGCTGTTCAACGCCGCGGTGCTGACCAACGCGAGCTGGAGCAGGTACGACCTGGTCGTCGGGCACGGCGACTACACCGGCGACGGCATCGCGGACGTGCTCGGCCGCGACGCCGCCAGCAGCGCGCTGTACGTGCTGCCCGGCACCGGGACCACCGCGGCGCCGTTCGGCGCGGCCGTCCAGGTGGGCAGCGGCTTCGCCGGCTTCGACAAGCTGGTGGCCGTCGGGGACTTCACCGGCGACGGCCACGCCGACCTGCTGGCGCGGGTGCCGTCGGGGACGCTGTTCCTGTTCAAGGGTCAGGGAGCGGCCGGCCCGGCCGCGTTCGCCCCGTGGCAGAAGATCAGCGGGGGATGGAACATGTACGGTCTGCTCGGCTGACACCCTGGGTTTACCGTAACTTTGCCCGCCCTCCGGTCCTCGCCGGAGGGCGGGCTCATATGTATGTCATAGGATCTGGCAGCCGCAGGTTGGGGGGACCTCCTGCGGCTTCGATCCCGTGCCCCCGCCGCGCCCTTCGAGCGCGGCCGTCCTGGCACATCTTCTGACTCTCAGGAGTTCGCGTGCACTTCGCGCACCACATAGGGGGGAAGCGGCGACTGCCGCTGGTACGGCGGCTCTTGACCGCCTCGGTGGCCGCAGCCGCGTTCACCGCGACCGGCCTGACGGCCACCGCGCACGCCGACAGCGGCAGCGCCAAGCCGGTGCTGCTGCCCCCGAAGGGGGCCCACCTCACCGGCACCACCCAGCCCGGGACCACCTCGGGCAGCACCGCCAAGCCGCAGATCATCGGCGGCACCGACACCGCCTTCAGCGCCGCGCCGTGGATGGTGCAGCTGCTGTTCGAGTGGGACAACGACGGCAGCTTCTACTTCACCTGCGGCGGCACCCTGGTGGCGCCCAACAAGGTGCTCACCGCCGCGCACTGCGTGGAGGACGAGAACGGCGCCGCGCTGGACTGGGTGAACCACGGCCTGGTCCTCGGCGGCACCGCCAAGCTCGTCGGCGGCGGGGGCAGCAACCCCGAGGGCACCGTCGCCACCGTCAAGCGGGTCTGGCACTACTCCTCGTTCAGCCCCGCCACGCTCGACAACGACGTGGCCCTGCTGACGCTCGACCAGCCGCTGCCGTACAAGACGCTGCCGACCGCCAAGAGCACGGACGCGTCGCTGTACACCGCCGGCACCCAGGCCACCGTCTACGGCTGGGGCGTCACCGACTCCGCGGCAGGCAGCCCCAACCTGGCGCCCACGCTGCGGCACCTGGCCGAGCCGGTGAACTCCGACGCGACCTGCTCCAGCGCGCTGGACCCGGCGGTCGGCACCGGCGTCTTCAAGCCCGGGCACATGATGTGCGCGGGCGTGCCCACCACCGGTGACGACACCACGACCAAGACCACCTGCTCCGGCGACTCCGGCGGCCCGCTGGTGGCCGGCGGCAAGGTCATCGGCGTGGTCTCCTGGGGCGTCGCCGACGACACCCACGACTGCGGCGTGGCCGGCACGTACGACGTGTTCACCCACCTGTCGACCTACGGCGCGGCCGTCCAGCCGCACGTGGACGACACCGACCACTCGCGCGACGGACGGGCCGACCTCGCGGTGCGCACCACCGCGGGCGGCTCCTACGTCCACATCTCCAACGGCACGGCGTTCCCGACCCGGGTGACCTCGCCGGTCTCCTTCAAGGGCGACAACCTCGTCGTCCCGGCGGACCTGGACCGCGACGGCTACCAGGACTACCTGGTGCGCAACAGCTCCACCGGCGCGGTCTACTCGGTGCGCCGCAGCGCCACCAGCGCGACGTACAAGGGCACCTACCTGTACGGCGGCTGGGGCTCGGTCAAGGCGGTCGTGGTGCCCGGCGACCTGACGTCCGACGGCATCCCCGACATGGTCGCGGAGAGCCCCGACGGTCGTGTCTCGCTCTACCCGGGCAAGGGCAACGGCACCTTCGGCGCCCCGACCCAGTTCGCCTCCGGCTGGTGGCAGTACAACCAGGTGCTGGGTCACGGCGACTTCTCCAACGACGGGATCGCCGACGTCATCACCCGTGACGCGGCCACCGGCGACCTGTACCTGAACGCCGGCACCGGCAAGGCGTCGGCGCCGCTGGCCCCGCGGGTGCTGCTGCAGAAGAACTGGAGCGGCTGGAACAAGCTGATCGCGCCCGGCGACATCACCGGCGACGGCCGCGCGGACCTGGCGGCCCGCACCCCGTCCGGGACGCTGTACATCTTCCCGGGCAACGGCCAGGTCGCCTCCGGCGGCTTCGGCCACTCGCTGCTGGTCGGCTCCGGCTGGCAGCAGTACGACATGATCGGCTGACCCCCGCGGTCACCGGGTGGGGCCGGCCCCGCCCCCCCCCCCCCCCGGGTCAACCCGCGGGAGTTTCAAACAACCCCGGGGGCCTC
>JAJSZB010000206.1:0-12259 GCA_050613715.1 Streptomyces sp. IBSBF 3018
GCACCGGACCGGACACCGCCGCCGGACCGGACTCCGCCTCCGGCCACGACCCGCGGCGCGATCCGCACCCCGCCGAGGTCCGCGAGCCGCTCGTCCAGCCGGCGGCCGTGCCCGCAGAAGTCGGCGTAGGAGGAGTCGCCGAGGGCGAGCACGCCGAACCGGACGCCGTCCAGCCGCGGCGCGTCGGCCGCGGTCAGCTCGCTCCAGAACGCGGCGCCGTTGTCGGGCGCGTCGCCGTCGCCGAAGGTGCTGGTGACCAGCAGCAGGTCGGCGCCCGGGGGCAGCCGGTCGGGCCCGGTGTCGTCCATGGCCAGCACGGTGGTGCGGTGGCCGCCGGCGGCGAGCTTCTGCGCGACGACGCCGGCCAGGTCCTCGGCGTTGCCGGTCTGCGAGGCCCACAGCACGACGATCTCCCGGGCGGGCGGGGGCGCTTGGGGCGCGGCGACGGCGGGCGCGGTCTCGGCGCCGGGCGGTTCGGTGCGCGAGTACAGGCCGGCCAGCACGCCGTTGACCCACAGCGCGTGCTCGGCGCTGAAGGGCGCGCTCGGCGGCAGCACGGGCACCCCGCGCAGCCCGGGTTCGAGCCCGGCGAGGAAACCGGCGAGGTACTGCCGTTCGTGCGGGGCCAGTCGGGGCGGCGGCCCGGCGGGCGCCAGCCCGAACACCGCGCCGTGGCGTGCGCCGCCGGACCCGGGCCCCTGCGCGCCGGCGGCGTCGGGGGCGGGTTCGGGCGCGGCGTCGGACCCGGGGGGCAGGGCGTCGGACGCGGCCTCGGACGCGAGGGCTGCGGTGTCCGCCGCGGGGTCGCGGGCCGGGGGCGCGGTGTCCGCGCCGGAGGCGACGCGCGTCAACGCGACGGCGCAGACCTTCAGTTCGGGCTGGAAGGAGATCGGGTCGACCGCGTCGGAGGTGACGGCGTTGACGCTGCGGTACTCGCCGAACAGGTCGTTCCAGTGGAAGGGCGCGAAGCAACTGCCCTGCCGCACACGGTCGGTGAGGACCGCGGGCAGCACGGCGCGGCCCCGGCGGGAGGCGACGAGGCGGATAAGCTCGCGGCATGCGCAACGGACTGGATCTGAACGTCGACGCGGGGTCCCTGACCGCGCACCTCGTGGACGTACCGTCCGAGAGCCGCCAGGAGAAGCCCCTCGCCGACCTGGTGGAGAGCGCGCTGCGAGCGGTCCCCCACCTGACGGTGGACCGCGACGGCGACGCCGTGGTCGCCCGCACCACCCTCGGCCGCGCCGAGCGCGTCGTGCTGGCCGGCCACCTGGACACCGTCCCCGTCGCGGACAACCTGCCCTCCCGGCTGGACGCCGACGGCCTGCTGTGGGGCTGCGGCACCTCGGACATGAAAGCGGGGGTCGCGGTGCAGCTGCGCCTCGCCGCGACGCTGCCCGCGCCGGTCCGCGACCTGACCTTCGTGTTCTACGACGCGGAGGAGATCGCCGCCGAGTTCAACGGCCTGGGGCGGCTGGTGGAGCGCCACCCCGACTGGCTCGCCGGTGACTTCGCCGTGCTGATGGAGCCGACCGGCGGCCGGGTCGACGGCGGCTGCCAGGGCACCCTGCGGGTGCGGGTGACGACCACCGGCCGCCGCGCCCACTCCGCGCGCAGCTGGCTGGGCGAGAACGCCATCCACAAGGCCGCGCCGATCCTCGCGCGCCTGGCCGCGTACCGGCCGCGCCGGGTGGAGATCGACGGCCTGGTCTACCCCGAGGGCCTGAACGCCGTACGGATCGAGGGCGGCCACGCGGGCAACGTGATCCCGGACTTCTGCGCGGTCACCGTGAACTACCGCTTCTCGCCCGACCAGAGCGAGGCCGAGGCGCTGGACCGGGTCCGCGAGGTCTTCGAGGGCTTCGCGGTGGAGCTGACCGACAGCGCGCCGGGCGCGCTGCCCGGCCTGTCGCACCCGGCCGCCGCGGCGTTCGTCGAGGCGATCGGGACGCCGCCGGCCGCCAAGGAGGCGTGGACCGACGTCGCGCGCTTCTCCGCGCTCGGCATCCCCGCGGTGAACTACGGCCCGGGCGACCCCACGCTCGCCCACACCCGCGAGGAGCACGTCGCCGTCGCCGCGGTCCTGGAGGCCGAGGAGAAACTGCGCCGCTGGCTGAGCGCCTGAGCGCCTGAGCGCCTGACCGGCGTGGCCGCGTGACCGTCTGAGCGCGCCTCCCGTCCGGCCCCGCCAGGCGTTCGCAACCTCCCTGGTCACGCCCGCCTCCTGCGTCCCTGCCCGCTATGTCACACCCTCCGCGAGCAACCGAACTGGGGTGCGGAAGGGTCCTCCTACCCGGCATGGTGTGTGGTCGAGGGATCACGGGAGCACCTCCGCGAGGACGGACGCGGGGGTGCCGGGACGAGGAGGGGGAGAGGCGCGTCGTGGGGCTGACCAGCACATGGTTCACGGCGCTGCTGTTCGTGGCCGCCATCGGCGCGGTGGCGGGCGCGGTGCTGCTGTGGCAGCGGGTGCGCGGACCGCGGCCCGTACGGCTCGCCGCCCGGCTCGGCATGATCGTGATGTGCCAGCTCACCGCGATCCTCGTGGTCATGGTCGTGGTGAACAACCAGTACGGCTTCTACGCCTCCTGGGACGACCTGCTCGGCAGCGCCAACAGCGGCGGCCGGCCGACCGCCGGGCCCGGCGCGCCCCCCACCCCCGCGGTGCCCGACTACCGGGCGAAGTTCACCGCGTACTCGCAGGGCTTCGAGCGGGCCACCGTGCGCGGCTGGCACTCCGGCACCAAGGGCGACGTGATCGTGTGGCTGCCGCCGCAGTACGGCAAGAAGGAGTTCGCGCACACCCGCTTCCCGGTGATCGAGGTGCTGCACGGCATACCCGGCACCCCGCACAGCTTCCTGCGCGGGATGCGGCTGGGCCGGATCATGGAGGACCAGATCACCGCCGGGCGCGCCGAGCCCGCGATCCTCGTGCTGCCGACGATCACCCCTGACCGGGTCAACACCGGCTGCGCCGACGTGCCCGGCAAGAGCCGCGTCGCCACCTGGCTCACCGACGACGTGGTCAGGACGGTCAACCGCAACTTCCGCACCCTGCCCGCGCCGCGCGGCTGGGCGGTGATGGGCATATCCACCGGCGGCTACTGCGCGGCCCGGCTCGCCCTCGAGCACCCCGAGACCTTCGCGGCCGGCGCCGCGCTCGCGCCCGACGACCCCACCCGCGGCGTGCGCTCCCCGGTGTGGCTGGCGCACCACACCGTTCCGGCCCCCGACGTGCAGCTGCTGGTCGAGTCCAGCGACCAGGACCCGGAGAGCCCGCCGAGGTTCGCCGCCGCGATCACCGGCGCGGTCTCCCCGCCCACCCACGTCACGACGATCCGGATCAGCAACGGCGGCCACAACTGGAAGACCTGGGGGCGGATGTTCCCCGAGGCGTTCACCTGGGTCAGCGGCCGGATCGAGGCGCCCAGGGCGGTCCCGCTCGCCCCCTCCGCAGCTCCCTGAGGCGTGCCGCGCGCGGACCCGCGGTGCGTACCCTGCCGGTATGACAGACGACGTGAGAGAACCACGCGACGGCCAGGACGACGCCTGGCAGGACGCGGCCGCGGCGGCGGCCGCCGCCGCGGAGGGGTACCCCGAAGGACAGGGCTACCCCGAGGGCCGGGGCTGGCCCGAGCGGCACACCGGACCGGTGATCAGGAGGCGCGGCCAGGTGCAGTCGGGGACCACCGACCAGAGGCTGCTGGACAGCCGCGGCGAGACCGACTGGGTGCACAGCGACCCCTGGCGGGTGCTGCGCATCCAGTCCGAGTTCGTGGAGGGCTTCGGCGCGCTCGCCGAACTGGGGCCCGCGGTCAGCGTCTTCGGCTCCGCCCGCACCCCCGTGGACTCCCCGGAGTACGAGGCGGGGGTGCGGATCGGCCGCGCGCTGGCCTCGACCGGACACGCGGTGATCACCGGCGGCGGCCCGGGCGCCATGGAGGCCGCCAACAAGGGCGCGCTGGAGGCCGGCGGCGTCTCGGTGGGCCTGGGCATCGAGCTGCCCTTCGAGCAGGGGCTCAACCCCTACGTCGACATCGGCGTGAACTTCCGCTACTTCTTCGTGCGCAAGACGATGTTCGTGAAGTACGCCCGCGGGTTCGTGGTGCTGCCCGGCGGGTTCGGCACCCTGGACGAGCTGTTCGAGGCGCTGACCCTCGTGCAGACCAAGAAGGTCACCCGCTTCCCGATCGTGCTGTTCGGCGCCGACTACTGGGGCGGTCTCGCCGACTGGGTGCGCGGCACCCTGGTCGCCCAGGGCAAGGCGTCCGCCGCGGACGTCGAGCTGTTCCACCTCACCGACGACGTCGACGAGGCGGTCAAGCTCGTCACCAAGGAGTCCGCGTAGGGTCTGCCCGCCGGGCGGCCAGGCCGTCGCCGCGGGGCTCAGGCGAGGCCCCGGCGGGCCACCGCCGGGGGCCGGTCGCCGCGGATCGCGGCCACCATGTCCAGCACCTGGCGCGTCTCGGCCACCTCGTGCACGCGGTACACCCGCGCGCCGAGCCACGCCGAGACCGCCGTCGTGGCGAGCGTGCCGATCAGCCGCTCCTTGACCGGCCGGTCCAGCGTCTCGCCGACGAAGTCCTTGTTCGACAGCGACACCAGCACCGGCCAGCCGGTGGCCGCCATCTCCGGCAGCCGCCGGGTGGCCTCCAGCGAGTGCCGGGTGCTCTTGCCGAAGTCGTGGCCGGGGTCGATCAGCACCCCGTCCCGCCGCACCCCCAGCTCCACCGCCCGCTCGGCCAGGCCCACGGTGACCCGCAGGATGTCGGCCATCACGTCCTCGTAGCCGATCCGGTGCGGCCGGGTGCGCGGCCGGGCGCCGCCCGCGTGCGTGCACACCAGGCCCGCGCCGTGCCGCGCGGCGACCTCGGCGAGCGCCGGGTCGACGCCGCCCCAGGCGTCGTTGAGCAGGTCCGCGCCGGCTTCGCAGGCCGCCTCGCCGACCTCGTGCCGCCAGGTGTCCACGCTGATCACCACGTCCGGGTGGCGGCGGCGCACCTCGGCGACGAACCCCGCGGTGCGGCGGATCTCCTCTCGCGTCGAGACCTCCTCGCCCGGCCCCGCCTTGACCCCGCCGACGTCGATGATCTCCGCGCCCTCGGCCACCGCCCGCGCGACCCGCTCCAGCGCCGGCTCGTCGGTGAACGTGGCGCCCTGGTCGTAGAACGAATCGGGCGTACGGTTGACGATCGCCATGATCACCTGGTCCCGCTCGCCGAATTCCCGGCTGCCCAGCCGAAGTGCCACTGCCGCTCCTCATCTCAGACTCATGCGATCGTGGCACGATCGTGCCTGACACGTAGCACCCGTACCGCGCTGTACCTGCTCGGCCGCTCCACCGCGCTCCACCCGCCCGTGCCCGCCCGTCCTTGAGTTCCTGGGGAGATCGACGTGTTCTGGTTCATGCTCATCGCGCTGGTCGCGGTGGTCGCCGCGGTGGCGATGGCCGTTCTGGGCGACGGCGGCGCGCTGAAGGACGCCGACCCGGACCGCATCCACGACCGGCTGCCGCCCGACCGCCCGCTGGTGCGCGGCGACATCGACGCGGTCCGGCTGCCGACCGCGCTGCGCGGCTACCGGATGCTGGACGTGGACGAGGTGCTGGACCGGCTGGGCGCCGAGCTGGCCGAGCGCGACGCGCGGATCGCCGAGCTGGAGTCCTCGCTGGCCGGCGTGCACGCACACGGCGCGACGCTGGCCGACGAACTGCCGCCGCCGGTGCACGGGGACGACGCGCATGAGTGAGCCGGCCGCGGCGCGTGCCTCGGCGGCCGCCGAGGGCCCGGCCGCCGAGGGCCCGGTCGGCGACGTCCCGGCTGCCGGGGAGCCGGCCGCCGGGGGGCCGGTCGTCGGCGAGGACGGCGTGGCCCGCTGCCCGTGGGGGCTGTCCACGCCGGACTACGTCGCCTACCACGACGGCGAGTGGGGCAGGGCCGTGCACGGCGACGACGCGCTCTTCGAGCGGATCTGCCTGGAGGCGTTCCAGTCCGGGCTGTCCTGGATCACCATCCTGCGGCGGCGCGAGGGCTTCCGCGCCGCCTTCGACGGCTTCCTGATCGACAAGGTCGCGGCGTTCACCGACGCGGACCGGGCCCGCCTGCTCGCGGACCCGGGCATCATCCGCAACCGCGCCAAGATCGACGCCGCGATCTCCAACGCGGCCGCCGCCCAGCAGGTGCGGGCCTCCCACGACGGCGGCCTCGACGCGCTGATCTGGTCCTACGCGCCCGACCCCGCGACCCGCCCGGCCCCGCGCACGCTCTCCGACGTGCCCGCGGTCACGCCGGAGTCGACCGCGCTGGCCAAGGACCTGAAGAAGCGCGGCTTCCGCTTCGTCGGCCCGACCACCGCGTACGCCCTGATGCAGGCGTGTGGCCTGGTCAACGACCACCTGGCGGGGTGCGGCGCGCGCTGAGGGCCCGGCCGGCACGGGTCCGTACGCCGCTCGTACGGGATCGCGGGCGCCGGTCGGCCGCCGGCACGGGGGGGCTCAGTGGCCCTCGAAGACCGGCTTCTCCTTGCGCAGGAACGCCTCCACCGCCGCCCGGTGGTCCGCCGAGGCGCCCGCCCTGTTCTGCAGCGTGTCCTCCAGCGCGAGCGCGTCCGGCAGCGAGTGCCAGGCGGCGTGGGCGAGCGCGGACTTGATCGCCGCGTACGCCAGGGTGGGCCCCGCGGCCAGCTTCCTGGCGAGCGCGAGGGCCTCGTCCGGCAGATCCGCGTCCGGCACCACGCGCTGCACCAGGCCCAGCGACAGCGCCTCCGCCGCCCGCACCGAGCGCGGGAAGAGCAGCAGGTCGGCGGCGCGCCCGTAGCCGGCCAGGCGCTGCAGCGTCCACGACATGCCCGAGTCGGCGGCCAGGCCCACGCCGGTGAAGGCCGTGTTGAACGACGCCGACTCCGCCGCCACCCGGTAGTCCGCCGCGAAGGCGAAGGCGGCTCCGGCGCCCGCCGCGACGCCGTTCACGGCCGCCACCACGGGCTTGGGCATGGTCGCGATGGCCAGCGCGATCGGGTTGTAGTGCTCGCCGACCGTGGTCATGCCGCCGCCGGCCGCCAGCACCTCGGTGTGCTCCTTCAGGTCCTGCCCGACGCAGAAGGCGCGCCCGGTCCCGGTGAGCAGCACCGCGCGCACCCCCTCGTCGCGCGCCGCGCCGGCCAGGGCGTCCCGCAGCGCCTCCTTGGTCTCCGTGTCGAGCGCGTTCATCGCGCCGGGGCGGTTCAGGGTGACGGTGGCGAGCCCGTCGACCACCTCGTACAGCACGCCGTCGGCCATGGCACTACCCCTTCGTCGCGGTGGGTGTCCCGGCCAGAATGCCCGACCCGGCCCGCGGCACACCCCGCGCGGACCCGCGCGGCCCATGTGACGAACATCAAACAATCAGGTGTCGGCCGGGTCCCGTGCGGACCCCGCCCGGCGGGCCCGGCCGGTGAATTGGCCGGTTATGCGCAGGCCCGGGCACGAACGGACCGCTCCGGCTATTGGTCATCGGGTCCCGGGATGCGGGATAATGGCCGAGAACCAATGTGTTCGAGTCCGAGCTGGTTTCAGGAAGGGGAACGAGCATGGCGGCCATGAAGCCGCGGACGGGTGACGGCCCGCTCGAGGTGACCAAGGAGGGGCGGAGCATCATCATGCGCGTTCCGCTGGAGGGCGGCGGGCGGCTTGTCGTCGAGCTGACCCCGGACGAGGCGGATGCCCTCGGCGATGCGCTGAAGAAGGCCATCGCCTGAGACCAGCTTCCCCAGACACCCCGACCGCGGCCACGCCCCGTTCTCACACGGGAAGCGTGGCCGCGGTCGTCGTGCGTGGGTACGGGCGGCGGTCCGGGTGCCGCTCAGGGCCCGGACGTACCCGCCCCCGGGCGGCGCGCGGGCTCGGACGCGCCGCTCAGGGGCGGCGGCGCACCGCGCAGAGCAGGCCGTCGTCGGTGGGCAGCAGCACCGGGGACAGCCGGGGGCTGTCGCGCACCGCGCGCAGGAGCTCGCGCAGCTGCTGGGACTCCGCGTCCTGGTGGGACGCGTCCAGCGCCCGGCCGCGCCCGAAGGCGCCCTCGAAGCAGACCACGCCGCCCGGCCGCAGCAGCCGCAGCGCCTCGTCGAGGTAGTCCAGATACTCCAGCCGGTCGGCGTCGCAGAAGACCATGTCGTAGCCGCCGTCGGTGAGCCGCGGCAGCACCGCGAGCGCCCGGCCGCAGATGAAGCGGGAGCGGCTGCCGGTCAGGCCCGCCTCGGCGAACGCCTGCCGGGCCAGCTGCTGCCGGTCCGGCTCGGAGTCGACGGTGGTCAGCACCGCGTCGTGGCGCATGCCGCGCAGCAGGTGGATGCCGGAGACGCCGGCGCCGGTGCCGATCTCCACCACGGCCTTGGCGTCGCCGGCCGCCGCCAGCAGCCGCAGCGCCGCGCCGGTGCCGGGGGAGACCGGCCGCAGACCCTCGGCGTGCGAGCGCGCGCGGGCGCGTATCAGCACGTCGTCCTCGGCGACGAACGCGTCGGCGAACGCCCAGTCCGCCTGCCGGTTGCCGCTAATGGCCCTCTCCCCGATCCGTGGTACCGCCGCTGCGGTCCCGCCGGGGCGACTGTATCTGCTGCCGGTTCGCAGGCCGTCGGGAACCTGCTGATGGGGCCGTGCGTTGGGAACGGAGAAGGCATACGGACGGGAGAGCAGAGGTGTTCACCCGTCTTCGGCAGCAGTGCGAAAAGTACGACCACGAATGCACTGCGAGCGCTGCGAAAGCACTGCGAGCAGTACGTTTATCCGGAGCTAACGGGCGAGGTGGATATGGTAGGGGCTCTACTGGACACCACCAGAGCCGACAGGGGAGGTGCGGCTGCGGCCGGTGACCGGAAGGCGCTCATCCGCTTTCGCCGGTCGGCCGGACAGCCCAAATCCGTGACCAACACCGCTGACGACCGTTCACGCGAAAACGGCGTGTCCCTCCCATCCGACGACGACGCCGCGAGCAGCGCCACCGCGACCTTCGCTGTCGACGGAGACGCGCAGTCGTGGACGCCTCCCTCCTGGGAGGAGATCGTCAGTACGCACAGTGCCCGGGTCTACCGGCTGGCCTACCGCCTGACCGGCAACCAGCACGACGCGGAGGACCTCACCCAGGAGGTCTTCGTGCGGGTCTTCCGATCCCTGTCCACCTACACGCCCGGCACGTTCGAGGGCTGGCTGCACCGCATCACGACCAATCTCTTCCTGGACATGGTGCGCCGCCGCCAGCGGATCCGCTTCGACGCCCTCGGGGACGACGCGGCCGAGCGGCTGCCCAGCCGCGAGCCGTCCCCCGCGCAGCACTTCAACGACACGCACTTCGACGCGGACGTCCAGCAGGCGCTGGACACCCTCGCCCCGGAGTTCCGTGCCGCCGTGGTGCTCTGCGACATCGAGGGACTGTCGTACGAGGAGATCGCCGCGACCCTCGGCGTGAAGCTGGGCACGGTCCGCAGCCGCATCCACCGCGGCCGGTCCCACCTGCGCAAGGCTCTGGAGCACCGGGCCCCGGCGGTCGCCGCTCGACCCGCCCCGGCTCCCGCACTCGCTGCCACCGCACCCAAACCTGGCCTGGAGGGCGGGAGAGCGTGAGCAGCAGCGGTTCAGGCGAGGCGCGTCCCCAACGCACCCAGCGTTCTGCGCCTGCCGAGCAGCACCTCGGAGACCGACTCGCCGCGTTCGTCGACGGCGAGCTGACCGACGACAGCCGTGACCGGGTACTCGCCCATCTGGCGACGTGTCCGCAGTGCAAGACGGCCGCCGCCGAGCAGCGGCGGATGAAGTCGGTCGTCGCGCAGTCGGAGCTGCCGGCCATATCGGCAGGGCTGCTGGCCCGGCTGCAGGGACTGCCCGGCATGGGCGCGGACACCGGTCTGCCCGGGGGCTCCGGCGGTCCCACGCTCCCCGGTGGGCCCGGCGGGCCCACCCTGCCCGGCGGCGGTCCGCTCGGGCCGGTCGGGCCGGTGGAGGCGGACGACGACCGGGCGGCGCACCGCGGACCCTTCGACGGCGGCCTGCTCGGCTCGGGCTCCGGGATGTTCGGCGGCAGCCGCCGCGAGGACTACTCCTACCTCGGCCCGGGCCGCGACCTGGCCGCGCCCGCGGGCTCGCGCTCGCGCGGCTTCCGCGTCCACCAGGCGATCCGCGCGATCACCCCGGTCAGCCCGCTGGCCCCGGCCGCCGGCCGCGGCCGCACGGTGGGCGCGGGGGCCGACACACGCGGCGCCCACGGCGCGACCGCGGTGGGCGCGTCCGGCACGCCGGGCGGCACCGGCTCCGGGTCCGCCACCGCCTCGCGCGGCCGCAGGTTCGCCTTCGCGGCGGCTGGCGCCTTCTCGATGGCGGCCATCGCCATCGGCGGCGCCCTGCCGATGGAGGCCGCGGTCGACGGCGGCGCCCACCCGGACGACGGCCCCGCGGTCAGCCCCCTGGGCGCGAGCACCAGCACGGTCTCCGACACCCGCGGCGTCACCCCGCGCGGCGTGCTCGACGCGGAGGAGCGGGCCGGCCGCCGCACCCCGGCCGCCGCGGTCCCCTCCGCCTCGCCCGCGGCGCCCCGGCCGCAGCCCTACCAGGCCGTGGTCAGGTCCTCGCCGTCCTCCCCGTACGCGCTGTCCGCGTCCTCGGTGGTCCTGCACTGAGGCCCGGCACTGAGCCCCGCGCTGAGGCCCGGCACCGAGCCCGCCGCCGGGTCCCGCACCGAAGGGCGCGGCGGGGGGTCAACCTTTACCGCGTGGCGACGTAGTGTTGGCCTGGGCCACTCCCGCGCCCCCGGTGCGGGCGGGTACCGTAAGTCCGCCGGACTCTGCCCATCCGGGCCCACCCGGCAGTGGTCGTCCCAAGGAGCTGCAAGGTGTTCTTCGACATAGGCCCGCTTGAGCTGGTCGCGCTCGTGGTCCTTGCCGTGCTCGTCTTCGGCCCCGACAAGCTGCCGAAGGTCATCCAGGACACGATGGCGTTCATCCGGAAGGTGCGCGCGTTCTCCGACAGCGCCAAGGAGGACATCCGCCGCGAGCTGGGTCCCGAGTTCAAGGACTTCGAGTTCGAGGACCTCAACCCCAAGACGTTCATCCGCAAGAACCTGATGAGCGACGACGACGAGTACGGCCTGAAGGAGCTCAAGGAGCTGCGCGACAGCTTCGACCTGCGCAAGGAGATGGCCGAGGTCACCGACCTGCGCAAGGACATGGCCGAGGTCACCGACGCGGTGAACGGCGTGGAGCCGGCCGCCGCGACCGGGTCCTCCGGCGCGCGCGGCTCCGCGGGGTCCCCGGGGTCCGCCACGCCCGACCGGTTGACGAAAAAGGACCGGCTCGACCCGGGCGAGGCGCCCCCCTTCGACGCCGACGCCACCTGAGGGACGGCCCGGCGCCGCCTGAGGCCCCGTCCGGGCCCCGCTCCGGGTCACGCCCTCCGCGGGGCCCGTCAACCGCATGGCCGCTTTTCATCCGTTCGGGTGCGGTTTGACCGTGTGTTCGCCGTCACCCCACGCCGTTTCTGGTCCCGAACCCTCCCAGGGTCGGGCAAGATGGCGAGTCGCCCATGTGTGGGCATGGAGGAGGCGCGACCCAATGGAGACGAAGGCCGGCACGGCACAAGGGGCGGTCGACGGCTACCTGATGGCCGACTTTCCGTGGTACGGGCTGGACGAGGCCTTCACCGGCCCGCGCTGGCTCGGCGCGGTGGGCGTCAGCGCGGACGGCACGGTCGAGCACGGCTCGATAGGGCACGGCGACGAGCCTTCGCTGAAGGCCGAGGCCACCGAGCCCGAGGGGCAGCGGTTCGCGGTCGTGGTGACCGTCGCGCGCCGCCCCGGGCGGCGCAGCGCGGACGGCACGGGGCTGCTGGAGGCGACGTCGGTCTCCTCGGCGGCCTGGCTGGCCGGCTCCGGCCTGCTGTCGTGCACGTGGCCCACCCACATGGAGCGGGCGCTGCGGCAGGACTGGATGGACCAGCAGACCGCGGCGGCGTGGGAGCTGGCGGACGACCTGGCCGGGCCGAGCTGGTCGACGCTCACCCTTCCGGTGGACGGGGAGCCGACGGCGTTCCACTACCGCGAGTCGGAGTACGGCTGGGTGATGGCGGGCGCGGCGCGCGGAGTGCACCTGGGCGCGTACGGACGCGGTCTCAGCGCGTACGGGCTCGCGCTCAGCGTCGTGCGCGACCTCACGGAGTACGGAGCGGCATAGCACCTCGCGGCCTGCCCCGGGGGGGGGGGGGGGGGGGGGGGGGGGGGGGGGGGGGGGGGGGGGGGGGGGG
>JAJSZB010000207.1:0-12481 GCA_050613715.1 Streptomyces sp. IBSBF 3018
CCCCCCCCCCCCCCCCCCCCCCCCCCCCCCCCCCCCCCCCCCCCCCCCCCCGGCCCCCGCCCCCCCCCCCCCGGGCCGTCACCGGCCGCCCGGGTCCGTCAACCCGCCTTCGCCTGTGCGGAGATGCCGCCGTCCACCGGCATGGCGGTGCCGGTCACGAACGACGCGCGGTCGCTGCACAGCCAGACCGCCGCCTCGGCGACCTCCCTCGGATCGGCCATCCGCTTCTGGATCTGCGGGGCGATGAACGCCCGCGCCAGCTGCGGGTACAGCTCGATCGCCGTCTCGATCATCTCGCTGCGGGTGGTGCCGACCACCAGCGCGTTGACGCGGATGCCCGACTCGCCGTACTCGGACGCCGCGGCGCGGGTGATGCCGAGGACGGCGTGCTTGGCGGCCACGTACGGCACCGACGCGCCGGTGGCGTAACGGCCCGCGGCGCTGCTGGTGTTGACGATCGAGCCGCCGCCGCGCGCGAGCATCACCGGCAGTTGGTGCTTCATGCAGTTCCACACGCCGCGCACGTTGACGTCCATGGTCCGGTCGAAGACCTCGTCGGGCGTCTCGTGCAGCGCGGTCTCCACGGTGCCGTAACCGGCGTTGTTGAAGGCGCAGTCCAGGCCGCCGAACTCCGCGACCGCCGCTTCCACGGCGCGTTGCGCGTCCTCCGCGTCGGCGACGTCGCCGGCGACCGCGAGGGCGCGGCCGCCGGCGGCGGTGATCTCGTCGGCGAGCAGCTTCAGCCGGTCGCCGCGGCGCGCCATGAGCACCACGGCCGCGCCCTCCTCGGCGAACAGCCGCGCCGCCGCCGCGCCGATCCCGCTCGAAGCGCCCGTGATCATCGCGACCCGGCCGTCGAGCAGCCCCGGTCGCATCCCCTGTGTGATCTTTCGTTCGTCCATCCGCCGAGCATAAGGGGGAGCCGAACCGTCCGGGTCAGCCCGTTTCGTCCCCGAGGAGGGCCAACGCCTCGATCTCCAGGACCAGTTCGGGACGGAACAGGGCCGCCACCTGGACCGCCGTGCTGGCCGGCAGGCGCTCGGCGTCGATATAGGCGTCGCGGACGGCGCGGACCGCGGGCAGGTACGCCACGTCGGTGATGAAGTACGTCAGCTTGACGACGTCCTCGAAGCTCGCGCCGGCCGCGGCGAGGCAGCGCCGCAGATTCTCGAAGACCTGCCGCGCCTGCGCGGCCGGATCGCCCTCGCCGACGACCTCGCCCCGCTCGTCCAGCGCCACCTGCCCGGACACGGCGACCAGCCGGCCGGTGCCCGTCACCACGTGCGTGTAGCCGGTGCCGGGCGCCACGCCGTCGGGCGCGGGGATGTGCGTGAGTCGCGTCTCGTTCATGGCCGCATCCTCACGCGGGCCCCGGCCCGCGCGCCACCGTATATCGCCGGCGTCCGCACCCGCCGCGGCGCGTGCGCGAACCGCCGGGCCCTGGTCGCGCGCCCCCCGCGTCCGCCCGCCGCCCGGAGTCTGCCCCGCTCTGCCTGTCACGCCCGTCCTGCCCGTCCTGCCCGTCCTGCCCGTCCCGCCCGTCACGGGCGGAGCAGCGTGTCGACCGCGCGGCCGAAGACCGTCCGGCCGGCCAGCGACGTCACGCCGTCCAGGGCCCGGGGCAGCCCGCGGACGCGCAGGTCCTCGCGCCAGCGCACGAGCGTCCCCGTGCCGCCGTCCGGCCCCGCGCCCGGCCGCGGCAGCACGTCGAACTCGGCCCAGCCCAGGACCAGCCGTCCGGTCTTCTCCAGCCGGCAGTGCCGTCCGGGCTCCCAGCGGGTGACCCGCATCGGGTCGTCGAAGCCCAGCCGGCCCACCCCGGTCCTGGCCACCACGACCGTGCCCGTGCCGGACGGCGGCGGCGTGCGCACCGTCATCCGCGTCAGCGGCACGGTCGCGGTGTGCCGCTCCCACGTGGTCAGCCGCCGCCACGCCTCGGCGGGCGGCAGCGGCGTCACGCGCTCGATCACGAACAGCGCCATGCCCGCCACGCCCGCCGCCCGGCCGTCCTGGCGTCTCGCCGCTCCGCCGTCCCGCGGCCCGCCCGCGCCCGCGTCGTCACCGGCCGCCGCGCCCACGGCTCGCCGCGACCGCGATCGCGCCGGCCACCGCCGCCGTCGCGGGCCAGGTCACGCCCGGGTGCCGGGACAGCCACGCCTGCGGTGACCGCGCGTGGGAGCGGTCGTCGAACACGCCGTGCGCGCCGAAGTCCTCCGCGTCCCCGGCCGGGTCGTCCACCGGGTGCCAGAGGTTGTCGCGGCGGCCGGCGGGCTCGGGCGCGTCGGTCTGCTGGGAGTCGTAGCCGGTACGCGCCAGGTAGCGGTCGAGCAGCCCGGCGGCCACCCGGTTGGCGAGGATCGTCGCCACGGTCGACGCGCCCACGTAGAACTGCTTGCGCCCGGGCCGGTCCGCGGCGTCCGCCACCGCGCGGGCCGCGGCCTCGGGCTGGTAGATCGGGGGGACCGGCTGCGGGCGGCGCGGCAGCCGCGAGCGCACCCAGGAGAACTGCGGCGTGTTCACCGCGGGCATCTGCACCACCGTCACCTTCACGTTGCTGCGGTCGTGCATCAGCTCGGTGCGCACCGAGGACGTGAAGCCGTTGACGGCGTGCTTGGCGCCGCAGTACGCGGACTGCAGCGGGATGGACCGCTCGCCGAGCGCCGAGCCGACCTGCACGATCACCCCGCGGTCGCGCGGCCTCATCCGGGCCAGCGCCTCCCGGGTGCCGTTGACGAACCCCAGGTACGAGACCTCGGTGACGCGGCGGAACTCCTCCGCCGTGATCTCCGTGAACGGCGCGAAGACCGAGGTGAAGGCGACGTTCACCCACACGTCGATCGGCCCGAACCGCTCCTCCACCTGCTCGGCCGCGGCGTGCACCGCCGCCGCGTCGGCGACGTCCGCGGGCGCGGCCAGCGCCTCCCCGCCGAGCGCCCGCACCTCCCGGGCCGCCGCCTCCAGGCCGGTGCGGCCCCGGGCGACCAGACCGATCCGGTCGCCGCGGGCGGCGAACTCGCGGGCGGCGGCCCGTCCGATGCCCCCGCTGGCCCCCGTGATGACGATGGTCCGCGGCATGTCCCAGTCCTCCTGATCTCGTATGAATCCTCGTACGGCTCGTCGTACGGGTCCTTCTGCGGCCGGTCACCCGGCGGGTCCCTCAGCCGGTGCGGAAGCGGTGCGCGGCCTCGCGGCGCAGGGTCAGACCGTGGCCCGGAGCGCCGCCCGCGCCCGGCCGCAGCACCCCGCCGGCCGGGTCGAGGACTCCGTCGAACAGCAGGTTCTCGATCCGCACATGGTCGTGGAACCACTCCAGGTGCCGCAGGTTCGGGGCCGCCGCCGCGACGTGGGCGTGCAGGTTCGGCGCGCAGTGCCCGGAGACCGCGAGGCCGCGCGCCTCGGCGAGCGCGGCGGCCCGCAGCCACACCGTGACGCCGCCGCAGCGGGTGACGTCCACCTGGAGGCAGTCCACCGCCTGGGCGTCCAGCATGTGCTGGAAGTACGGGAGGTCGCAGCCGTACTCGCCGGCCGTCACGTCGACCGGCACGGCCGCCCGCACCTGCGCGAGCCCGGCCAGGTCGTCGGAGGACACCGGCTCCTCGAACCACAGCACGCCCTCGGCGTCCAGGTGCCGGGCGAACCGCACCGCCTGCTTGCGGCCGTACGCGCCGTTGGCGTCCACGTACAGCTCGACGCCGTCGCCGACACTGCGCCGGGCCCGGGTCACCCGCTCCCGGTCGGGCGCCTCCGCACCGCCCCAGGACTCGCCGATCTTGATCTTCACCCGGGGGATGCCCTGCTCCTCGGCCCAGAACCGCAGCTGGCGGTCCTGCCGCTCGTCGTCGTACGTGGTGAAGCCGCCGCTGCCGTAGACGGGGACGCCGTCGCGGGCCGCGCCGAGCAGATGCACCAGCGGCAGGCCCAGCAGCCGGGCCTTGAGGTCCCACAGCGCGATGTCCACCGCGGAGATCGCGTACGCGGCCACGCCCGGCCGCCCGGCGTTGCGCACCGCGCGGCTCATCGCGTCGTTCGCCGCCGGCACGTCCCACGCGCCGCGCCCGGTGACGACCGGCGCGAGGTGCGCGCGGACCGCCTCCGCGACGGCGGGGGAGCCGTACGTCCAGCCGAGCCCCTCGACGCCGCCCTCGGCGATCGCCTGCACGAGCACCACGGTGGTGGCGTCCCACGCCAGCGTGCCGTCGGCCTCCGGCCCGTCCGTCGGCACGGTCAGCACCGAGACCCGCAGCTCGCGCACGGCGGGCCCGCTCTCGGGCCACGTCCCGGCCCCGGCGCCGGGCCGCGCCCCGGCTCCCGCCGCTCCCGCCCGGGCGCCGGACGCCGCCGCGCCGCCGCGCTCCCGCGGCGCGCTCACGGCCGCCGCTCCTCGGGCTGGCACCGCGGGCACCACACGGTGGTGCGCCCCGCGACCTTGCCGCGGCGCAGCCCGGCGCCGCAGCGCGGGCAGCGGCCGTCCGGCCGGTCGCGGTGGCCGGTGAGCCACGACGCGCGGTCCGGCACCCTCCCGGCGCGCACCGACAGCGCCAGCGCGCGGCGCATCGCGGTGTGCAGCCGCCCGGTCTCCTCGTCGGTGAGCCCGTCGGCGCGGCGGGCCGGGTGCAGACGGGCGCGCCACAGGATCTCGTCGGCCAGCAGGTTGCCGAGCCCGGCCAGCGCGGACTGGTCCATCAGCACGGACTTCACCCGCGCCCGCCGCCCGCCGAGCAGCTCGCGCAGCTCTGCGCGCCCCACCGACGCCGCGTCGGGCCCCTGGCCGGCGAGTGTGTGCGCGACGGCGTCCTCGGAGCCGGCCAGCCGCAGGCCCTGGAGCTTGCGCTGGTCGCGGTAGCGCACCCCGTTCCCGCCGGACAGGTCGAAGCGGACCCGGTCGTGGCGGTGCGCCGGTTCCCGCGGCGACTCGCACACCAGCCGCCCGGTCATCCCGAAGTGCAGCAGCACGGCCGGGCCGCCGTCGGTGCGGGCGATCAGCCACTTGCCGTGCCGCTGCGGCTCGCGGAACCTGCGGCCCTGCAACTCCCGCCGCAGCCGCCGCTCGCTCACCCCGCGCAGCACCCCCGGGTCGTCCACCCGGACCCGGTCGATCCGGTGGCCCTGTCCGCACGAGGCCAGCTCGCGGCGGAATCCCTCGACGTCCGGCAGTTCGGGCATGGCGCCCACTCCTTCCCGTGTCCCGTCCGCGCGCAGCCGCCGCCCGCACGCCCGCGCCGACCGGCTCCGCCCCACTGCGGCTCCGCCTACTCCGTGTCCGCTAGTGATCGTCCTGAGCGCCCGGCCGGTCCTCGCGGTGGCGGCGGCCCGGCAGCGCCTCCTGGATCTTGGCCTTGATGCCCTGCCGCACCATGCCGGCCCGGTCGGGGTCGCCGTGGATCACCGAGGACGCGGCCGCCTCGATCTGGTCGAGGCTCGCGTGCGGCGGGATCGGCGGCACCGCGGGGTCGGTGCGGAAGTCGATGACGAACGGCCCGTCCGCGGCCAGCGCCCGCCGCCACGCGTCGACGACGTCCTCCGGGCGCTCCACCCGCATCCCGTCCAGGCCGAACGAGCGGGCCACGTCCGCGTACGGCACGTCGGGGATCGCCTGCGACGGCAGGAACTGCGGTGCACCCTCCATGGCCCGCATCTCCCAGGTCACCTGGTTGAGGTCCTGGTTGTTGAGCACCGCCACGACCAGCCGCGGGTCCTGCCACTGCTCCCGGTACTTGGCCGCCGTGATCAGCTCGGCCATGCCGTTCATCTGCATCGCGCCGTCGCCGACCAGCGCCACGGCCGGCCGGTCCGGGTGGGCGAACTTCGCGCCGATCGCGTACGGCACGCCCGGTCCCATCGTGGCCAGCGTGCCCGACAGCGAGCCGCGCATCGCGCCGCGGAACCGCAGGTGCCGCGCGTACCAGTTGGCGGCCGAGCCGGAGTCCGAGGTCACCATCGCGTCGCGCGGCAGCAGGTCGTCCAGCGCGTGCACCACGTACTCGGGGTTGACGGGGTCGGCGTCGACGGCGGCGCGCCGCTGCATGACCTCCCACCAGCGGGCGGTGTTCTTCTCCACCGTCTTGCGCCAGCTGCCGTGCCGCTTGTGCTTCAGCTGCGGCAGCAGCTGCTTGAGCGTCGCGGCCGCGTCCCCGACGAGGTTGACCTCGAACGGGTAGCGCAGCCCGATCATGAACGGGTCGCTGTCGATCTGCACCGCACGCGCCTGCCCGAACTGCGGCAGGAACTGCGTGTACGGGAAGCTCGACCCGATCACCAGCAGGGTGTCGCAGTCGCGCATCATCTCGTACGAGGGCCTGGTGCCCAGCAGCCCGATCGAGCCGGTGACGTACGGCAGTTCGTCGGACAGCACGTCCTTGCCGAGCAGCGCCTTGGCGACGCCCGCGGCCAGCAGGTCGGCGGTCTGCTCGACCTCCTGGCGGGCGCCGCGCGCGCCCTGGCCGACCAGGATCGCGACCTTCTCGCCGGCGTTCAGCACGTCGGCGGCCCGGTGCAGGTCCGCGTCGTCCGGCACCGGCGCGTAGCGGCCCATGCCGAGGCTGGAGGGCACCATCTTGAACGCGTGCTGCGGCGGGGAGTAGTCGAGTTCCTGCACGTCGGCGGGGATGATGACGGCGGTCACGGTGTGCCGGGCGTAGGCGGTGCGGATCGCCCGGTCCAGGACGTTCGGCAGCTGCTCGGGCACGGTGACCATCTCGCAGAACTCCGAGGCCACGTCCTTGTACAGGCTCAGCAGGTCCACTTCCTGCTGGTAACTGCCGCCCATGGCGCTGCGGTTGGTCTGGCCGACGATCGCGACGACCGGCACGTGGTCGAGCTTGGCGTCGTACAGCCCGTTGAGCAGGTGGATCGCGCCGGGACCGGAGGTCGCCGCGCAGACGCCGACCTTGCCGGAGAACTTCGCGTAGCCGACCGCTTCGAAGGCGGCCATCTCCTCGTGCCGGGCCTGGACGAACCGCGGTTTGTCGCCGGCCCGCCCCCATGCGGCGAGCAGTCCGTTGATGCCGTCGCCGGCGTAGGCGAAGACGTGCTCGACGTCCCACTCGCGCAGGCGCTCCAGTACGTGGTCGGACACCTTGAGGGACACGGTGGTTTCCTCTCTGTCGTGCCGTTCGGTCGTGCCGTGTGGCGTGCTCTTCCGTGCGGGTGGCGGGGTGCGGACGGGTGCGGCGGGGCCGGCGGCCCCGCGTACGGCGCACCCGGGCCGCGGCCGGGGGCGGTGTCGCTCACCCCCCGTTCCTGCGGGCGCGGGCCAGTGCGTGGACGCCCGCGCCGGCCGCCACGGCCGCCGCGGCGACCACCGCCCCGGCCGCGGCCGTCGCGGTACGGGCCGCGGCCGGCGACGGCGCGTCGGGCCGCGCCACCGCCTTCTCCGGCCGGTCCGCGGGCGGCGGCCCCTCAAGGCCCGCGGCGAGCGCCTCGGCCAGGTGCAGCGCGGTGCGCCCGGTGCCGCCCTGCTCGATCTGGGTACGGCAGCTGAAGCCGTCGGCGAGCACCAGCGCGTCCGGCGCGCTCGCGCGCACCGCCGGCAGCACGCCCGACTCGGCGATCTTCATGGACAGTTCGTGGTGGCCGGCCTCGAACCCGAAGTTGCCGGCCAGCCCGCAGCAGCCCTCGTCCAGCACGTCGGCGTCGATGCCGGCCCGGCGCATCAGCTCCTGGTCGGCGTCGAACCCGGTCACGGCGTGCTGGTGGCAGTGGGTCTGCACGGTCGCCGCGCGGGTCAGCGCCGGCGGCTGCCAGCCGTCCGGGGCGTGCCGCAGCAGCAGCTCGGAGAAGGTCAGGAACCGCTCGGCCAGGCGCTTGACGTCCTCGTCGTCCGGCATCAGCTCCGGCGCGTCGGCCCGGAAGACCGCCGAACAGGACGGCTCCAGGCCCACGATGTGGGTGCCCGCCGCCAGCCAGGGCCGCAGGGTGCGCACCGTGTTGCGCAACACCCGTTGGGCGATGTCCAGTTGGCCGGTGGAGATCCAGGTCAGGCCGCAGCACACCGGCCGCGTCGGCACGGTGACGCGGAACCCCGCGTCCTCCAGCACCCGTACCGCCGAACGCGCCACCGACGGATGGAAGTAGGTGCTGAACGTGTCGGGCCACAGCACCACGGTCCGCGGGTCCGCCGGGTCGGGCTCGGTCCAGCCCTCCTGCGCGGTGCGCCGACGCCACCACCGCAGGAACGACTCCTCGGCGAACAGCGGCGCCTCGCGGTCCTGCGCCACCCCCGCGAGCCGCTTGCCGAGCCGCGCCAGCCCCGGTGCGCGCAGCAGGGTGTTGACCGCCGCGGGCGCCACCCGCGAGGCACGCGCCCACACTGGCAGCCAGCCCAGCGAGTAGTGCGCGGCCGGCCGCAGCCGCCCCTGGTAGTGGTGGGAGAGGAACTCCGCCTTGTAGGTGGCCATGTCGACGCCCACCGGGCAGTCGGACTTGCAGCCCTTGCAGGCAAGACAGAGGTCCAGCGCGTCGCGCACCTCGGTGGAGCGCCAGCCGTCGGTGACCGGGGAGTCCGGGTGGCCGCCGATCATCTCGAACAGCAGCCGGGCCCGGCCGCGGGTGGAGTGCTCCTCCTCGCCGGTGGCCCGGTAGGAGGGGCACATCACCCCGCCCTCGTGGCTGCGGCAGTTGCCGATGCCGACGCACCGCATCACGGCCTGGTTGAAGGAGTTGTCGTCCTCGGGGTAGCCGAAGCGCGCGTCGCGGTCGTCGCGCGGCCGCCACGCCGCCCCCAGCCGCAGCTGCCCGTCCACCGGGTTCGGCGCGACCACCTTCCCCGGGTTCATCCGGTCGTCCGGGTCGAACAGCGCCTTCAGCTCCCCGAACGCGCCCACCAGCCGGTCGCCGAACATCTTCGGCAGCAGCTCGCCGCGGGCCTGCCCGTCGCCGTGCTCCCCGGACAGCGAACCGCCGTAGGACGCCACCAGATCGGCGGCCTCGTGCACGAACGCCCGGAAGTCCGCGACCCCTTGGGCGGTGCGCAGCCCGAACGGGATGCGGGTGTGCACGCAGCCCTGCCCGAAGTGCCCGTACAGCGACGGGTGGTCGTAGCCGAACCGCGCGAACAGCCGCTTCAGGTCGCGCAGATAGTCGCCGAGGCGGTCCGGCGGGACCGCCGAGTCCTCCCAGCCCTCCCACGTCTCGCGGTCGTCCGGCGGGCGCGCGGTGACGCCGAGGCCGGCCTCGCGCGCCTTGAGCATCCGCTGCTCGCGCTCGGCGTCCTCGGACAGCGCCACCGTCGGGTCGTCGGGGGAGCGGCCGAGGGCGTCCAGCATCGCGCGGGACTGCCGGTCCACGTCCTCGGTGTCGTCCCCGGCGAACTGCACCAGCAGCCAGCTGGAGCCCTCGGGGAACGACTCCAGCGACTCCAGGTGGCTGCCCTCCTCGCGCATCAGCTGCGCCATCCGGTCGTCCATCGCCTCCAGCTGGGACGGCTCGCAGACCTCCAGCAGCCGGGGCACGTCGTCGGCGGCCGCGCAGATGTCGGGGTAGCCGAGCACGACGATCGCCTGCGCCGCCGGGACCGGCACCAGCTCCAGCTCGGCGTGCAGCACCGTGACCAGCGTGCCCTCGCTGCCGGTCAGGGCGCGCGCCACGTGGAAGCCGTTCTCCGGCAACAGGTCGTCCAGGTTGTAGCCGGACACCCGGCGCGGGATCTTCGGGTAGCCGCGGCGGATGTCGGCCAGATACCGGTCGGCGAGGGAGCGCATCCCCTCGTACAGCTCGGCGCGCCGGCCGCCCTCCGCGGCGATCGCGTCGTACTCCTCCGGCGAGGTGCGTCCGGTCCACATCCGCAGCCCGTCGTAGGTGAGGACCTCCAGCCGGCGCAGGTTGTCGACCGTCTTGCCGTACGCCTGCGCGGACGCGCCGCACGAGTTGTTGCCGATCATGCCGCCGATCGCGCAGTGGCTGTGCGTCGACGGCTTCGGCCCGAACATCAGCCCGTACGGGGCCAGTTGCCGGTTCAGCTCGTCCAGGACGATGCCCGGCTCCACCACGCAGGTGTGCCGCTCGGCGTCGACCGAGACCAGCGCATTGCAGTATTTCGTCCAGTCGATCACGACCGCCGTGTTGGTGCACTGGCCGCCCAGGCTGGTGCCGCCGCCGCGGGACAGCAGCGGCGCGCCGAACCGCGCGCACACCGCGACCGCGGCGGCCCCGGCGTCCACCGAGCGCGGGACCACCACGCCGATCGGGACCTGCCGGTAGTTCGAGCCGTCGGTCGCGTACGCGCCGCGGCTGCCGGCGTCGAAGCGCACCTCGCCGTCCACCTCGGCGCGCAGCGCCTCCTCCAGGGCGGCGACGTCCAGATCCGGCGGCGCGGCGCGCTCCGCACCGCTGCCGGAGCCGGCGGCCCCGCGTCCCGCGCCACGTCCTGCGGTGGTGGTCATTCGCATCTCCCGGGAGCCCTTCCGTCGCGCGGTCGGCGGCCGGGCGCCCCGCCCGACCCGTCCGTTTTTGCGCCTGCCCTGATCGGTGGCGGCTACGCACCGCACTCGGCGTGCGGCGCGGCCGTCACGCACCGGGCCGTCACGCACCGCGCCCGGGTATGCACCGCGCCCGGCGGACCCGCGGCGCTCAGGCCGGCGGGTAGGGCGCGTCCCGCAGCACGCGCGCAAGATGCGCGGTGTTCGCGGCGAGCGTCCTGGTGGCCGCGGCGACGGCGTCGGGCGCCTTGTCGAGGTCCTGGTAGTCGGTGCCCTGCATGGCCTCGCCGACCCAGTACGTCACCGCGTTCGGCGCGAGCGAGAAGCCGACGTCGTCCAGGCCCTGGTAGAGGTCGGCGCTCACCTTGTGCGCGCCGTCCTCGTTGCCGACCACGCACACTGCGGCGACCTTGCCGTAGGTGAGCATGCGGTCCTCGTCGTCGGTCTCCGACAGCTCCGCGTCCAGCCGCTCCAGCACACGCTGGGCGACGCTGGAGGGGTGTCCGAGCCAGATCGGGGTGGACAGCACGAGGATGTCGGCGGCCATCATCTTCGCCCGCACGGCGGGCCACGCGTCCCCTTCGCCCATGTCGAGGCCCACCCCGGGGCGCACGTCGTGGTCGGCGATCCGCACCACCTCCCCGGTCACGCCGTGGTCGCCGAGCGCGTCCAGCGTCTGCCGGGCCAGCAGGTCGGAGCTGGAGCGCTTCGGCGACGGATCGAGGGTGCAGACCAGGGCGAGCGCGGTCAGAGGCTTGTCGTTCATGCCCGGCCGGGTACCCCCGATCGCGCTCCGCAACGGTACGGGCACCGGAAATGCCCTCCGGTGCCGTACCGTGCCCGGCCGGGCGGACGATCAGGCCGGGCGTGCCGTCAGGCCAGGCAGGTCAGCGGGCGGCCGCCGTTGTAGGCGACCATGTCGGCCAGGGCCGCCGCCGCGTCGATCGGGGCCCCGGGCGCGGCGCCGGCGAGCTCCGCGTAGGCGCGGTGCAGGTTGCCGACGATCCGCTCGCGGTCGGCGAGCCCGGTGTACGGTCCCAGGTCGGTCTCGCGGGCGGCCTCCAGCGGGGACAGGCCCGCGTCGACGGCGGCCCTGGCGGTGTCCTGCACGAAACGGAGGTAGCCCAGCACGTCGTCGATGGTCCCGGGCCCGGTGACCGGTCCGTGGCCGGGCACGATGACCTCGGCGCCGAGCGGCCGCACCACGTCCTCCAGCACGCCGATCGCGCCGGCGACCGACCCCTGGAGCAGGAACGGGGTGCCGCCGTTGAACAGCAGGTCGCCCGCGAACAGCACCCGGCGCTCGGGGATCCACACCAGGGAGTCGCTGGTGGTGTGCGCCGCCGTGCCCACGTGCCGCACCTCGCAGCGCAGGTCGTCCACCCACAGCGTCACGCCCTCGGTGTACGTCAGGAAGGGCGGCGCCGCCTCGAAGTCGCCCCAGTCGACCTCGGTCCAGAACGGCGCGGAGCGCGGCGCGCCCCAGGCGAGTATCCCCTCGCGCACCGCCTCGTGGCCGACGATCGTCGCGTCCTCGAAGAGGTGGTTGCCGTAGGTGTGGTCGCCGTGGTGGTGGGTGTTGACCAGCGTGCGGACCGGCCGCGGGGTGACCGCCCTGATGGCCTCCAGATAGGCCCGGGTGCGCCGCTCGGTGGAGCAGGCGTCGATGCTCGTGACGCCGCGGCGGCCGACGAGGAAGCCGGTGTTGTTGATCCACCAGGTGCCGTCGGGCTGGTGGTACGCGAAGACGCCGTCGCTGACCTCCTCCACACNGACGAGGAAGCCGGTGTTGTTGATCCACCAGGTGCCGTCGGGCTGGTGGTACGCGAAGACGCCGTCGCTGACCTCCTCCACACGCGGCGCGGCGGGCGTCCTGACATCGTGCACGGTGCTGCTCATGGGCGGGGGTCTCCTGACTGCGGGCGACGGACGGGGGAGGCGGACGATGCGCGTGGGCGACGGACGACGGACGTGGGCGATGCACGTGGCCGACGGCGACGGACGACGCGCAACGGGCCGCCGGCCGCGCGCGGTTGACGGCGGGACCGCGGCGTGCGGGTCCAGCG
>JAJSZB010000208.1:0-12123 GCA_050613715.1 Streptomyces sp. IBSBF 3018
TTCCGCGACCGCACCTGGTTCGGAGCCGTCCCCACCCTGACCGCCGCGGCCGCCGCGACCGACACCATCCGCCTCGGCACCCTCGTGACGTCGGTCAAGCCTCGCTCACGCATCACGGGCTGACCTGCGCTTCTGCTGCTCAGACGCCGATGAGCCCGATCTGCTTGCCGCACAGTCGGGCCATGTCGTCGATGTCCGACGTCAGGAGGACCACGGGTCCGGTCTGCCGTAGCGCCACCTCCGCGACGGTCGCGTCGATGGCGTACTTGTGCCCGTGCAGGCCGGCCGCCTTGAGCAGCCGCGCCGCTTCCTTGGCGGCCTGTTCAGTGACCGGCTCCACCTTGACCCGGGACAGTGTCCACTGGAGCCGTGGCATGTTCACGCGGGAGTGGCTGACCTCCACGATGGTGTTGGCGCTGACGATCAGGTCTGCGCCCATCTCGTGGAACACCTTCAGCAGGCTGAGAACCTTCCGGTCCTGGGCGACCCATGCGGACAGGCCCTCGCTGTCCAGAACCACCGATTCGATGTGCTGACTCACGCGGCGCTCGCGCCACCTGTGGTCTGCGTCGCTCCCGTGATACGCGCTCGGGCCTCGGCCAGTTCCTCTTCGCTGAAGGATCCGTGCTCGTCCTCGTAGCTCCGCAGATCGGCCCCGAGCAGTTGGTGCCTGATCTGACGGGCGACTGCCTCGGCCACATAGCCGGAGACGTTGTCCGTGAGCTTCTTCAGCTCTGCCACCTGCTCGCTCGGCAGCGTGACCGTGATCCGGGTCGTATCAGCCATACGGCGAGCATACCGCAGTATGCAGTGCGTTCCCCCTTCCTCGGCTGCCGGGCGCGGGGACGTCCAAGCTCCGCGATCCGCCTCCTCATGCGTATGAGCACCGTGATCCTGCCGATCTACCGTTGGCACGAGCAGGGGCGGGAGGTGTGGCGCCGGGCCGAGGAGCTGGGCTTGCACCCTCGTGACGTCGGTCAAGCCGTGTTCAGGCATCACGGGCTGACGTGCGAAAACGCGGCATATGAAGGATGGGCAGTTCCTCACAGCGGTCACGTTTGCGTGGACAGTGACTGTCGACGGAGGCGGCCAGCAACTGAGGCGCTTGCGGATCGCGGAAGCGAGGCGAACTCGTTCGTGCAGTATCAGGATTGCATCGGTGCGGGCGCACCTCGCCCGGCGTGTGGGCGTCGGCACGCTCCCTACTCTGCCAGCGACGTCAGGTCGAGTGTGCGTTGTGCATTTTCGATCAGGCGGTCGTAGGTCACGACGCTCACGCGGGACAGATACGAGTTGTAGGTTCGGATGGTCTCGTCGACCTCCCTTGACGAGACTCCGTTCGTGATGAGTCCGCTGTGCCCTATCACGATCGTCATCGACGCCCGCCGACAGTCGATTCGCAGGTCGGCCAGGATTTGAAATGGCTACGATGCCCTGTCACGAGCTTCTGCAGCCTGCCCTCGTTGCTTGTGGGATCTTCGGCCACCGCCCGTTTCCACCTCACCCATGCTGCCGGACGGTACTGACAGGTCGACCAAGAGTGCGTCCGCAGTGTGGGTGATTCACAGTCAAAAGCTGGCGATGGTGACTCGGAGACTGGTAGAGGACGGCGCGCCTGTTCTGCTTGAGCTCGTTGAAGCAGCAGCCCACGGCGTTGCGACACAGGTGGGCGTGCCGGTCGACGACGCATGGCTTCCGGCCACGGCGTCGGTCGCCGCGGTCTGGTCAACACATTCGGGATGGCGCAGGCGAACCCGCGTGGGTGTAGTGCCCGGATCGTGCGGGAGGGGCAGGACATGTCCCAGGAGTCAGTAGGGTTGGCTCAGGTGCGGGGCGGCCCAGTTCGCCCTGTGGGATGCGTACGTTGCCCAGACAACCAGTACCAGCAGCGGGGCTGCGTAGGTCTGCGGACGTCCGAGTTCTGGGATTCTCTGCGTTCCAGTGGCGCGCGCGTTATCCTCGCGTCAGCAAGGAGTCTGGGACAGCGCCTGGACTACCGCTGAAGACTTGAAGGCACGGAGCGTCGGATCATGCCCTCGCCACCGCCTTTCCCTCAACGAAGCCATGACCGCTGGCGTGCCATTGGCTCAGCGGTCGAGAGGTGAGGCATGACCATTTACTCCCTGCACGCGAACCGTGGGAAGACGCAGATCCTGGCGACCTTCGACAGTCCGAAAGGCGTTGCGTCATCCACGGTGACGAGCCTGAGTTCGCCTGACCTGGCAGCGCCGATCGTGGATGCGCTCAACCGGATCTCCGCCCTGGCGACGGTCCCGTTGAGCATCTTCGACCGCCGTGAGCGCAAGGTGAACCGCTACCCCCAGCGGCACCTTGCTGCGCTGACCGATCGGGAGGCGCGCGTCGACCTCCTCCTCACTGGAGCACACAGCCTCTGGTACGAGTACGTCTGTCTGGAGCTTTACCGGTCGCTCAGCGATCTCGACGCCGCCACCGCGGTGGTGCCGCCGCCCGTTCTGACCGCGATCACCGTCGAACTGGAGACGGAGGTACGCGAGTTGCGGAACGCGTTGGCGGAGTACTCGGAAGGTATGGCCGTCCCGGAGACGGAGGATCGTCGGGACTGGGACTTCGGTCACCCCTTCGTGACGTACGACGGCGGGATGGAGATGCTGGGCACCGAGATGCGGGAACAACTGGACCGGTTCGAAGACGGCATCTCTTCCGAAGAGCGCGCACGGGCCGTCGCGGACCTGCGAGTTCTCGTCACCGCCTACGCCCAGTGCGCCAGTGAACAGGCCGCACTGGACTCCCGCCCCCTTAGCATCTTCTCGGAACCGTACGACTCGGACGGCTACTACCTCACGGTCCACATGCCGGAGCCGCAGAAACGAGAGGCCGCCACCTGGGAGATCGAGATCGGCCACTGGGAGCCTGATGACCCGGAGGACGAGGACTGCAGCAGTGCGACTGGCAGCTCGGATGTCCGCTGCGAACTTCCTGCGCCGCCAACTGCCGACGGGCTCACCCGCCTGTTGGACGAGGTGGAGCAGCAGCCGTCGATCCTCGCTAAGTGGGCCGGTATGCAAGTGGGTGCGATTCTCGATGGAACCGAATTCGTGGTCACGCATAGCTACCGCGACTGAACAGGTCGTCGGCCCACGTCCGCGGCCAGGTCGGCTCCCTGGGGACGTCCTGGCTCAGTAGGTGAGTGATCGATGCGAACAGCACCGCCTCTCGCAGTCGTAAGCTCCCGGGCATGAGTCTGCGTCTGAGCACCGTGATTCTTCCGATCTACCGTTGGGCCGAAGGCCGGAAGGTGTGGGAGGGGGCCGAGGAGCTGGGCTTCCACGCCGCCTACACCTACGACCACCTCTCCTGGCGCGAGCCGTTCCGCGACCGCACCTGGTTCGGAGCCGTCCCCACCCTGACCGCCGCGGCCGCCGCGACCGACACCATCCGCCTCGGCACCCTCGTGACGTCCCCCAACTTCCGTCATCCCGTGCCGCTGGCGAAGGAGTTGATGACGCTGGACGATGTCAGCGGCGGCCGGGTGGTGCTGGGGATCGGGGCCGGGGGGACCGGCTTCGACGCGGTGGTGCTGGGGGAGGAGCCCTGGTCGGCGCGGGAGCGGACGGATCGCTTCGAGGAGTTCGTGGAGCTGCTGGACCGGCTGCTCACGCAAGGCGACATCACGTTCGGCGGCCGCTTCTACTCCGCCGTGGAGGCGCGCAACGTGCCCGGGTGCGTGCAGGGTCCGCGGCTGCCGTTCGCCGTCGCCGCCACCGGGCCGCGCGGCATGCGGCTCGCCGCGAAGTTCGGGCAGTCCTGGGTGACCACCGGCGACCCGGCCCTGTACGAGACCGGCACCCCCAAGGAGTCCCTGGACGCCATCCGCGGCCAGGTCCAGCGCCTGTCGGCCGCCCTCCAGGACGCCGCCCGCGACCCCGAGTCCGTGCCCAAGATCCTCCTCACCGGCTTCACCCCCGACCGCGCCGCCCCCTTCGAGTCCGTGGACGCCTTCGTCGACTTCGCCGGCCGCCACGCCGAAGCCGGCATCACCGAGATCGTCCTCCACTGGCCGATCGCCGACTCCCCCGACTTCGCCTACGACCACGCCACCTTCGAACGCATCGCCACCGAAGCCCCGGCGCAGCTCAGCTGAGCGGCTGCGCCCGGCCGGGGGGTCGGGTGAGGGCGTCCATGCGGCGGGCGGCCACCTCGCGGTCCGCGGCCGCCGCGATGAACTCCGCGATGTGGGGGGCGCCGACCAGGTCCCGTACGGCTGCCACGGTCGTGGCCGGCAGCGTCACGTCCGCGGTCCCGGCGGCCGCGCCCGCCGCGCCGGCTGCCGCAGCTTCCCCGGCTTCCCAGGCTCCCGGGTGCGTGTCCGCTGCCGGTGTCGCGGTCGGCCGTGGCGGGGGCGGGCCGGGGGCCGTGCCCGGTACCGGGGCCGCACCGGTCACCTCGGCCAGGTGGTGGCGGATGTGCGCCGTCGCGCGCAGCCCCATCGCCCGGGCCAGCTCCGCGTCCACCGTCTGCTGGGCCAGCGGCCGCAGCCGGCGGACCAGTTCGGTGGCCTCGGCGGCCTCGGCGTCGGACGGCGGGTGGTGGAGGAACCGCTCGAAGACGTACTCGGTGGTGAACTCCAGGAAGCGCTCCGAGATGTGCTCGACCTGGGCCCGCAGCTCCCGCAGGTGGCCGGTGATCGCGGTGAGGGGGACGCCCGCGGCGTGCAGTTCGACTGCCACGGCCAACTCCTGGGGGCTGGGGACCAGGAACTCCCCGTCGCCGCCCGGCACCGGTTCGAGCACGCCGAGCTGCACCGCCTCCTCGACGGCCTGCCGGACCGTGGCCGGGTCCTCGGACTCGCCGAACGCCCCGGCCAGCTCGGCCATCCCCACCCGGGCCGGCCGCTCGTCCGACCACGGCCGGTCCACCTCCCCGACCAGCCCGAGCACCCCGCCCAGACCCGTCCCCGCGTCCCAGGCGGCCAGCAGCTCCTTGATGCTGGCCAGGGTGTAGCCGCGCTCCAGCAGCTCGGCGATCTGCCGCAGCCGGGCCAGATGGGTGTCGTCGTAGACGTTGGCCCGGCCGCTGCGGTCCGGTTTCGGCAGCAGCCCGCGGTCGGTGTACGCGCGGATCGTGCGGACGGTCGTCCCGCTGAGCCGGGACAGGTCCTCGATCCGGTACGCGGGCTGCGCGTCTGCGGTGCTCACGCCTCGACTCCTCGGTGCTGTGCGCCCGGCGCGGCGGCCGGACCTTGCCAGGCGGTGGTTCAGCCGGCCGGTGTTCCGGTCGGCGGTCCCGGAGCGGTCCGCACGCCGGGTCGCCCGGCGGTCCGGGGCTGCTCAGGACGCCGCGGCGGGCCCGGCCGACGCCGCGTCCGTCGCGGCCCTGGCCGCCGGGGATATCGCCAGATACTCCACGGCCTTGCGCATCGAACCCTCCTGGGACGGATGGTACGACCGCCGCAGGTAGCGCGGCATCGCGGCGTTCAGCGAGGCCCAGCTGGGGAGCAGACCCCGGCGGGCGGCGGCGCGGTGGTCCTTCAGGCGGTACCTGGCGCCGGACAGCTGCGGGTCGTTGCGGACCATGTACCGTGCGCCGGCGATCCACAGGTAGAGCAGCGCGGGCCACGCGAACGCCATCCCCTCGGCCCGCCGGACGTAGCGCGGCAGGCCGCTGCCGCCGGCGTGCTGGTACATGTCGAACGCGACCGACCGGTGCTCGACCTCCTCGGCGCCGTGCCAGCGCAGCAGGTCGAGCATCACCTCGTCGGTGCCGGCCTCGTCCAGGGCGTCGGCGTCCAGTATCCAGTCGCCGAGCACGGCGGTGAAGTGCTCGATCGCGGCGATCAGGGACAGCCGGAAGCGCAGCCACTCGCGCGCCGTGACGGGCAGCCGCAGCGGGGGCTTCTCGCCCAGCAGCACGTCGAACATCCACTCCACGTGCCGGGTGTAGCCGGAGGTGTCGAGGTCCTGCTCGGCGAGGTGCTCCAGGACGTAGGCGTGCTGCACGCTGTGCGTGGCCTCCTGGCCCATGAAGCCCTTGACGTCCTTGAGCAGCTGCTCGTCGGTGACCATCGGCAGCGCTTCCTTGAACACCTTGACGAACCACCGCTCCCCCGCGGGCAGCAGCAGGTGCAGCACGTTGATGACGTGCGTCGCGGTCGGCTCGCCGGGGATCCAGTGCAGCGGCGTCCGCTTCCAGTCGAACGAGACCCGGCGCGGTCTGATCGCGTGGTTCATGGGACGGTCTCCTTCACGGCGGGGTGGGGTGGGTTCTCCGGGCGGGTGGGCGCGTCACAGCGGCGGCTCGACGCGGGCCAGCGCCCGCAGGGCGCCGGGGGACAGCCGCGACAGCAGGCGGGCGCCGCGCGCCTCGGGCGTCACCGGGACGACGGCGGTGTCCTGCAGCACCGCCTTGACGATCGCGCGGGCGACCTTCTCCGGCGGGTAGTTGCGGCGGGCGTAGAGCTTCGCGCTGCTGGCCCTGCGCCGCTCCTGCTCGGCCTCGTCGACCCCGGCGTGCCGGGCGCTGCCGGTGATCGCGGTGTTGACCAGGCCGGGGCAGACCGCGGTGACGCCGATCGAGTGCGGCGCCAGCTCCGCCCGCAGGCACTCGCTGAGCATCAGCACCGCGGCCTTGGACGTGCTGTACGCGGGCAAGGTGCGGGACGGCTGGAAGGCGGCGGCCGAGGCGGTGTTGACGATGTGGCCGCCCTCGCCGCGGTCGGTCATCTGCCGGCCGAAGAGCCGGCAGCCGTGGATGACGCCCCACAGGTTGACGTCGAGGACCTGCTTCCAGTCCTCAGGCGTGGTGTCGAGGAAGCGGCCGGCCAGGCCGATGCCCGCGTTGTTCACCACCACGTCGGGCACGCCGTGCGCGTCGCGGGTGCGGGCGGCGAGCTTCTCCATCGCCTCGGCGTCCGAGACGTCGACGGTCTCCGGCCAGGCGTCGGCCGCGCCCCTGCCGCGGGCCAGCGCCGCGGTGCGGGCCGCGCCCGCGCCGTCCCGGTCCACCGCCACCACGCGCGCCCCGGCCTCGGCGAACGCCAGCGCGGTGGCCCGGCCGATCCCGCTGGCCGCACCGGTCACCAGCACCAGCTGCCCGGCGAACCGCTGCCGGGCCGCATCCAGCCCCCGCCCGAGGATCCCGGGGTCGCCGGCCCCGGCAGCCGTGCCGCGCCCGCCGGACTCCGCGCCCGGCCGCACGGCCGCTTCCGCGCGGGCGTCCGCCTCGGAGTCCGTTGCCGTCCGGGCGCCGGCGTCCGTCCCGGACTCCGCGCCCGCCTCCACCCCGGTCACGAAGTCGGCGATCCAGCGCGACACCTGGTCAGGACGGGAGCGCGGCACCCAGTGCTTGGCCGGCAGGGTGCGCCGGACCAGCCGCGGCGCCCAGCGTTCCAGGTCGTCGTAGAGGCGCTCGGACAGGAAGACGTCGCCGGTCGGGGTGACGAGCTGCACCGGCACGTGGGCGTACGCGTCCTCGCGCGGACTGCCCAGCCGGCGGCGGACGTTGTCCCTGTACAGCCACGCGCCGTGTGCGGCGTCGTTCCCGAGGGAGGCGGTCGGGTAGCCGTCGGAGGGGACCTTCTCGGCCCGGGCGAGCATCCGGGGCCACGCCTTGCCCAGCGCGCCGCGCCAGGCCAGCTCCGGCAGCACGGGGGTGTGCAGGGCGTACACATACCAGGACTTCGCGCCCTGGCCGATCAGCTGGGCGGCGTGCCGCGGGGTGGGGCGGCGGGCCCGGCGGCGGATCCAGTGGCCGAAGTGGTCCAGGCTCGGCCCGGAGATCGAGGTGAAGGAGGCGATCCTGCCGCGGGTGGCGGGCACGGTCGCGAACTCCCAGCCCTGCACCGAGCCCCAGTCGTGCCCGACCAGGTGCAGCGGACGGCCGGGACTGACCGCGTCGGCCACCGCGAGGAAGTCGGCGGTCAGCTTCTCCAGCGTGAAGCCGCCCTTCAGCGGCGACGGCGCGCCGGACCGGCCGTGTCCGCGCACGTCGTACAGGACCACGTGGAAGCGGTCGGCGAGCCGCGCGGCGACCTCGGACCAGACCTCCTTGCTGTCCGGATAGCCGTGCAGCAGCAGCACCGTCGGCCGGTCGACGCCGGCCCCGGCCCCGGCGTCCGTGTCCGCCATATCCGCGCCCGCGCCCGTACCCGCGCCTGCGCCCGCGATCCCGTACTCCGCGACGCACAGCCGCACGCCGTCCGCGCCCGTGACGACACGCTCGCGCGGGCCCTGCTCCTCGGCGCTCATGCCCCTCACCCCCTGCTTCCGCTCCCTCACGCACACGATGACACTGATCAATGTGACAGCAGTCGATGAGAGGGTCAAGACCCCTTCGCGGCCTGTGGAAAACCCCTGACCCTGACATCCGCCACTCGAACGGATGACCTACCCCTACGGGTCGTCAGACCCCAGAACTACCTGGATTGACTCCCCCGGGCTGACGTGCCGGTGTGGCGCGGACCACTAGCGTCGGGGGCGTGAATGTGATCGCTACCGAAAGCCTGAGCAAGCGGTACCCGCGGGTGACCGCTCTGGACCGGCTGACCGTGGACGTCACCACCGGCGTGACCGGACTGGTGGGGGCCAACGGCGCCGGAAAGTCGACGCTCATCAAGATCCTGCTGGGGCTGTCCCCGGCGACCGAGGGTCGTGCCGCCGTGCTCGGACTCGACGTGGCCACCGACGGCGCCGAGATCCGCGGCCTCGTCGGCTACATGCCCGAGCACGACTGCCTGCCGCCCGACGTGTCGGCCACCGAGTTCGTCGTGCACATGGCCCGCATGTCCGGGCTGCCGCCGACCGCCGCCCGCGAGCGGACCGCCGACACGCTGCGCCACGTCGGACTGTACGAGGAGCGGTACCGCCCGATGGGCGGCTACTCCACCGGCATGAAGCAGCGCGTCAAGCTCGCCCAGGCCCTGGTCCACGACCCGAAGCTGGTGCTGCTCGACGAGCCGACCAACGGCCTGGACCCGGTGGGCCGGGACGAGATGCTGGGCCTGATCCGCCGCGTGCACAGCGACTTCGGCATCTCGGTGCTCGTCACCTCGCACCTGCTCGGCGAGCTGGAGCGGACCAGCGACCACATCGTGGTCATCGACGGCGGCCGGCTGCTGCGTGCCTCCACCACCAGCGACTTCACCCAGGCCACCGCCTCGCTCGCGGTCGAGGTCACCGACCGCGAGCAGGATCTGGTCGCCGCGCTGACCGCCGCCGGCCTCACCGCGCAGGCCGAGGGCCACCTGCTGCACATCGACATAGCGGACGACGAGACGTACGACGTGGTGCGCGACGCCGTGGCACAGCTCGGCGTGGGTCTGGTCCGGATGGAGCAGCGCCGCCACCGCATCGCCGAGCTCTTCACGGGCGCGCAGGAGAAGCAGGACGAGGAAAGCACGGAGAAGAAGGAAGGAGAAGGCCGTGACGCAGTCTGACGTGGCGAATCCGGCGGGCCCGCCGCCGGGCACCCCGCCCGTACCCACCGACGTCATCCACAACATCGGCTACCGCGAGTACACCGGCGCGCGGCTCGGCCGCGGCTACGCACGGCAGTCGCTGTTCAGCCAGAGCCTGCGCGGCGCGTACGGCCTGGGCCGCAGCGCCAAGTCCAAGGTGCTGCCGATGATCCTGCTGGGCGTGATGTGCGCGCCCGCCCTGATCATGGTGGCGGTGGCGGTCTTCACCCACATGGACAAACTGCCGGTCGACTACACCCGCTACGCGGTGCTGCTGCAGGCGGTGATCACGCTCTTCGTGGCCGCGCAGGCACCGCAGTCGGTCTCGCGTGACCTGCGTTTCAAGACCACGCCGCTGTACTTCTCCCGGCCCATCGAACGCGTCGACTACGTGGTCGCCAAGTTCGCCGCGCTGGCCACCGCGCTGTTCATGCTGACCGCGCTGCCCCTGCTCATCCTCTATGTCGGCGCGCTGCTGGCGAAGCTCGACTTCACCGACCAGACCGCCGGGTTTGCGAAGGGCCTGGTGTCCGTTCTCCTGCTGTCGCTGCTGTTCGCCGGGATAGGGCTGGTCATCGCGGCCGTCACCCCCCGCCGCGGGTTCGGCGTCGCCGCGATCATCGCCGTGTTCGTGATCACCTACGGCGCGGTCTCCAGCGTCCAGGGCGTCGCCCAGACTCAGGAGAACTACGACGTCATCGGCTGGCTCGGCCTGTTCTCGCCGATCACGCTGATCGACGGCTTCCAGACCTGGTTCCTCGGCGCGACCTCCGCCTTCCCGCACGCCTCGGGTCCGCCGAACGCGGCGGCCGGCATCGCGTACCTGCTCGTGATCCTCGCCATCGTGGCCGGCTGCTTCGGCCTGCTGATGCGCCGCTACCGGAAGGTGGGCCTGTCGTGACGACGATCGGCATCGACAAGGTGTCCCGCTGGTTCGGCAACGTGGTGGCGGTCAACGACGTCTCCATGACCATCGGCCCCGGCGTCACCGGGCTGCTGGGACCCAATGGCGCGGGCAAGTCCACCCTGATCAACATGATGGCGGGCTTCCTCGCCCCGTCCACCGGCGCGGTCACCCTCGACGGCGCCCCCATCTGGCGCAACGAGCAGGCGTACCGCGAGATCGGCATCGTGCCCGAGCGGGAGGCGATGTACGACTTCCTGACCGCCCGCGAGTTCGTCGTCGCCAACGCCGAGCTGCACGGGCTGCCCGACCCGGAGGCCGCGGCGCGCCGGGCGCTGGCCACCGTCGAGATGGAGTACGCGCAGGACCGCAGGATCGAGACGTACAGCAAGGGCATGCGGCAGCGCGCCAAGATGGCCTCCGCGCTGGTCCACGAACCCTCGGTGCTGCTGCTGGACGAGCCGTTCAACGGCATGGACCCGCGGCAGCGGCTGCAGCTGATGGAGCTGCTGCGGCGGATGGGCGCGGACGGCAGGACCGTGCTGTTCTCCTCGCACATCCTGGAGGAGGTCGAGCAGCTCGCCCACCACATCGAGGTGGTGGTGGCCGGACGGCACGCCGCGTCCGGCGACTTCCGCAAGATCCGCCGGCTGATGACCGACCGCCCGCACCGCTACCTGGTCCGCTCCAGCGACGACCGCATGCTGGCCTCCGTGCTCATCGCCCACGCCTCGACCGCCGGCATCGAGCTGGACTGGACGGAGAAGGCGCTGCGCATCCAGGCGATCGACTTCGCCGGGTTCACCGAGTTCCTGCCGCGGATCGCCCGCGACCACGGCATCAGGCTCTACGCGGTCTCGCCGTCCGACGAATCCCTGGAGAGCGTCTTCTCCTACCTGGTCACGGCGTAAAGGAGCGCACCCACCATGACCACCACCACCGCGAGTCCCGGGCCCGGGCGCACCGCGCCGCCCGCGGGCCCCGCGCTCTTCCACCCGACCGTCGCCCGGCTCACCCAGCGCGGCCTGCTCGGCCGCCGCCGCGCCCTGCTGCTGCTCGCGCTGCCGCTGCTCCTGCTCGTCATCGTCGCCGCGGTCCGCGCGCTGGCGGGACAGGACGACGGCACCACCGCCGACCTGCTGCGCAGCTTCGCGCTTGCCGCGATGGTGCCGCTGATCGGGGTGATCGCCGGCACCGGCGCGATCGGTCCGGAGATCGACGACGGCTCGATCGTCTACCTGCTGGCCAAGCCGATCCGGCGCTCCACGATCATCGCCACGAAACTGCTGGTCGCGATAGGTGTGACGGCCGCGTTCTGCGCGATCCCCACGCTGATCGCCGGGGTCGTGCTGAACGGCAACGGGCAGCGGCTCGCCGTCGCGTTCGCGGTCGCCGCGGCCGTCGCGTCGGTCGCCTACGCGGCGATCTTCCTGATGCTCGGGGTGATCACCCGGCACGCGGTGGTCGTCGGCCTGGTCTACGCGCTGGTGTGGGAGGGCGTGATCGGGAATCTGGTGCCGGGCGCGCGCACGCTCAGCGTCCAGCAGTGGTCGCTGGCCGTCGCGCAGAAGGTCGCGGAGAACTCCACGGTGACCTCGGACGTGTCGCTGCCCACCGCGATCGTGCTGCTGGTGGCGGCCACCGCCGCGGCCACCTGGTTCGCCACCGCCAAGCTGCGCACGCTGAAGCTCGCCGGCGAGGAGTAGGAGGAGGGGAGCGGGCACGAGGCGGGAGCCGCCCAGTCCCCCACCGTGATCAGCCCGGCATCGGGATCGATCCAGCGCCG
>JAJSZB010000209.1:0-12102 GCA_050613715.1 Streptomyces sp. IBSBF 3018
CTCCCCCTGACATTCCCCATCGCCCGATCCTCGCACACGTGTGCGCCCAGCCCGCGCCGCCGCACGCCCGTCCGGCACCCGTCCTGCGCCCGCCTGGTGCCCACCCGCCAACTCAAGTTCTTGCAACCATCAGTCAATTTTCAACGAAAATGGATCGCAATATTGCTGCCATGTGTCGGAGAGGCTACGGTCCCCCTGCACTGCTCCCCCCACCCCCTCTCAAGGAGCAACAGGTGTTCAGACCCCTCAGAAGTCTCCGCGGCCTGCGCCGCGCCGTCGCGCTGGGCGGCGGCGCCGCGCTGGTGGCGGCCGGCGTCGTCGCGGTCGCCGCGCAGCCGGCGCTCGCCGCCGCGACCGGCGGCAGCGGCGCGAGCCTGCCCTACGTCGAGGTCCAGGCGGAGAACTCCAGCACCAACGGCACGGTGATCGGACCGAGTTGGGCGTACGGGCAGCTCGCCGACGAGGCGTCGTACCGCAAGGCGGTGACGCTCCAGGGCAGCGGCAAGTACGTGCAGTTCACCACCCCGGTGGCGACCAACTCGATCGACTTCCGCTACAGCATCCCGGACTCGGCGAACGGCTCGGCGTACACCGCCCCGCTGTCGCTGTACATCAACGGCACCAAGCAGTCCGACATCACGCTGACCAACGCATACAGCTGGTTCTACGGCAGTTACCCGTTCACCAACTCCCCCGGCAGCAACCCGCACCACTTCTACGACGAGGCGCACCGGCTGCTGTCGCAGACGTATCCGGCGGGCACCACCTTCAAGCTCCAGGTGGACGCGGGCGACACCGCCTCCTCGTACACGATCGACTTCGCGGACTTCGAGCAGGTCGGCCCGGCGCTGACGCAGCCCTCGGGCTCGGTCTCGGTGACCAGCAAGGGCGCCGACGCCACCGGCGCGGGCGACTCCACCGCCGCCTTCAACGCCGCGATCGCCGCGGCCGGTTCGGGCGGCACGGTCTGGATACCCCAGGGCACGTACAACATCCCCGGCCACATCACCGTGGACAACGTGACGATCGCGGGCGCCGGCATGTGGTACTCCACCGTCACCGGCGCCGCGCCCGGCTTCTACGGCACGTACCCGCCGTCGACCGCCAAGTCCAATGTGCACCTGAAGGACTTCGCGATCTTCGGCAACGTCCAGGAGCGCAACGACAACGACCAGGTCAACGGCATCGGCGGCCAGTTGAGCAACTCCTCGGCCAGCAACCTGTGGATCGAGCACATGAAGGTCGGCGCCTGGATGGACGGGCCGATGGACAAGCTGACCTTCAGCGGCCTGCGCATCCGCGACACCACCGCCGACGGCATCAACTTCCACGGCGGCGTGACCAATTCGACGGTGACCAACAGCGACGTGCGCAACACCGGTGACGACGGGATCGCCACCTGGGCGGACTCCTCGGTCGGCGCGGACGCGGGCGACACCATCTCGAACAACACCGTGCAGCTGCAGATCCTCGCCAACGGCATCGCGATCTACGGCGGCCACGACAACACCGTCAGCGGCAACCTGGTCAAGGACTCCGGCCTGACCCAGGGCGGCGGCATCCACGTCGGCCAGCGGTTCACCTCGACCCCGGTCGGCACCACCACGATCACCGGCAACACCCTGATCCGCGACGGCAGCCTCGACCCCAACTGGCAGTTCGGCGTAGGCGCGTTGTGGTTCGACGGCAGCCAGGGCTCGATCAACGGCCCGATCAACGTGAGCAACGCGCTGATCGAGCAGAGCCCCTACGAGGCCGTGCAGTGGGTCGAGGGCACCATCAGCGGGGTCAATCTCGACAACGTGACCATCGCCGGCGCCGGCACCTTCGCGCTGCAGGAACAGACCGGCGGCGCCGCGAAGTTCAGCAACGTCACCGCCACCGGCATCGGCGCCTCCACCCCGGTCTACAGCTGCGAGGGCGGCAACTTCACCGTCACCGACGGCGGCGGCAACTCCGGCATCACCGGCACCCCGGCCTGCGGCGCCTGGCCCACCCCGGTCTTCCCGCCGTACCCGTCCGAGGGCGTCACCGCCAACCCCAGTGCGCTGAGCTTCGGTTCGGTCGCCACCGGCTCCACCAGCGCCGCGCAGAACGTCACGGTGTCCAACCCGACCGGGTCGGCCGCCGCGGTCTCCTCCGTCGCGGCCACCGGCGACTTCGCGCAGACCAACACCTGCGGCTCGTCGATCCCGGCGAACGGCTCCTGCACGGTGAGCGTGACCTTCAAGCCGACCGCGGCCGGAGCCCGTACCGGCACCCTGACGGTGAACGCCGGCGGCACCACCAGCACGGTGAGCCTGTCCGGCACCGGCACCGCGCCCGGCCCGGTGCTGAACGCCTCCCCGGCGAGCCTGTCCTTCCCCGGCACGGTCGTCGGCGCCACCGCGGCCACCCAGACCGTCACCGTGACCAACTCCGGCACCACCTCGGCCACCGTCTCCGGCGCCGCCGTCACCGGTGACTTCAGCCAGAGCAACACCTGCTCCACCCTCGCGGTCGGCGCGTCCTGCACGGTGACCGTCACCTTCAAGCCGACCACCGGCGGCGCCCGCACCGGCACCCTGACGGTGAACAGCAACGCCAACAACAGCCCCACCACCGTCGCGCTCAGCGGCACCGGCATCGACGGCTCCACCAACGTCGCGGCGGGCAAGGCCGCTTCGGCCAGCTCCAGCAACGGCTCCTACACCGCGGCCAACCTCACCGACACCGACGCCTCCAGCTACTGGGAGAGCGCGGCCGGCGCGTTCCCGCAGTGGGCGCAGGTCGACCTCGGCCAGACCTACGGCGTCGGCAAGGTGGTGCTGAAGCTGCCGCCGGCCACCGCGTGGGCGACCCGCCAGGAGACGCTGTCGCTGCTCGGCTCCACCGACGGCTCCTCCTTCAGCACCCTGAAGTCCTCGGCGTCGTACACCTTCGACCCGAGCACCGGCAACACGGTCACGATCACCTTCACCGGCGCGAACGCGCGCTACGTCCGCGCCAACATCACCGCCAACACCGGCTGGAACGCAGGCCAGTTGTCGGACTTCGAGGTCTTCCCCGGCAGCGGCGGCGACAACGGCGGCGGCGGCACCACGCCGCCGGCCGGCAACCTGGCCGCGGGCAAGTCCGCCGCCGAGTCCAGCCACACCCAGACCTACGCCGCCGCGAACGTCACCGACGGCAACCAGGACAGCTACTGGGAGAGCGCCAACAACGCCTTCCCGCAGTGGGTCCAGGTCGACCTGGGCGCGGCGCAGAGCGTCGGCAAGGTGGTGCTGCAGCTGCCCGCGTCCTGGGGCGCGCGCAGCGAGACCCTCGCGGTCTCCGGCAGCACCGACGGCTCCTCCTTCAGCACGCTGAAGTCCTCGGCGTCGTACACCTTCGACCCGAACTCCGGCGGCAACACCGTCACGATCACCTTCCCGGCCGCCTCGCAGCGCTACGTGCGGGTGACCTTCACCGCCAACACCGGCTGGCCGGCCGGGCAGTTGTCCGAACTCCAGGTGTGGGGGGCCTGACAGACGCGGGGCGGCCGACCTGACCGGCCGCCCCCGACGACGCGATGCCGCCGGACGCCCCGAGCGCCCGGCGGCATCGCCGTGTCACCACCGCAGCGTGCCACCACCGCGCCACGCCACCACCGCGCCGTGTCGTCCAGGTCGGCCGGCCCGGCACGCCCCTCAGGCGATCCGGTCCAGCACGATCGGCTCCGGCGTGAAGCCCGCGGCCCGCTCCGACCCCTGCGGCGCCACCGCGTAACCGCCCTCCAGCGCCTGGAGCGCGTAGTCGAACTTCTCCGGGGTGTCGGTGTGCAGGGTCAGCAGCGGCTGCCCCGCGGTGACTTGGTCGCCGGGCCTGGCGTGCCACTGCACGCCCGCGCCCGCCTGCACCGCGTCCTCCTTGCGGGCCCGGCCCGCGCCGAGCCGCCACGCCGCCACGCCCACCGCGTACGCGTCCAGCTCGGTCAGCACGCCCGAGGCGGGCGCGGCGACCACGTGCGTCTCGCGGGCCACCGGCAGCGCGGCGTCCGGGTCGCCGCCCTGCGCCCGGATCATCCGCCGCCACACGTCCATCGCCGAGCCGTCGGCCAGCGCCTTGACCGGGTCGGCGTCCGGCAGCCCGGCCGCGTCCAGCATCTCCCGGGCCAGCGCGAGGGTCAGCTCCACGACATCGGCGGGGCCGCCGCCGGCCAGCACCTCGACGGACTCGCGGACCTCCAGCGCGTTGCCCGCGGTCAGGCCCAGCGGCACCGACATGCCGGTGAGCAGCGCGACCGTCCGCACCCCGTGGTCGGCGCCCAGGCCCACCATCGTGGCGGCCAGCTCGCGCGCGTCGTCGAGGGACTTCATGAAGGCGCCGCTGCCGACCTTGACGTCCAGCACCAGCGAACCGGTGCCCTCGGCGATCTTCTTGGACATGATCGAGGAGGCGATCAGCGGGATCGCCTCGACCGTGCCGGTGACGTCGCGCAGCGCGTAGAGCTTCTTGTCGGCGGGCGCGAGCCCGTCGCCGGCCGCGCAGATCACCGCGCCGACGCCGTCGAGCACCGACAGCATCTCGTCGTTGGACAGCGACGCGCGCCAGCCGGGGATCGACTCCAGCTTGTCCAGGGTGCCGCCGGTGTGGCCCAGGCCCCGGCCGGACAGCTGCGGGACGGCCGCGCCGCACGCGGCGACCAGCGGCGCGAGCGGCAGCGTGATCTTGTCGCCGACGCCGCCGGTGGAGTGCTTGTCGGCGGTCGGCCGGGACAGCGCCGAGAAGTCCATCCGCTCCCCCGAGGCGATCATCGCCGCGGTCCAGCGGGCGATCTCGGCCCGGTCCATGCCGTTCAGCAGCACCGCCATGGCCAGCGCCGACATCTGCTCGTCGGCGACCGCGCCGCGGGTGTACGCGTCGACGACCCAGTCGATCTGCTCGTCGCTGAGCCGCCCGCGGTCGCGCTTGGTACGGATGACGGAAATGACGTCCACGTGCACAACTTCCTGTCGTTCGTTGTCGCTGCCACCAGCCCCGCCGGCCCCCGCCCGCGCGGGGTCAGCGGCCCAGGTCCTCCGGCCCGAAGGCGTCCGGCAGCACCTCGGCCAGGGTGCGCAGGCCGCTGACGGTCTCCATCAGCAGGCCGGGCCCGCCGTGCTCGAAGAGCAGCTGCCGGCAGCGGCCGCACGGCATCAGCACGTTGCCGTGCCGGTCCACGCAGATGAACGCGGTCAGCCGGCCGCCGCCCGAGGCGTGCAGCGCCGAGACCAGCCCGCACTCCGCGCACAGCCCCACGCCGTACGAGGCGTTCTCCACGTTGCAGCCGACGACCGTGCGGCCGTCGTCGGCCAGCGCCGCCGCGCCGACCGGGAAGCGGGAGTAGGGCACATAGGCCCGTTCCATCGCCTCCCGGGCGGCGCCGCGCAGCGCCTCCCAGTCCACGTCCGCCGGCGTGCCGGGACCGGGCCGGGTCATCCGCCCTGCCCCTTCCGGTACGGCACGCCGTCCGCCTTGGGCATCCGCAGCCGTTGCGCGGACAGGCCCATGACCAGCAGCGTGACCACGTACGGCGTGCCCTGCACGACCTCGTCGGGCACCGAGTCGGTGAGCATGTACCAGACCGCGAGCAGCACCGCGAAGGCCACCGAGATCGCCCCGGAGACGTACGCCTTGCGGTAGAGCTTCCAGGCGCCCATGACCACCAGCAGCAACGCGATCAGCAGCAGCAGCGCGTGCACCGAGTCGCCGCCGTTGCGCAGCTGGAGGCTGTCGGCGTAGCCGAACAGGCCGGCGCCCGCGGCCAGGCCCCCCGGCCGCCAGTTGCCGAAGATCATCGCGGCCAGACCGATGTAGCCGCGGCCGCCGGTCTGTCCCTCCAGGTAGAAGTGCGTCTGGATGGCCAGGAACACGCCGCCCAGGCCCGCCAGCGCGCCGGAGATGATCACCGCGACGTACTTGTACGTGTAGACGTTGACGCCGAGCGACTCCGCCGCGGTGGGGTTCTCGCCGCAGGAGCGCAGCCGCAGCCCGAACGAGGTGCGCCACAGCACGAAGAAGGTCAGCACGAACAGCACGACCGCCAGCAGCGTCAGCGACGAGATGTTGGTGACCAGACCGCCGACGATGCCGGCCAGGTCGGAGATCAGGAACCAGTGGTGGGCCTGGAGGTCGGCCAGCCAGTGCGACAGGCCCGGCACGGTGAAGTGCTTGATGTCCGTCATCGGCGGCGACTGCTTGGGCGTGCCGCCCTTCTCGACCGCGTCGCCGGTGGTGAAGAGCTTCTTCGCCAGGTATGTGGTGACGCCGGTGGCCAGGATGTTGATCGCGACACCGGCGATGATGTGGTCGACGCCGAAGGTGACGGTGACCACCGCGTGCACCAGGCCGCCGACCGCGCCGCCGAGGACGCCGGCCAGCACCGCCATCCACGGGTTGGTCTGCCAGCCGGCCCACGCGCCGAAGAAGGTGCCGAGGATCATCATGCCTTCGAGGCCGATGTTGACCACGCCGGCCCGCTCCGACCACAGGCCGGCCAGGCCCGCGAGGCCGATCGGCACCGCGCCGGACAGCGCACCGGCGACCTGCCCGGCCGAGGTGATGTCCTCCGCGCCGGTGACCGCGCGGACCGCGGAGACCACGATCAGCGCGCCGGCCACGATCAGCAGCATGATCGCCGGGGTGATCCGCAGCCGCCCGGTGCTGGGCCGCTCGACCCGCGGCGCGGCCGGCGGCGGGGTCTGGGTTGCGGTGGCGCTCACGCCGGGACCTCCTGCTTGTCGGAGCCGGCGGCCGCGAGTTCCGCGCCGACCTGGCGTTGCTGCCGGGTGAGTCCGTAGCGGCGGACGAGTTCGTAGGCGATGACCACGGCCAGCACGATGACGCCCTGGATCACACCGACGATCTCCTTGTCGTAGCCCTCGAACTCCAGGCCGTTGGAGGCGCGCTCCAGGAACGCCCAGAGCAGCGCGCCGACCGCGACGCCGATCGGGTTGTTGCGGCCGAGCAGGGCGACCGCGATGCCGGTGAAGCCGATGCCGACGGGGAAGTCGGTGCCGTAGTCGTAGGACTGGTTGAGCAGGGTGGGCATGCCGACCAGGCCGGCCATCGCGCCGGAGATCAGCATGCTGGTGACGACCATGCGCTTGACGCTGACGCCGGAGGCCTCGGCGGCGGACTGGGAGCGGCCCACCGCGCGCAGGTCGAAGCCGAAGCGGGTGCGGGACAGCCCGAACCAGTAGACGACGCCGACGACGGCCGCGATCACGATGAAGCCGACCACCGGGTCGGTGGAGGTGTGGAAGTTGAACAGGTGGCTGGAGGAGGGCAGCGGCTTGGTGGAGACCATGTTGGCGTTCTTGTCGAGCACGCCGAGCCGGCCGTCCTGCAGGAAGTAGCCGATCACGATGCCGGCCAGCGAGTTCAGCATGATCGTGGAGATGACCTCGCTGACGCCGCGGGTCACCTTCAGCACGCCGGCGATGGCCGCCCAGACCGCGCCGACGGCCATCGCGGTCAGGATGATGACCGGGATCTCGATGACGCCGGGGATCGACATCGCGCCGCCGACCGCGGCGGCGAAGAAGGCCGCGAGCCGGTACTGGCCGTCCACGCCGATGTTGAACAGGTTCATCCGGAAGCCGACCGCGACGGCGAGGCCGGCCAGGTAGTACGTGGTGGCCTTGTTGAGGATGTAGACCTGGCTGTCGGACTTGCTGCCGTAGGTCAGCATCACGTGGAAGGCGTCGAACGGCTGCTTGCCGGTGGCGGCGAGCACCAGCGCGGTGACGATCAGCGCGCCGACGACGGCCAGCACCGGGGCGGCGACGGCCAGCAGCAGCCGGTCCTTGTCGAACTTCTTCATCGGTCCTCTCCCCCAGGTCCGCCGGGTCCCCCGGACTGCCCGTCGGTCTCGGATGCGAGGTGGCCGGAGGCCGCGCCGGTCATGGCGGAGCCCAGCTCCTCGGGGGTGATGGCGGCCGGGTCCGCGTCGGCGACCAGCCGGCCCCGGTACATCACCCGCAGCGTGTCGGACAGGCCGATCAGCTCGTCCAGGTCGGCGGAGATCAGCAGCACCGCCAGGCCCTCGCGGCGGGCCTCGCGGATCTGGTCCCAGATCTGCGCCTGCGCGCCGACGTCCACGCCCCGGGTGGGGTGCGCGGCGATCAGCAGCTTGGGCAGGTGGCTCATCTCGCGGCCGACGATCAGCTTCTGCTGGTTGCCGCCGGACAGCGAGGCCGCGGTGACCTCGATGCCGGGGGTGCGCACGTCGTACTCGGCGACGATCCGCTCGGTGTCGCGGCGGGCCGCGCCGGCGTCGATCAGGAAGCCGCGGCTGTTGGGGCGCTCGGTGACGTGGCCGAGGATGCGGTTCTCCCACAGCGGGGCCTCCAGCAGCAGGCCGTGCCGGTGCCGGTCCTCGGGGATGTAGCCGATGCCGTCCTCGCGGCGCTTGCGGGTGGGCGCCTGGGCGATGTCCCGGCCGTCCAGCAGCAGGCCGCCGCCGTCCGGGATGCGCATGCCCATGATCGTCTCGACCAGTTCGGCCTGGCCGTTGCCCTCCACGCCCGCGATGCCGAGCACCTCGCCCTTGTGGATGGTGAACGAGATGTCGTCCAGCACCTTGCGCTCCACGCCCTCGGCGTCGACCACGGCGAGCCGCAGGCCCTCGACGGTGAGCATGGGCTCGTCGGTGACGGTGGACTCACGGGTCTCCGGCGACGGCAGCTCGCTGCCCACCATCAGCTCGGCCAGCTGCTTGGTGGTGGTGTGCTCGGGGTCGGCCTCGCCGACGGTGGTGCCGCGGCGGATCACGGTGATCTCGTCGGCGACCGACAGCACCTCGCCGAGCTTGTGCGAGATGAAGATGACGGTCAGGCCCTCGGACTTCAGCCCGCGCAGGTTGTCGAAGAGCGCGTCGACCTCCTGCGGGACCAGCACCGCGGTGGGCTCGTCGAGGATCAGGATGCGGGCGCCGCGGTAGAGGACCTTGAGGATCTCCACCCGCTGCCGGTCGGCGACGCCGAGGTCCTCCACGAGGGCGTCGGGCCGCACCCCCAGGCCGTACGCGTCGGAGATCTCGCGGATCTTCGCCTTGGCCCGGCCGCCGATCCCGTACAGCTTCTCGCTGCCCAGGACGACGTTCTCCAGCACGGTGAGGTTGTCGGCCAGCATGAAGTGCTGGTGGACCATGCCGATGCCGCGGGCGATGGCGTCGCCGGGGTCGTGGAAGACGGCCTGCTCGCCGTGGACCGCGATGGTGCCCTCGTCCGGCTTCTGCATGCCGTAGAGGATCTTCATCAGGGTGGACTTGCCCGCGCCGTTCTCGCCGACGAGGGCGTGCACGGTGCCGCTGCGCACGGTGATGTCGATGTCGTGGTTGGCCACGACGCCGGGGAAGCGCTTGGTGATGCCGCGCAGTTCGACGGCGGGCGCGCCGGCGGGGGCGGCGCCGGCCGGTGACGCGGGTGGGCTGGTGGAGGCGTTGATGGCGCACTCTCCTCGGGGGAAAGGCTCGGGCGGGGCGTGGGCCCGAACGTATCGCGGAAAATCATCTCTACGCGCGTAGCGTTGCCCTATCGGCACGTAAAGCGAAGGCTCGGCGGGGTGGTCGCGGCACCCCCCGCCGAGCCTCGCGCGCACTCCGTGGATCAGGGAGTGGACTTGACCGTGATCTGACCGGAGACGATCTTCTGCTTCGCGGCGTCGATCTGCGACTGGACGTCGGTGAGGAAGCCGCCCGAGGTGGCCAGCGACACGCCGCCGTTCTTCAGGTCGTACGTGTTGGTGCCGGTCTTCGGCGAACCGTCGTGCACGGACTTGATCAGGTCGTACACGGCCACGTCGACGTTCTTGATCGCCGAGGTGAGGATCGAGTTCTTGTACTTCGCCAGCGCCGGGTCGTTGTACTGGTCGGAGTCCACGCCGATCGCCCAGGCGCCCGGCTTGCCGGCCACCGCCTGGATCGAGCCGTCGCCGGACAGGCCGGCCGCGGAGTAGATCACGTCGATGCCCTTGTCGAGCATGCCCTGCGCCTTGCCCTGCGCCGACGTCGGGTCGTTGAAGCCCTTGGTGTCGGTCTCGTACAGGTACTGGTCGGTGACCTGGATGGACGGCTTGGTGGCCTTGGCGCCCTGGTCGAAGCCGGCCTGGAAGGTGCCGATCAGGGCGTTGTGCACGCCGCCGATGAAGCCGACCTTGCCGGACTTGCTCTTCAGCGCGGCGGCGACGCCCGCCAGGTACGAGCTCTGCTCGGTGGCGAAGGTCATGCTGTCGACGTTGGGCTGGTCGACGACCGAGTCCACCAAGCCGAAGGTGGTCTTCGGGTACTTCTTGGCGATCTTGGTGACCGCGTCGCCGTAGGTGAAGCCGACCGCCACGACGGGGTTGTAGCCGGCCGCGGCCAGCGAGTCCAGGCGCTGCTCGCGGTCGGACTCGGTCTCACCGTTGGACGCGGTCAGCTCCTTGTGACCGGTCTTGAACTCGGTGTCGGCCTTGTCCATGCCGCGCGCGGCGGAGTCGTTGAAGGAGTGGTCGCCGCGGCCGCCGACGTCGAAGGCCATGCCGACGCCCTTGTTCTTGCCGCTGTCCGACGTGGAGCTGCTGCCGCACGCGGTCGCGGTGAGCGCGAGTGCCGCGGACACCACACCCGCGGCTGCGATCTTGGATACCCGGCGCAAGAGGGTCCCCTTCAGTTGGAAGCGCCCCGTCCGGCGCTGGCTAATCCGGGAGCTTAACGCGCGTAGATGTCACGTAAAGACCGAATGAAGTCCTGTTATCGGATCGACGCAATCCGGCCACGTTTCGATCCGATGACGCCCAGGTGACGCGCCGGTCGGGAGCGCTGCCGGGGCGCCGCGCGGGCGGGCGCCGCGGGTGGGCGCCCGGGGTGCGGGCGCCCGGTCCCGCGAGCACCGGGCGGGGGCCGGGCGGGCGTCCGGGTCCGCGGGCGCCCGCCCCACGTCAGGACAGCAGCGCGGCCCCGGTGAACAGTTCCACGCCGACGTCGATGGCTGCTTCGTCGGCGTCGAAATCACCCTGGTGGAGGTCGCGCTTGGCGGTGTCGCCGAGGGGGCGGACGCCGAGCCGGGCGAGCGCGCCGGGGACGTGTTCGAGGTACCAGGAGAAGTCCTCGCCGCCCAGGCTCTGCTCGGTGTCCTCGACGGTGTGCGCGCCGTACCGCTCGGACATGGCGGCGCGCAGCAGCTCGACGGAGTCGGCCTCGTTGACCACCGGGGGGACGCCGCGCTGGTAGGTGATCTCGCACTTGGCGCGGTAGATCGAGGCGACCTGGTCGATCACCTCGTGCACCAGGTCGGGCGCGTCGTGCCAGGCGGTCAGGTCCAGGCAGCGGACGGTGCCCTCCAGCTCGGCGTGCTGCGGGATGACGTTCGCGGCGTGGCCGGCCTCGATGCGGCCCCACACGATGCTCAGGCCGGAGCGGGGGTCGACCCGGCGGGTCAGCGCGGCCGGCAGCTCGGTGGCGAGCTTGGCCGCGGCCATCACCAGGTCGGTGGTCAGGTGCGGGCGGGCGCTGTGGCCGCCGGGGCCGTCCAGCGCGAGCTTCAGCTTGTCGGCGGCCGAGGTGATCGGCCCGTGCCGCAGCCCGATCCGGCCGACCTCGACCTTGGGGTCGCAGTGCACGGCCAGGATGCGGCCGACGCCCTCCAGGACGCCCGCCTTCACCGCGTCCAGCGCGCCGCCCGGCATGATCTCCTCGGCGGCCTGGAACACCAGCCGCACCGGCCGCGGCAGCCGCCCCTGCTCGGCGAGGGCCGCGAGCACCAGGCCGGCGCCGAGCACGACCGTGGTGTGCACGTCGTGGCCGCAGGCGTGGGCGCGGCCCTCGACGGTGGAGCGGTACTCGACGTTCTTGGTGTCCGGCACCGGCAGCGCGTCCAGGTCGGCGCGCAGCGCCAGCCGCGGGCGCTCGGGGTCGTCGGCGCCGATGTCGCAGACCAGGCCGGTGCCGCCGGGCAGCACCCGCGGGCTGAGCCCGGCGGCGGCGAGCCGCGCCCTGACCTGCTCGGTGGTGCGGAACTCCTGGCGGCCGAGCTCCGGGTGACGGTGCAGGTCGCGCCGGAACGCGATCAGCTCGGCGCGCAGCTGCGGGGTCAGCACGGGGGCCGCCAGGGGTGCGGG
>JAJSZB010000020.1:0-28691 GCA_050613715.1 Streptomyces sp. IBSBF 3018
CCCCGAGTACCCCACCCCACCCATACCCCGGACCATATCCCCGCCCGCAGGACTCCAGAACGCCTGGTCCTGGCCGCCGGGCGTGCGGCAGGACTCAGGTCTGGGCCATGTCGACGAAGCGGGAGTAGTGGCCCTGGAAGGCCACGGTGATCGTGGCGGTGGGGCCGTTGCGGTGTTTGGCGACGATCAGGTCGGCCTCGCCGGCGCGGGGGGACTCCTTCTCGTAGGCGTCCTCGCGGTGGAGCAGGATGACCATGTCGGCGTCCTGCTCGATGGAGCCGGACTCGCGCAGGTCGGAGACCATCGGCTTCTTGTCGGTGCGCTGCTCGGGGCCGCGGTTGAGCTGGGAGAGGGCGATGACCGGGACCTCCAGCTCCTTGGCGAGGAGCTTGAGGTTGCGGGACATGTCCGAGACCTCCTGCTGGCGGCTCTCGGGGCGCCGGGAGCCGCCGGACTGCATCAGCTGGAGGTAGTCGATGACCACCAGCCGCAGGTCGTTGCGCTGTTTCAGGCGGCGGCACTTGGCCCGGATCTCCATCATCGACAGGTTCGGCGAGTCGTCGATGTAGAGCGGCGCCTCCGTGACGTCGGCCATCCGCCGCGCCACCTTCGTCCAGTCGTCGTCGGTCATCGTGCCGGACCGCATGTGGTGCAGCGCCACCCGTGCCTCGGCGGACAGCAGGCGCATCGCGATCTCGTTGCGGCCCATTTCGAGGGAGAAGATGACGCTGGGCATCTTGTTGGCGATCGAGCAGGTGCGGGCGAAGTCCAGCGCGAGGGTCGACTTGCCCATGGCCGGGCGGGCCGCGATGACGATCATCTGACCGGGATGCAGGCCGTTGGTGAGCGAGTCGAGGTCGGCGAAGCCGGTGGGGACGCCGGACATCTGGCCGCTGCGGGAGCCGATCGCCTCGATCTCGTCGAGCGCGCCCTCCATGATGTCGCCGAGCGGCAGGTAGTCCTCGGAGGTGCGCTGCTCGGTGACCGCGTAGATCTCGGCCTGCGCGTTGTTGACGATCTCGTCGACGTCGCCGTCGGCGGCGTAGCCCATCTGCGTGATACGGGTGCCGGCCTCGACCAGGCGGCGCAGGACCGCCCGCTCGTGGACGATCTCGGCGTAGAACTCCGCGTTGGCCGCGGTGGGCACCGCGTTGACCAGGGTGTGCAGGTACGGGGTGCCGCCGACCCGGGCGATCTCGCCGCGCTTGGTCAGTTCGGCCGCGGTGGTGATGGGGTCGGCGGGCTCGCCGCGGGCGTAGAGGTCGAGGATGGCGTTGTAGATCGTCTCGTGCGCCGGGCGGTAGAAGTCGGCGCCCTTGAGCACCTCGACCACGTCGGCGATCGCGTCCTTGGACAGCAGCATGCCGCCCAGCACGGACTGCTCGGCGTCCAGGTCCTGCGGGGGGACGCGCTCGAAGCCGCCGGAGTCGGCGAAGCGGCCCGCGGAGTCGTCCTGGCCCTTCTTGCGGAAGGGGCTGACGGCGGGGCGGCCGTCCTGCGGGAGGTCGGACCAGCGGTCGTCCGCGGGCTCGGGCTGGGTCATCCCCGCCACCTCCCTCCCGTCCGGCCGGTCGGGCCGGGTCCCCGCGTGCGTGTGCCACTCTTTCACGCCTGCGGCAGCTGATTATTGACCCACCCGGCTTCGCGTTCGGCGCGTCGGGGAGGCTCCACCGTAGGCCCCCCGGCCGGTCCGACCAAGACGGTTATCCACAGGGGGTGTGGACAGTGGCGGCATACCTGTGGAGAACTGCCCCCAACCTGTGTACAGCCCGGGGGACAGACCTGTGGACAACTCCGCGCCGGAACGTCGACATCCCATCTGACCTGCACGTTCTCCGTCCATAGCCTGTGCAGGAGAAAAACTTCTGGTCGCGGCTCAAGATCGCCACAAACAACGCGGAGGAGATCACTCTGCGCAGTCATGCGTAATGACTGGACTCACACTTCACCTCTTACTTGTGGACGGCTACGCTGGCACCCGTGAACCAGGTCGCCCCACCCGCCGAGACCCCGACCGCGCGCGCCGACGTCCGCCGGCACGACCGGGAGATCCTGGCCCTCGCGCTGCCCGCCTTCGGCGCCCTGGTCGCCGAGCCGCTCTTCGTCATGGTCGACAGCGCGGTGGTCGGCCACCTGGGCACCGCCCGGCTGGCCGGTCTGGGCGTCGCCGCCGCGCTGCTCACCACCGCGGTCAACGTCTTCGTCTTCCTCGCCTACGCCACCACCGCCGCGGTCGCCCGCCGGATCGGCGCCGGGGACCCGGCCGCCGCGCTGCGCCAGGGCATCGACGGCATCTGGCTGGCGCTGCTGCTCGGCGCCGCCGTGACCGCCGGGGTGCTGCCCGGCGCGCACGCCCTGGTGCGGCTGTTCGGCGCCTCGTCCACCGCGGCCCCCTACGCCGCCGAGTACCTGCGGATCAGCTCGCTCGGCATCCCGGCGATGCTGGTCGTGCTGGCCGCCACCGGGGTGCTGCGCGGCCTCCAGGACACCCGCACGCCGCTCTACGTGGCGGTGGCCGGCTTCTCCGCCAACGCCGGCCTCAACGCCGCGCTCGTCTACGGCGCGGGGCTCGGCATCGCCGGTTCCGCGTGGGGCACGGTCATCGCGCAGAACGGAATGGCCGCGGCGTACCTGTGGGTGGTGGTCCGCGGGGTGCGCCGCCAGGCCGCCGCCGGGACTCGTACCCCCGCGCACGCCGAGGCGCGGACGGCGGTCTGGGCCATGCTGCGCCCCGACGCCGCCGGCATCCGCGCCTGCGCCCGCGCCGGCGTCCCCCTGCTGGTGCGCACGGTCAGCCTGCGCGCCGTGCTGATGATCGCGACCGCCGTCGCCGCCCGGCTCGGGGACACCGAGATCGCCGCCCACCAGATCACCCTCACCGTCTGGTCGCTGCTGGCCTTCGCGCTCGACGCGATCGCCATCGCCGGTCAGGCCGTGATCGGGCGCTACCTCGGCGCGGACGACGCGGAGGGGGCGCGGGCCGCCTGCCGCCGGATGATCCAGTGGGGCGTGGCCTGCGGGATCGTCCTGGGCCTGCTGGTGGTGCTCGGACGCCCGCTGATCGGGCCGCTGTTCAGCTCCGACCCGGCGGTGCGCCACGCGCTGTCCGACGCGCTCCTGGTGGTCGCGCTGACCCAGCCGGTGTGCGGCGTGGTCTTCGTCCTCGACGGGGTGCTGATGGGTGCGGGCGACGGGCCGTACCTGGCCTGGTCGATGCTGGTGACGCTGGCGGTCTTCGCACCCGCCGCGCTGGCCGTCCCGGCGCTCGGCGCCGGACTGACCGCGCTGTGGCTGGCCATGGCGCTGATGATGCTGACCCGGCTGGCCGCGCTGTGGCTGCGTTCGCGTTCCGGCCGCTGGATCGTCACCGGCGCGGCCCGCTGAGACCGTTGCCCCGTACGCGCAAGGGCCGGTCGCCCCTTCCGGGGTGACCGGCCCTCGATGTTCCACGTGGAACACACCACGCACAACGGGACGCTCAGGGCGTCACGTCACGCGGCGACGACCTCGACGTCGAGAACGGCCTCGACCTCGGGGTGCAGCCGCACCGACACCTTGTGCGCGCCCAGCGTCTTGATGGGCGCGGCGACCTCGACGCGGCGCTTGTCCACCGCCGGGCCGCCCGCGGACTTGATCGCCGAGGCGATGTCGGCCGGGGTGATCGACCCGAAGAGGCGGCCGGTGTCGCCGGCCCGGGTGCTCAGCTTGACCTTGACGGCCTGCAGCTGGGCCTTGACGGCGTTCGCGTCCTCCAGCGAGTGGATCTCGCGGATGCGGCGGGCGCGGCGGATCTGCTCGACGTCCTTCTCGCCACCCTTGGTCCACGCGATGGCGAAGCCACGCGGGATCAGGTAGTTACGGGCGTAGCCCGGCTTGACGTCGACGATGTCGCCGGCCGCGCCGAGTCCGCTGACCTCGTTGGTGAGGATGATCTTGGACATGCTTCGGTCACCCTCCCTTTAGCGAGCGGTCGAGGTGTACGGCAGCAGTGCCATCTCACGGCTGTTCTTCACGGCCGTGGCGACGTCACGCTGGTGCTGGGTGCAGTTGCCGGTCACGCGGCGGGCACGGATCTTGCCGCGGTCGGAAATGAACTTCCGCAGCATGTTGGTGTCCTTGTAGTCCACGTACACGGTCTTGTCCTTGCAGAACGCGCAGACCTTCTTCTTCGGCTTGCGCGGGGGCGGCTTCGCCATGGTTCTTTCTCTCCTGTGCGATCAACGATCAAGAAGTGAGTGCGTCCGCCCTAGAAGGGCGGCTCGTCCGAGTAGCCGCCGCCGGAGGAGCCGGAGCCGCCGCCCCAACCGCCTCCGCCGCCCTGCCCGCCGCCGGCCGGCGCGCTGGTGGCCCAGGGGTCGTCGGCGGGAGCACCGCCGCCGCCCTGCTGGCCGCCGGAGCCGCCGCCCCAGCTGCCGCCACCACCCTGGCCACCGCCGGCGCCGCCGCCGTAGCCACCCTGCTGACCGCGGCCGCCGCCGCTGGTCTTGGTGACCTTGGCCGTGGCGCTCCGCAGACTGGCGCCGACCTCGTCGACGTCCAGCTCGTAGACCGTCCGCTTGACGCCGTCGCGGTCCTCGTACGACCGCTGCTTCAGGCGGCCCTGGACGATGACGCGCATACCGCGCTGGAGCGACTCCGCGACGTTCTCCGCCGCCTGCCGCCACACCGAGCAGGTGAGGAAGAGGCTCTCGCCGTCCTTCCACTCGTTGGTCTGGCGGTCGAAGGTGCGGGGGGTGGACGCGACGCGGAACTTCGCGACCGCCGCACCGGACGGGGTGAAGCGCAGCTCGGGGTCGTCGACGAGATTGCCGACGACCGTGATGACGGTCTCGCCTGCCATTGGGATGACCTCTCGACTGGCTTTGGGCAGTGCTGGTGACTGCTACTCGAAGTCCGGACTAGTGCAGTTCCGGACGGAGGACCTTGGTCCGCAGCACCGACTCGTTCAGGTTGAGCTGGCGGTCCAGCTCCTTGACGACCTCAGGCGTGGCCTTGAGGTCGACGACCGAGTAGATGCCCTCGGGCTTCTTGTTGATCTCGTAGGCGAGACGACGACGGCCCCAGGTGTCGACCTTCTCCACGCTGCCGCCGCCGCTGCGGACGACGGACAGGAAGGACTCGATCAGCGGGGAGACAGCGCGCTCCTCAAGATCGGGGTCGAGAATGAGCATGAGCTCGTAGTGACGCATAGGGGAACCCACCTCCTTTGGACTCAGGCGGCCACGGCACTTCCGTGGCAGGAGGGTTTGTGCTTGCGTCGCAACGGTAGCGCGGGGCACCGACAAGGCGGCCCGGCAGCCTCTTCCGCTTGCTCGAACCCTCGAATTCCTCGAAGGGGGCCCCGGGACCTCGCGACACGCCCGGCAGACACCGGTGCAGACCGTACAGGCTACCCGCAACCGTCCCCCGGGTTGAAATCCGCTCCCGGATGCGCCCAATCTGTACACATCGGGTGTGACAGGCGCCACACGGCGCCACGACTCGGTCACGGAGGCATCCATGGCACAGCAGCACGCGGCACGGCCCGCACCGGCCGTCCGGACCCACCGACTGACCTTCAACACCGACGGCCGCCCCCATCCGCTGGAGAACACCTTCGTGGCGGTCACCGCGGTCCTCGGCCTGATCGCCGTGATCACCTGCGCGTTCCACAGCCTGCACGTGCTCACCACGTGGACCGGCCTGGCGGGACTGCTCACGGGGGCCTACGGCCAGTTCATCTCGGCGACCACCGCCGAGCGCTACGTGCTGATCGTGAGCCTGGGCATGGCCGGCCTCGGCTTCTACCTGGGGATGGCGCACGGCGGCCTGTGGTGAGCTCCCGGCGGCGCGTGGTGACCTCCCGGCGCCCCGGCGCCGCCGGTGCGCGCCGGCCGCGCCGGGGCCACCACGCGCGGCCGCGGTACTAGCGGCGCCGCTCCCCGTGCACAGTAGGCTTCGGGCCAGAAAAACCCGCAGCCGTGAGCACGTGAGCACCGAGAATCTTGAGCAAGGGGAGCGCGCCGGCATGAGCCTGACCCTGAGGACCATCAGCCGCGAGCAGCACCTGGCGTACATCCAGAGTCTGCCCGCGGCGAGCCACTGCCAGGTCCCGGCATGGGCTGATGTGAAGAACGAGTGGCGCTCGGAGAGCCTGGGCTGGTTCGAGGCGAAGAGCGGCCGGATGGTCGGCGCCGGCCTGGTGCTGTACCGCCAGCTGCCCAAGGTCAAGCGCTACCTGGCCTACCTGCCCGAGGGACCGGTGATCAACTGGTACGCGCCCAACCTCGACGAGTGGCTGCAGCCGATGCTCGACCACCTGAAGAAGCAGGGCGCGTTCAGCGTCAAGATGGGTCCGCCGGTGATCATCCGCAGGTGGGACGCCACCGCGGTCAAGGCCGGCATCGCCGACCCGGACGTCAAGCGGCTGCGGGACGTCGAGGCCACCTTCATCGAGCCGCGCGCCTTCGAGGTCGCCGACCGGCTGCGCCGGATGGGCTGGCAGCAGGGCGAGGACGGCGGAGCCGGCTTCGGCGACGTGCAGCCGCGCTACGTCTACCAGGTGCCGCTGGAGAACCGCTCGCTCGACGACATCCTGAAGAACTTCAACCAGCTGTGGCGCCGCAACATCAAGAAGGCCGAGAAGGCCGGCGTCGAGGTGGTCCCGGGCGGCTACGACGACCTGCCGGAGTGGCAGCGGCTGTACGAGATCACCGCCGAGCGCGACCACTTCAGGCCGCGCCCGCTGTCGTACTTCCAGCGCATGTGGAACGCGCTGAACACCGAGGACCCCAACCGGATGCGGCTGTACCTGGCGGTGCACGAGGGCGAGGCGGTGGCCGCGGCCACCATGCTCACCGTCGGCCGGCACGTCTGGTACTCCTACGGCGCCTCCGCCAACCACAAGCGCGAGGTGCGGCCGTCCAACGCGATGCAGTGGCGGATGCTGCGCGACGCGTACGCCATGGGCGCGAGCGTCTACGACCTGCGCGGCATCAGCGACTCGCTGGACGAGACCGACCACCTGTTCGGCCTCATCCAGTTCAAGGTGGGCACGGGCGGCCAGGCTGCCGAATACTTGGGCGAGTGGGATTTCCCGCTGAACAAGCTGCTGCACAAGGCGCTCGACATCTACATGTCGCGCCGCTGAGCGGTCCCCCGCGGCCACGTCCGGCCGATGACGCACGAGGAAGGTCCCGAGCAGGCCATGGCGCTCACCCTGTATGTCGACACCGCGCGCTGGCGCGCCCACCAGCAGTCCGTGGTGGACCAGTTTCCCGGTCTCGTGCCGGTGTGCAAGGGCAACGGCTACGGCTTCGGCCATGACCGGCTGGCCGACGAGGCCACCCGGCTGCGCTCCGACATGCTCGCGGTCGGCACGACGTACGAGGCGGCCAGGATCAAGGACGTCTTCGGCGGCGACCTGCTGGTGCTGACCCCGTACCGGCTGGGCGAGGAGCCGGTGCCGCTGCCGGACCGGGCGATCCGCTCGGTGTCCTCGGTGGAGGGTGTGCGCGGGCTGGTCGGCGCGCGGGTGGTCATCGAGGTGATGAGCTCGATGCGGCGGCACGGCGTCGCCGAGGACGACCTGGTGAAGCTGCACACCGCGATCGACGACGTCCGCCTCGAGGGCTTCGCCATCCATCTGCCGCTCGACCGCACCGACGGCACGGACGCGGTGGAGGAGGTCTTCACCTGGATGGAGCGGCTGCGGGCGGCCCGGCTGCCGCTGCACACGATGTTCGTCAGCCATCTGAAGGCCACAGAACAGGCCACGCTGCAGCAGCAGTTCCCGCAGACCCGGTTCCGCGCCAGGATCGGCACCCGGCTGTGGCTCGGCGACCACGACGCGACGGAGTACCGCGGCGCGGTGCTGGACGTGACGCGGATAGCGAAGGGCGAGCGGTACGGCTACCGGCAGGAGAAGGCGGCCGCCGACGGGCACCTGGTGGTCGTGGCGGGCGGCACCTCGCACGGGGTGGGCCTGGAGGCGCCCAAGGCGCTGCACGGCCTGATGCCGCGGGCCAAGGGCGTCGCGCGGGCCGGCCTGGCCACGGTCAACCGGAACCTGTCGCCGTTCGTGTGGGCGGGCAAGCAGCGCTGGTTCGCCGAGCCGCCGCACATGCAGGTGTCGATCCTCTTCCTGCCGGGCGACGTGGCGCCGCCGGCGGTCGGCGACGAGCTGGTGGCCCATCTGCGGCACACCACCACGACGTTCGACCGCATGGTGGACCGCCAGCCCGCGTAGGGCGCGCGGACGAGGACGCCCGGGCGGACGGAGGAGGCGGGCGCGGCCGCCGCGCCGGTACCGCGCCTACGCCTCCGCGGCGTGCTTGGGGCGGTGCGGCTCGGGGCCGAGCACGAAGACGTCGTCCGTGCCGTCCAGCACACCGCCCGCCGGGTCGTCCTCGCCGCCCTGCCGCAGCACGTCGTACTGCGGCAGCAGGATGTCGCGGACCACGACCGCGCACAGGTAGAGCAGCCCGGCCAGGTGCACGGCGACGGCCAGCTGGTACGCGTCGGCGGTCAGGCCGTGGTGCTTGGTGCCGGTGACGTACGCCAGCCGGTACCAGATGCCGAGGAAGTACAGCACCTCGGCGCCCTGCCAGATCAGCAGGTCCCGCCAGCGCGGCCGGGCCATCACGGCCAGCGGCAGCAGCCACAGCACGTACTGCGGCGAGTAGACCTTGTTGCTCAGCACCAGCGCCGCGACCGCGAGGAAGGCCAGCTGCCCGACCCGCGGCCGGCGCGGCGCGTACAGCGCGAGTCCCACCGCGGCCACGAACAGCAGCATCATCAGCGCGGTGCCGAAGGCGTTGAGGGAGTCGACGCTGAAGGCGTGGTCGGTGCGCTCGCTGATCACCAGCCACAGCGAGCCGTAGTCGGTGGGCCGGTTGCGGCTGAAGACGTAGAACTGCTCCCAGCCGGGCCTGGCCCAGATCAGCAGCGGCAGGTTGACCAGCAGCCAGGCGCCGGCCGCGCCGCCGAGCGTGACCGCGTAGGCGCGCAGCCGGCCGGCCCGCAGGCAGAGCACGAACAGCGCCGCCAGCAGCAGCACCGGGTAGAGCTTGGCCGCGGTGGCCAGTCCGATCAGCACACCGGCCCAGCCGGTCCTGCCGCGCGACCACAGCATCAGCCCGGCCGCGGCCAGGGCCACGGCGAACAGGTCCCAGTTGACCGTCGCGGTCAGCGCCAGCGCCGGGGACAGCGCGACGAGCAGCCCGTCCCACGGGCGCCGCCGGGTGGTCCTGGCCACGCACACCACCAGCACGACCGCGCAGACCATCAGCATGCCGGAGTTCACCAGCCAGTACGTCTGCGCGCTGTGCTGTGCCGAGCCGTGCGGGGTCAGCCAGGACGCGACCTCCATGAAGAGCCCGGTGAGCACCGGGTACTCCAGGTAGTGGATGTCGGCCGCGCCGCTGGTGGTGTACGGGATCTTGTCGAAGTACGGCACCAGGTCGGAGGCGAAGCCGCGCTGGGCGTACAGGTGCGGGATGTCGGAGTAGCAGGCGTGGATGTACTGCGGGTCGCCGGTGGCGAACCAGGCCCCGGAGTAGCAGGACGCCTTCTGCACCATGCCGAGCGCGAACATCCCGATGACGACCAGCGCCGCCACCCGCAGCGGGTTCCACCACGGGTGTCCGGCGACGGCGGCCCACCGGCCGGCCGGGCCGCCGATCAGCTCACTGCCCGAGGCGGCCAGCGGGTCCTCGTCCGTCGGGCGGACGGGGGACTCCCGCCGGTCGTCCTCTTCGCGGTCGCGCACGCTCGTCATGGGCGCCATCCTGCCGTACGCCGGGGCCCGGTGTGCCCCGGCGTGCCTCAGCCGCCGCCGAAGCCGGCGCTGTTCGGGCCACCGCCGCCGTTGCCGTTGCCGTTACCGGGTGGCGTGGCGGTGTCGGTCGGGGTGCCGGTCGGCGTCGGCGACGAGTTGCAGCTGCGGTCCCACGGGAAGCACGGCGTGGTGGGCGTGTCGGTCGGCGTCGAGGGGGTGGTGGGCGGCGTCCACGTCGGGGTCGTCGGCGGAGTGGTGATCGTCGGCGGCGGCGTGGTCGTCATGGTCGGGGTGGGCGTGGTGTCGGTCGGGGTGGGCTTCGGGCTCGGCTTGCCGATGACCTCGCCGACCTTCTCCGTGGGCTTGGTGAACTGCTGCTGCGGCGAGTCGCCCAGCGCCACGTTCATGTAGTCCTTCCAGATCTGCGCCGGGAAGGAATTACCGTGGATGGTCTCGTGGCCGCCGGTCCCGTACATCGACAGGAACGGGTTGTTGAGCACCTTCCCGGTCTTGGGGTCGGTGTGCGTCTGGTCGTCGCGGCGGAACATCACCACGGTGGTGGACAGCTCCGGGGTGTAGCCGTCGAACCAGGCCGACTTGTTGTCGTCGGTGGTACCGGTCTTGCCGGCCGCGGGGCGCCCGTGGGCGAGCTGCGCGGTGGTACCGGTGCCCTTCTTGATCACGTCGGTCAGCATGCCGGTGATGGTGTCGGCCACGTTGGCGTCGAAGACGACCTTGGTCTGCGTGTGCTGGCTGTGGTTGAAGATCTCGTCGCCCTGGTGCTTGACCGACTTCACCGAGAACGGCTCGTTCTTCTGCCCGTGGTTGTCGAAGGTGCTGTACGCCGCGGCCATCCGGATCGCGCTGGGCGAGGACGTGCCGATGGAGTACGTGACGCTGTTCTGGTAGTCGTTCAGCGCGTTGTGGGTGGTGGGGACGAGGCCGGCGGCGAGCGCGGCGTCGTGCACCAGGTTGGTGCCCACGTCCTCGCCCAGCTGGACGAAGGGGGCGTTCAGCGACAGGTCCAGGGCCTGGCGCAGGGTGACGTGCGCGATGCTCGTGCCGTCGTCGTTGGGCTGGTACCACGGACTGCCGTCGTTGTTGTACCAGGGCGTGCCGTCGTAGCTCATGATCTGCTGCTTGTTCTTGCCGCTGAACACGCTGTCCGGCGAGACCTTGGTACGGGTGTCGTCGCCCTGGTCGGCGCCGAGCTTGGGGTCGCGCACGCCGTGCGTCATCGCGGCGGCGAGCACGAACGGCTTGAAGGTCGATCCGACCTGGGCGCCCGTCTCGTCGGCGTTGTTGGTGAAGTGCTTGGTGTAGTCGGTGCCGCCGTACAGCGCCAGGATCGCACCGGTCTTCGGGTTCACCGAGGCCCCGCCGAACTGGACGTACTTGTCCTTGTCCGGGTCCTTCTTGTCGCTCTTGACGATGTGCGTGCCGGGCTTGATGTTCTCGGTCTGCACCTTCTTGACCGCGGCTTCCAGGGCGTTGACCTTCGGCTTCTGGAAGGTGGTGAAGATCTGGTAGCCGCCCTGGGTGAGCTGGTCGACGGTGAGGTAGTGGTTGTTGATCAGGTAGTTCTTGGCGGTCTCCACCAGGTAGCCGATCTGGCCGGCCATCTGGGCGTTCTTCACCACCGGCTTCGGCATCGGGTACGCGGTGTACTTCGCGCGCTCGGCGGCGCTGAGCTTCCCGTCCTGGACCTCCTGGTCGAGGATCCAGTTCCAGCGGTCCTTGGAGTTCTTCAGGTTGGCCGCGGGGGTGGCCGCCGGGTCGATGTCGGTGTTGCCGGCCGGGTCGTAGTACGTGGGGCCCTTGAGCAGCGCGGCCAGGAAGGCGGACTGGCTCGGGTTGAGGTTCTTGGCGTCGATGCCGTAGTAGGTGCGCGCGGCGGCCTGGATGCCGTAGGCGCCGCGGCCGAAGTACGAGGTGTTCAGGTAGCCGGCCATGATGTCCGTCTTCTTCAGGGTCGCGCCGACCTTGATGGAGATGAACAGCTCCTTGAACTTCCGGCTGAAGGTCTGCTGCTGGGTGAGCCGGGTGTTCTTCACGTACTGCTGGGTGATGGTCGAGCCGCCCTGGGTCTCGCCGCCCCTGGCCATGTTGTAGACGGCGCGGGTGATGCCCATCGGGTCGACGCCGCGGTCGGTCCAGAACGTCTTGTTCTCCGCGGAGACCACGGCGTTCTGCATGCTCTTGGGGATCTCGTCGATCTTGATGATCTGGCGGTTGACCTCGCCGCCGGTGGCGATCATCTGGCTGCCGTCGTCCCAGTAGTAGACGTTGTTCTGGGCGGTGGCCGCGAGGTTGACGTTGGGCACGCTGACCGTCGCGTAGGCGACGCCGATCACGCCGACGAGGGTGCCGAAGAAGCCGATGGCCATCGCCGTCACCTGGCGCCAGGACGGCATCCAGCGGCGCCAGCCCTCCTTGCCGAAGCGCGGGTAGTCGATGAAGCGCTTCTTGGTGGGGCGGCGGGCGGCGGTGCGGCCGCGGCCCGGTCCTGTCGAGCCCGGTCCCGCGGGGCCTCCAGGGCCGCCGCTGCCCCCGGGGGCGCCGCGCCGGCGGGCGCCACGGCCCTGCGCGGCGCGCCGTGCGGCGGCACGGCCCTGGTACGGCTCGCGGTCCGAGGGCGATCCGGCGGCGGAGCCGGCCGCGGGATCTGAGGGTGTCGGCTGCTGTCCCGCGCGCCGGGCGGCAGCACGGCCGCCGGGCGGCGGCGACTGCGGCGGCTTACGACGGTGCTCGCTCATGAACAGCTACTCCTCGACAGGCGGGATCGCCTGCAGGCATCGATGACGTTCGGGTCGGTCCCCCTGCGCGCGACCGGGTCGGGTCGCACCGCACCGTGGATCAAGACGCTCGCCGGCGTCGCTGGGTTCCCGGTGCTCCGCATGGCGAACAGAGTACGCAGGGTCAAAAGAAGGGGGACCCGGCCGCTTCACCGCATAACGGACGTCACTCGGCCCACAGGTTTGCCGATGTGACACCGGTCACCACGGCGCGCCTTGCGTGATGTCTCGGGCCGTTCTATCGTCGCGATGTATCGACTCGATACATCGGGTCGAGACAGTCGGGAACGAACATGCTGAACACGGTAGCCGCGCCCCCGGGGGCGCCGGCGGCGGACCGCCCGATACGCGGACGAGGGGACGAGGGATTGAGCAAGCGCTCCGGAATCCTCGAATTCGCGGTTCTCGGTCTGCTGCGCGAGTCCCCGATGCACGGCTACGAGCTGCGCAAGCGGCTCAACACCTCGCTCGGGGTGTTCCGCGCCTTCAGTTACGGGACGCTCTATCCCTGTCTGAAGACGCTGGTCGCCCAGGGATGGCTGGTTGAGGAGTCGGCTCCGGACGGCGACACGCCGGCCGCGCCGCTCGCCGGCCGGCGGGCGAAGATCGTCTACCGGCTGACGGCCGCCGGCAAGGAGCACTTCGAGGAGCTGCTCGCCAACTCCGGCCCGGACGCCTGGGAGGACGAGCACTTCGCCGCTCGTTTCGCCTTCTTCGGCCAGACGTCGAAGGACGTCAGGATGCGGGTGCTCGAAGGGCGGCGCAGCCGCCTGGAGGAGCGCCTGGAGAAGATGCGCGCCTCGCTCGCGCGCACCCGTGAACGGCTCGACGACTACACCCTCGAGCTGCAGCGGCACGGCATGGAATCGGTGGAACGCGAGGTCCGCTGGCTCAACGAGCTGATCGAGACCGAGCGGGCCGGACGCGTGGTGCGCCCGACCGCCGAGCGGGACGACAACGACAACAACCAAGAGAACGGCGGCCGACCCGGGGACCGGGGAACCGCGTGACGATTTCACAAGGAGCAACCGGTATGGGTTCGGTTCGCGTAGCCATCGTTGGCGTAGGCAACTGCGCCACGTCGCTGGTGCAGGGTGTCGAGTACTACAAGGACGCCGACCCGGACAGCAGGGTGCCTGGTCTCATGCACGTGCAGTTCGGCGACTACCACGTGCGTGACGTCGAGTTCGTGGCCGCCTTCGATGTCGACGCGAAGAAGGTCGGTCTCGACCTCGCGGACGCCATCGGTGCGAGCGAGAACAACACCATCAAGATCACCGACGTGCCGCAGACCGGTGTGACCGTGCAGCGCGGCCACACCCTCGACGGCCTCGGCAAGTACTACCGCGAGACCATCGAGGAGTCCGACGAGACCCCGGTCGACATCGTCCAGGTGCTCAAGGACCGCGAGGTCGACGTCCTGGTCTGCTACCTGCCGGTCGGCTCCGAGGACGCGGCGAAGTTCTACGCCCAGTGCGCCATCGACGCCAAGGTCGCCTTCGTCAACGCGCTGCCGGTCTTCATCGCCGGTACGAAGGAGTGGGCGGACAAGTTCACCGAGGCGGGCGTGCCGATCGTCGGCGACGACATCAAGTCCCAGGTGGGCGCGACCATCACGCACCGCGTGCTGGCCAAGCTCTTCGAGGACCGCGGCGTGATCCTCGAGCGCACCATGCAGCTGAACGTCGGCGGCAACATGGACTTCAAGAACATGCTGGAGCGCGAGCGCCTGGAGTCCAAGAAGATCTCCAAGACGCAGGCCGTCACCTCGCAGATCCCGGACCGTGACCTGGGCGCCAAGAACGTCCACATCGGCCCCTCGGACTACGTGCAGTGGCTGGACGACCGCAAGTGGGCGTACGTCCGCCTGGAGGGCCGTGCGTTCGGCGACGTCCCGCTGAACCTGGAGTACAAGCTGGAGGTCTGGGACTCCCCGAACTCCGCGGGCGTGATCATCGACGCGCTGCGTGCGGCGAAGATCGCCAAGGACCGCGGCATCGGCGGCCCGATCCTGTCGGCGTCCTCCTACTTCATGAAGTCCCCGCCGGTGCAGTACTTCGACGACCAGGCCCGCGAGAACGTCGAGAAGTTCATCCGCGGCGACGTCGAGCGCTGAGCCGTCGAGCGCTGAGCCCCACAGGCCGACCGCCGGGCGCCGAGCCCGCCGGACGCTGAGCCTGTCGAAGCCCCGGGTCGTGTGCCCGGGGCTTCGGCATGCCGTGTGAAGGTGTGTCCATGGCTGTTCTCCGTGACCTGCGTGTGCTGCTGCGGCTGCCGGACTTCCGGCGGCTGCTCGCGGTGCGCCTGCTGTCGCAGCTTTCCGACGGCGTCTTCCAGGTCGCGCTCGCCGCCTACGTGGTGTTCTCGCCGGAGAAGCAGACCTCGCCCGGCGCGGTGGCCTCGGCCATGGCCGTCCTGCTGCTGCCGTACTCGCTGCTCGGGCCGTTCAGCGGGGTGCTGCTGGACCGGTGGCGGCGCCGGCAGGTGCTGCTGTACTGCAACCTGCTGCGGGCCGGGCTGTCGTGCGGCACCGCGGCGCTGGTCCTGCTGCACGTGCCGGACTGGCTGTTCTACCTCTCCGCCCTGTCGGTGACCGCCGTGAACCGCTTCGTGCTGGCCGGGCTGTCCGCTGCGCTGCCGCGGGTGGTCGACGGCGACCGGCTCGTCACGGCGAACTCCCTGTCGCCGACGGCCGGCACGCTCGCCGCGACCGCGGGCGGCGGCGCCGCCTTCCTCGTCCACCTCTTCCTCTCCGCGGGCGCGGGCGCCGACGCCGCCACGGTGCTGCTGGCCGCGCTGCTGTACGCCGCGGCGGGCGCCTCCGCGCTGATGCTCGGGCGCGACCTGCTCGGGCCCGACCTGGACGGCCGTGGGCCGCGTCTGGGCGCCGCCGTCGCCTCCACCGCCCGCGGGCTGCGCGAGGGGCTGGCACACCTGCGGGAACGGCCGCCCGCACGGCAGGCGCTGACCGCCGTGACCGTGATGCGGTTCTGCTACGGCGCCCTCACGGTGATGCTGCTGATGCTCTGCCGCTACGCCTGGTCGGACCCGGGCGACGACGACCACGGGCTGGCGCTGCTGGGCCTGGCGGTGGGCATCTCCGCGGCCGGCTTCTTCGCCGCGGCCGTCGTCACTCCCTGGGCGAGCGCCCGCTTCGGCCGCTCCGGCTGGATCGCGCTGTGCTCCGCGGCCTCCGCGCTGCTGCTCCCGCCGCTCGCGCTGCCCTTCGACACCGCGCCGCTGATGCTCGCCGCCTTCGCGCTCGGTGTCACCACCCAGGGCGCGAAGATCGCCACCGACACGGTCGTCCAGACGTCCGTCGACGACGCCTACCGCGGCCGGGTCTTCTCCCTCTACGACATGGCGTTCAACGTCGCCTTCGTCGGGGCCGCGGCGGTCGCGGCCCTCGTCCTCCCGGCGGACGGGCGCTCGACCGGGCTCGTCGTGGCCCTCGCGCTGGTCTACGCGGCGGTCGCCGCGGCGCTGCTGCGGACCGGCCAGGTGGCGGCGGACCGGGCGCGGGCGGACCGGGCGCTGCTCTAGGCCCTGGCCCGGGCGTGGCTTCCGCGCGGTCCCGGCCTGGTCCGGGGCGACCCGGCGTGGTCCGGGGGGCGATGTTCCACGTGAAACATCGCCTCCACGGGGGCGGCGAGAGCGCGATGTTTCACGTGGAACATCGCCGTCGGGTCAGGACGACTGCGCCGCCCACCACTGTTTGAGGGCCTCGACGGCGGCCTCCTCGCCCAGCGGCCCGTGTTCGAGGCGCAGCTCCAGCAGGTGCTGGTAGGCGCGGCCGACGACGGGGCCGGGCGGGACGCCGAGGATCTGCATGATGCGGTTGCCGTCCAGATCGGGCCGGATCGCGTCCAGCTCCTCCTGCTCCTTCAGCTCGGCGATCCGCGCTTCCAGGCTGTCGTACGTCCGCGACAGGGCGGCGGCCTTCTTCTTGTTGCGGGTCGTGCAGTCGGAGCGGGTGAGCTTGTGCAGCCGTTCCAGCAGCGGGCCGGCGTCGCGGACGTAGCGGCGTACCGCGGAGTCCGTCCACTCCCCGGTGCCGTAGCCGTGGAAGCGCAGGTGCAGCTCGACCAGCCGGGAGACGTCCTTGACCTGGTCGTTGGGGTACTTCAGCCGGGTCATCCTGGCCTTGGTCAGCTTGGCGCCCACCATCTCGTGGTGGTGGAAGGAGACCCGGCCGTCCGGTTCGAAGCGGCGGGTCTTCGGCTTGCCGATGTCGTGCAGCAGCGCCGCGAGCCGCAGCACCAGGTCGGGGCCGTCGGTCTCCAGGTCGATGGCCTGCTCCAGCACGGTCAGCGTGTGCTCGTAGACGTCCTTGTGCCGGAAGTGCTCGTCGCGTTCCAGCCGCAGCGCGGACAGCTCGGGCAGCACCCGGTCGGCGAGCCCGGTGTCGACCAGCAGCCGCAGGCCCTTGCGGGGGTGCTCGGACAGGATCAGCTTGTTCAGCTCGTCCCTGACCCGCTCGGCGGAGACGATCTCGATCCGGTCGGCCATCGCCGTCATGGCAGCGACCACCTCGGGGGCCACCTCGAAGTCCAGCTGGGCGGCGAAGCGCGCGGCGCGCAGCATCCGCAGCGGGTCGTCGGAGAAGGACGACTCGGGGGTTCCGGGGGTGCGCAGGGTGCGGGCGGCCAGGTCGTCCAGGCCGCCGTACGGGTCGACGAAGTCGGTGCCCGGCAGGGAGACGGCCATCGCGTTGACGGTGAAGTCGCGGCGGACCAGATCCTCGTCGATGGTGTCGCCGTAGGACACCTCGGGCTTGCGGGAGGTGCGGTCGTACGCCTCCGAGCGGTAGGTGGTGACCTCCACCTGGTAGCCGTCCTTCTTGCCGCCGACGGTGCCGAAGGCGATGCCGACCTCCCACACCGCGTCCGCCCACGGCCGCAGGATCTTCAGGACCTGCTCGGGGCGCGCGTCGGTGGTGAAGTCCAGGTCGTTGCCCAGCCGTCCCAGCAGCGTGTCCCTGACCGAGCCCCCGACGAGGGCGAGCTGGAATCCCGCGTCGCGGAAACGGCGGCCGAGGTCCTCGGCGACCGGTGCGATCCGGTGACGGGCCTGCGGGTTCTGGGGGGCATGGCTGGCGTTCGGCACAACGTCAAAGGGTACGGGTCCGCGGGCGCCCCCCGCGCCCCTGTTTCTCCCGCCCGGCAGCACTCGGACACAGTGCGGATCGTTAACATGCCAGCACGCACTTCCGATGAACGACCGACGAGTACCGACGAGTGACGACAAGGGACGGGCGAACGCGCGTGGGCGAGGCGGCACAGGCACCCGGCACACCTCCGTCCGCCCGCCGCCGGAGGCCCAGAGCCGCCGCGCTGCTCGCCGGCGCCACGGTGCTCGCCGGGCTGCTGCAGGGCGTCCAGGCGAGCGGCTCGCAGGCGCGGGAGCCGGACCGGGCGAGCGCGCCCACGGCGGCCCGGACGGCCCCCCAGGCCGCCTCACGGGCGCTGTCCGCGACAGCGTCCACCAGTGCATCCACCACAGCGTCCGCGGTCCTGTCCACCACCGCGTCCGCACCCTCCACCACAGCCTCCGCCGCCTCCCTCACCACCGCGGCGCCCACCGGCTCCCACACCGCGACGGTCTACCTCAACTCCGTCACCCCGCGGGTCCCGACCAAGGACGACTCGGTGACCGTCTCCGGCACCCTGGTGAACAACTCCAAGGTGACGGTCACCCACGCGCACATGGCCCTGATGGTCGGTCCCGAGGGCCCCCTGACCAGCCGCAGCGCGATGAAGGCCGCCGCCTCCCGCAGCGGCTACGTCAGCGCCAAGGACGGCGACGAGATCGCCGACCACGTCGCGGAGCTGGCCGACGTCCCGGCCGGCGCGAGCACCTCCTTCAGCCTGAAGGTCCCGGTCAGCGCGCTCGATCTGGGCTCCACCGGCGTCTACCAGCTGGGCGTCGTGCTGGAGGGCCGCACCTCGGCCGAGCCCTGGCAGCACGCGCTGGGCATCAAGCGCACGTTCCTGCCCTGGTACGCCGACGGGGAGAGCGCCAAGCCCACCCGCATCACGTACCTGTGGCCGCTCACCGACCGGCCGCACATCTCGGCCCGCGGTGACATCGACTCCCGGCAGAACCCGATCTTCCTCGACGACGACCTGGCCGCCGAGCTGGCGCCCGGCGGCCGGCTCCAGGTGATGGTGGACCTCGCCAAGGACCTCCCGGTCACCTGGATCGTCGACCCCGACCTGCTGGCCACCGTCGAGGCGATGACCAAGGGCTACCGGGTCGCGGGTCCCGGCGGCGACGTCGCCGACAGCACCCCGGGCACCGGTGCCGCGCTGGCCACCCAGTGGCTGAACGCCCTCAAGGGCGCGGTCACCGGCGACGAGGTGATCGCCCTGCCCTTCGGCGACACCGACCTGGCCTCGCTGGCCCACAACGGCCTGCACGTGCCCGGCAGCGTCGCCGGACTGAAGACCGCGACCCAGCTCGGCCAGGTCACGGTCGGCACGATCCTCGGCATCAAGCCGACCTCGGGCGTCGGCTGGCCGGTGGACGGCGCGATCGACCCGTCGATCGTGGCGGCGGCCAAGAGCGGCGGCGACAACCGGATCATCGCCCGCAGCGACCACTTCCCGGAGAACACGCTGGAGTACACGCCGACCGCCGCCCGGCCGGTGGGCGGCGGCATGACGGCGGTGGTCGCCGACTCCTCGCTGTCCACGGCGTTCAGCGGCGACATGCTGAACGCGCAGACCTCCGACCAGGCGGTCCAGAGCTTCGTCGCGCAGACCCTGCTGATCACCATGCAGGCGCCGGAGAAGCAGCGCACCCTCCTCGTCGCGCCGCAGCGCCGGCCCACCGTCTCCCAGGCGCAGGCGATGGCCGAGGCCATCCGCACCGTGGACGACGACGGCAGCCACTGGTCGCAGACCGTGGACTTCGGCACCGCGGCCTCGGCGCACGCCGACTCCCGGGTCTCGCACCGGGTGCCCGCCGCGGGCTCCTACCCCAGGGCGCTGCGCGCGCGGGAGCTGCCCGCGTCGGCCTTCCGGCAGCTGCGCACCGACCAGGACCGGGTCAACGAGTTCGTGGTGATCCTCACCATCAAGGACCGGGTGAGCGTGCCGTTCCGCAACGCGGTGATGCGGGCGATGTCCACCGGCTGGCGCCCCGACCCGGCCGGCGCCCCGTCCCCGCGCGGCGGGCCTGACGCCAAGAGCTACCTGGACTCGATCGGCGTCTACTTCACCGACCTGATCAACGCCGTCCACATCATCGACAAGAAGACCGCGCTCACCCTGTCGGGACGCAGCGGCACGATTCCGGTCACGGTGAAGAACGAGCTGAGCCAGCCCATCACCGGGCTGGTGCTGCGGCTCACCTCCACCACCAACATCCGGCTGGAGATCAAGAACTCCGACCAGCCGATCAGCATCGACGGCGGCCACACCCGTACCCTGAAGTTCCAGACGAAGGCCAGCGCCAACGGCGCGGTCTGGGTCAACGCCGCGCTCTACGGCCCCGACGGCAGGATCTACGGCAGCAGCGGCATCCAGTTCGAGATCAAGGTCACCAAGGTGACCGACCTGGTGATGCTGATCATCGCGGGCGGCCTCCTGCTGCTGGTGCTCGCGGGCGTACGGATCTACCGTCAACGTAAGCGCCAGTCCGCCGCGGACGGCGGCGGGGACGACGGCACGAACGGCGGAGAGGGCAGCGACACGGGAGAAGAGGACGGCGGGGACCCCGGGCACCCGGGTGACCCTGTGGCTGACACCGGCCAGGAAAGTCCGGAGCCGTCCCCGGCAGGTGAGAAGGTGGACGGATAGCCGGCGGACAATAAGGTGGGGCACTGATGAACGCGCCGTATGACGGTGATCGCGACTCTGCGGGCCAGATGCCTCCCACGCCCGAGCAGCGTCCCACGCCACCCGACCCGTACCTGCAGAACACCTACGCCCACGACCCGTACCAGCAGCAGGACCCGTCGGCGCAGGACCCGGTGGGCGAGGCGCTGTACGACCGCGCCGCGCACCCGCCGCCCCCGCCGTCGGCGGACGGCGGCAGGCACTGGCAGCAGGGGTCGTACCCGCAGACGCCCTACGGCGACGACCCGTCGACCCGCTACGTCGGCGTGGACGGACTCGTCGGCCAGGCCGGGCAGGACGACCCGCAGTACGACGCGTACGAGCACCTCTTCCGCGACCAGCGGCAGCAGGGCGGCGCCCCGCAGGACCCCGGGCAGTACCCCGGACAGCAGGCGGGACAGCACCCGGGACAGCAGCAGCCGGGGCAGTACCCGGCGCAGCAGTACCCCGAGCAGCAGTACCAGCCGCCGCCCCAGCAGCAGTACGCCGACCCGCAGCAGTACCAGGCCGCGCAGCAGCAGGTTCCGCAGCCGCCTTACGAGCAGCAGCAGTACGGGCAGCCGCAGCAGCAGGACCCGCGGCAGGCGTACTTCCAGCAGCCGCCGCAGGACTACGCCGCCTACCCGCAGTACCAGGGCTGGGGGCAGAGCTACCAGGCGTGGGACAACACCGGCACCGGCTTCTCCGAGCCGGTCTACGGCGAGCCCTCCTACGGCCCGCCGGTGTACTACCAGGGCAGCCAGTACCTCGGCCCCGACTACGTGCAGGAGCAGGGCGGCCAGCAGCAGTACGCCGAGCCCGGTTACGCCGATCCGCGGACTGGCGCGTACCAGCAGCCGCCCGGCGGCGCGGGCGAGGGGCTCGACGCGGGTCCGGCGACCGGCACGATGCCGCCGGTGCCGCAGGACGGCACCGGCCAGATCCCCGTCGTCCAGCAGCCGCCCGCCGGCCGGGCCGGCGGCATCCTGAAGTCCAGCGCGCTGATGGCCGCGGGCACCCTGGTTTCACGTGTGACCGGCTTCGTCCGCACGCTGGTGATCGCCGCGGCGATCGGCGTCGCCACCCTCGGCGACTCCTACGCCGTCGCCAACACCCTGCCGACGATGATCTACATCCTCACCATCGGCGGCGGTCTGAACTCCGTCTTCGTCCCGCAGCTCGTGCGCGCGATGAAGGACGACGACGACGGCGGCCAGGCGTACGCCAACCGGCTGCTGACCGTCGTCATGGTGGTGCTCGGCGGCATCGTCGCGATCACCGTGGTCGGCGCACCGCTGCTGATCCGGCTGATGTCCGCGAAGATCGCGGCCAACCCCGACACCTACGACGTCGCCATCGCCTTCGCCCGCTACTGCCTGCCGACCATCTTCTTCATGGGCGTGCACGTGGTGATGGGCCAGGTGCTCAACGCGCGCGGCCGGTTCGGCGCGATGATGTGGACCCCGGTCCTGAACAACGTCGTGGTGATCTTCACCTTCCTGATGTTCATCTGGGTCTACGGCCCCTACAGCACGACCCGGATGGACGCGACGACCATCACGCCCGAGGGCACCCGGCTGCTGGGCATCGGCACGCTGCTCGGCCTGGTCGTCCAGTCGCTGGCGATGCTGCCCTACCTGCGGGACGCGGGCTTCAGGTTCCGGCCGCGGTTCGACTGGCGCGGTCACGGCCTGGGCAAGGCCGCCAAGCTCGCCAAGTGGACGTTCTTCTTCGTGCTGGCCAACCAGGCGGGCCTGATCGTGGTCACCCAGCTGGCCACCTGGGCGGGCGCCGACGCCGACAAGAGCGGCTACCAGGGCACCGGCATCACCGCGTACAACAACGCCCTGCTGATCTGGCAGATGCCGCAGGCCATCATCACCGTCTCGGTGATGGCGGCGGTGCTGCCGCGGATCTCGCGGGCGGCCGCCGACGGCGACATCACCGCCGTCCGCGACGACATCTCCTACGGGCTGCGCACCTCGGCGGTGGCGATCGTGCCGGCCGCCTTCGCCTTCCTCGCGCTCGGCGTGCCGATGTGCGCCCTGCTGTACGCGAGCACGGGCGCGGAGTCGGCGCGCAACATCGGCTTCATCCTGATGGCGTTCGGCGTCGGGCTGATCCCGTTCTCCGCCCAGTACGTCATCCTGCGCGGCTTCTACGCCTTCGAGGACACCCGGACGCCCTTCTACAACACGGTGGTCGTCGCGATCGTCAACGCGGCGGCCTCGGCGATCTGCTTCCTCACGCTGCCGGCCCGCTGGGCCGTGGTCGGCATGGCCTTCTCCTACGGGCTGGCCTACGCGGTGGGCGTGCGGGTGGCGGCGAAGCGGCTGCGCGGGCGGCTGCGCGGCGATCTGGACGGCCGCAGGGTGCTGCGGACCTACGCCCGACTCGCGGGCGCCTGCGTGCCCGCCTCGCTCGTCGCCGGCATCGCGGTCTACCTGATCACCCATGCGCTGGGCAGCGGCCCGGTCGGGGCCCTGGCCGCCCTCGTGGTCGGCGGCGTGCTGCTGCTCGGCCTGTTCGTGGCCGCGGCCAAGCGGATGAGGATCGAGGAGATGACCGCGATGATGGGCATGGTCAGGGGCCGGCTCGGCCGCTGAGGGGCACGCGCGGTCTTCCGGGCGCGTGCCGCGCAACCTTCACGCCCCACCGTGTGTCGTGCATAGAGCAGGAGTGCGGGCACAATTGTCTTCGGCGTCTTCGGTGCCTTCGGTGCCTTCGGGTTGATGTGGGATCGCGCAATGGATGGGGAGGCAGGAACGACGGTGGCGGATCGGAGCACGGCCGCCGTCGGAGTGGCCAACGAGGGCGGCGAGGGCTCGCCCGCCGTTCAGCAGGGCGGCGCCACATCCGACGGTGGGACGACGGACGACCAGACCAGCGGCAGGGAACCCGTCACCGCGGGGGACGGGCAGGACGACAGGCCCGACGAGAGTCTGCGCGAGGACGAAGGCGCCGGGAGCGACACGCACGACACGGGCGACGCAGACGATACGGACGCCGCGGCCGACACGGACGACACAGACGACACGGACGACGACGCCGGGAAGGCCGGGAGCGCGGAGGCGAGGCCGGGGGACCCGGAGGCCACCGAGCCGATGGCGTCCTTGGACGCGTTCGACACGCTGGAGGCGCCCGCGGTCGCCAAGCCCGCGGCTTCGGCCGGGACCACAGCCACTGCCAAGCCCGCATCCGCCGCCAAGCCCGCGGCAGACGCCAAGCCCGCAGCGCCGGTCAAGCCGGCGGCGCGGGAGCTGCACAGCGGTCACAAGCTCGCGCGCCGCTACCAGTTGGAGGAGTGCGTCACCCGCGTCGACGGCTTCAGCAGCTGGCGCGCGGTGGACGAGAAGCTGCGCCGGGCGGTGGGCATCCACATCCTGCCCGCCGACCACGAGCGCTCCCGTACCGTGCTGGCCGCCGCCCGTTCCGCCGCGCTGCTCGGCGATCCCCGCTTCGTCCAGGTCCTCGACGCCGTCGAGGAGAACGACCTGGTCTACGTCATCCACGAGTGGCTGCCCGACGCGGTCTCGCTGGCCGACCTGCTGACCGCAGGACCGCTGGAGCCGCACGAGGCGTACCAGATGGTCAGCCAGGTGTCCCAGGGCATGTCCGCGGCGCACCGCGAGGGCCTGGCGCACCTGCGGCTGGACCCCGGCGCCGTGCTGCGCACCGTCTCCGGGCAGTACCGCATCCGCGGCCTCGCGGTCGCCGCGGCGCTGCGCGGGCTCAGCTCGGAGCGCCCGCAGCGCCAGGACACCGAGGCCATCGGGGCGCTGCTCTACGCCTCCCTCACCCAGCGCTGGCCGTACGAGGAGGACGCGCACGGTCTCACCGGGCTGCCCAAGGGCGTCGGGCTGGTCGCCCCCGACCAGGTCCGCGCGGGCGTGCACCGGGGTCTGTCCGAGGTCGCCATCCGCGCCCTGGTGAACGACGGCGCGACGGCCTCCCGCGAGGAGCCGCCGTGCACCACGCCGGAGGAGCTGGCCAAGGCGGTCGCCGCGGTCCCGCGCATCCGGCCGCCGGAGCAGGCGCCGCCGGTCTACCAGCCCACCGCGTTCCAGCCGCCCCCGCCGCAGCCGCGGGGCGCCACCCGTGCACCGGCCCCGGCGCCGGTGCCGCCGCCGGCCCTGCCCGGCCGCACCGGGCGCGCGCTGAAGTGGGCGGTGTCCGCCCTGGTGATCGTCGCCATCGGGCTGGGCAGCTGGCAGCTCGCGGACGCGCTGAAGTCCCGTGAGGACCAGTCGACCAAGACGCCGCCGACCACCGGGCAGAAGGCCGGCGGGAACCCCACCCAGTCGGCGGCCCCCCAGCCGATAAGGATCGCGGACGCCAAGGAGTTCTCCCTCGACGGGGCCTTCCAGAACTCCGACAACGTCGGGACCACCTACGACAAGGACCCCTCCACCTACTGGCGGACGAAGTCCTACCACGGAGGACCGGAGCTGGCGCCCTACAAGCCGGGCGTCGGCGTGGTCTACGACCTCGGGTCGAACCAGACGGTCCGCTCCGCCGAGCTGAACGTCCTCTACGCGGGCGACCACACCTCGGTCACTCTGTACGCGGCGTCGTCGTTCTCCACCTCCACCCCGCTGTCGCAGATGACGAAGCTCGGGAGCGCCGAGAGCACGAGCAACACGATCCGGATCTCGGTCAAGGCGCCGCAGCCGACCCGCTACGTCGTCGTCTGGTTCACCGCCCTCCCGCACTCGGACGCGGACCAGTACTCGGACTCGGGGTACAAGCAGGGGCTCGAAGAGATCTCCTTCGCCGGCTGAGCCCGGCCTCGGCACGAGAGCCTCCGTGGGGGGCCGGGTCCGCCCGGCCCCCCACGTGCGTCCCGAGGCCCGGTTCCGTGCGGCGCGGACCTTCGTTGTGGCGCCTTCCCCGCGGGGATAGCATGTGGGCGCGATTCAGGCCCGACACGTTCGCCCAGAATGCACGGAACCGGGGGAGCCGGCCTTGGAGGAGAACCCGCTCGGCGGCGTAGCCGACGCCGAGCTGCTCGCGCGGCATGTCGCGGGTGATCCGGACGCCTTCGGGGAACTGGTCAGACGGCACCGTGACCGGCTGTGGGCCGTCGCCCTGCGTACGCTCGGGGACCGCGAGGAGGCGGCGGACGCCGTGCAGGACGCTCTGGTGTCGGCGTTCCGGGCCGCCCACACGTTCCGCGGCCAGTCGGCCGTGACCACCTGGCTGCACCGGATCACCGTGAACGCCTGCCTCGACCGGGCCCGCAGGGCCGCCTCCCGGCGGACCGCCCCGGTCGCCGACGAGGAGAACTTCGAGGCTCTGATGGAACCGCACGAGTCGGCGGAGGCGCCGGCCGAGCGGGGGGAGCTGCACCGGGAGCTGCTGGCGGCGCTCGCCACCCTGCCGCCCGAGCAGCGGGCCGCGCTGGTGCTGGTCGACATGCAGGGTTATCCGGTGGCGGAGGCGGCGGAGGTGCTGGACGTCCCGGCCGGGACCGTGAAGAGCAGGTGCGCCCGCGGCCGGGCCCGGCTGCTGCCGCTCCTCGCGCATCTTCGACGGGACGCCGCGGGCATCGCGGGCGCCTCGGAGGCCGCTGAGGCCGCGGCCGATCCGGTCGGCCGCCGAACCGGGGACGGACCCGCACCGGCCGAGAACGGTGATCCCGCGCGGGGAAGGAACCGGACGGAGGGGACATCCGTCCCAGAGACGGGATCGGATCAGAACGGAGGTGCACACCGATGACGTCGACCACGGGCCAGGGCCCGCACCCCGAGGTCTCGGAGCTCTCCGACTGGTCCGAGGGCCTGCTGCCGGCCGAGCGCGAGGCGGCCGTCCGCGCACACGTGGACGACTGTGGGCTCTGCGCGGACGTCGTGGTCTCCCTGGAAGAGATCCGGGGGCTGCTCGGCACGCTGCCGGTGGAGCCCATGCCGGCCGATGTCGCCGCGCGGATCGACGCGGCGCTCGCGCATGTTCCACGTGAAACATCGACCGCCGCCGATACCGCCGCCGACACCGCCGCCGACACCGGTGCCGACACCGATGGCGCTGTCAGTGGCGCAGTCAGCGGCGCTGTCGACGCTCGCGAGACCGCCGTCACCGACGCGCATGTTTCACGTGGAACATCGACGGCGGCATCAGGCGCCGGCGGAGCTTCCCCGGGATCGGGCGGCGCCGCGCACACTCCGGGCGCTCCCGGCGGGCGGCCGTCCGGGCCGACCGGGCCCGGGCGCACGGGGTCGACGCGCAGCGGTCACGGCGGCCGGGGAGCGCGCCGGCGCCGCACCCTGCTCGCGAGCGGCTACGCGGCCGCCGTCCTGGCGCTGGGCGGGGTCGTCTACGGCATCGTCGAGGCCGGTGGGTCCTCGTCGAACGGTGCGCAGACGGACAGCTCCACCGCCAAGACCCATGCGGGAGCGGGCGCCGACTCCGCCGACTCCGTCGCGTCCTCGGTACGGGCGCTGCTGGCACAGCAGCCGGGCCAGGACGGCGCCGCCACGGACCGCGGCAACTCGCCGATGCTGAGCAAGACGCCCCATCCGGATGTGGCACCGGCCGGCCCGGCCGCGGTGCCCTCGTGTGTGCTGAGTGCCACACACCGCGCCCAGCAGCCGATCGCCTCCGAGCGCGAGGTGTTCCAGGGCGTCGACGCGTACCTCCTCGTGCTGCCGCACCCCGCGGACAGCGCCAGGGTCGACGCCTTCGTGGTCAACGCCTCCTGCACGCCGAGCGCGCCGGGGACTGTTCTCTTCCAGGGCACCTACGCGCGGTGACCCGGCGCTGCGGCGCGCGTGCGTGAGCGGCTCGACCCTCGGGGAATGCGGGACCCGTAGTATCCGTTAGGCAGGACGAGAGTCCAGCCAGGGCCCCCAAGCAGTTCGCAGAGACGAGGAAAACACCCGTGAGCGACGTCCGTAATGTGATCATCATCGGTTCGGGTCCCGCGGGATACACCGCGGCGCTCTACACGGCACGTGCCTCTCTCAAGCCGCTGGTGTTCGAGGGCTCCGTGACCGCGGGCGGCGCCCTGATGAACACCACCGACGTGGAGAACTTCCCGGGCTTCCGCGACGGCATCATGGGTCCGGACCTCATGGACAACATGCGGGCCCAGGCCGAGCGGTTCGGCGCCGAGCTGATCCCGGACGACATCGTCGCGGTGGACCTGACCGGGGACATCAAGACCGTCACCGACTCCGCCGGCACCGTGCACAAGGCGAAGGCCGTCATCGTCACCACGGGTTCCCAGCACCGCAAGCTCAACCTCCCCAACGAGGACCAGCTCTCCGGTCGCGGCGTCTCGTGGTGTGCCACGTGTGACGGCTTCTTCTTCCGGGAGCACGACATCGCTGTGATCGGCGGCGGCGACACCGCGATGGAGGAAGCGACGTTCCTCTCGCGGTTCGCCAAGTCGGTGAAGATCGTGCACCGCAGGGACACCCTCCGGGCGTCCAAGGCGATGCAGGAGCGGGCCTTCGCGAACCCGAAGATCTCCTTCGTCTGGGACAGCGAGGTCGCCGAGATCCACGGCGACGGCAAGCTCACCGGTCTGACGCTGCGCAACACCAAGACCGGTGAGACGTCCGAGCTGCCCGTCACCGGGCTGTTCATCGCGATCGGCCACGACCCGAGGACCGAGCTCTTCAAGGGCGTGCTCGACCTGGACGCCGAGGGCTACCTCGTCGTGCAGTCGCCGACCACCCGGACCAACATCCCCGGCGTCTTCGCCGCGGGAGACGTCGTGGACCACACCTACCGGCAGGCGATCACCGCGGCCGGCACCGGGTGCGCCGCCGCGCTGGACACCGAGCACTACCTGGCGGCTCTGTCCGACACCGAGAAGACCGCCTGACCGCACACCCAGACTTTCCGTCCCCACCACCGAGTCAGCCCGTTTCGAGATCCGAGGAGAGTGCAGTGGCCGGCAACACCAAGCCCGTGACCGACGCGACGTTTGCCGAGGAGGTGCTCGCCAGCGACAAGCCCGTGCTGGTGGACTTCTGGGCCGAATGGTGCGGCCCGTGCCGCCAGATCGCCCCGTCCCTTGAGGCGATCGCCGCGGAGCACGCCGACGACATCACCATCGTCAAGTTGAACATCGACGAGAACCCCGTCACCGCCGCCAAGTACGGCGTGATGTCCATCCCGACGATGAACGTCTACAAGGGCGGCGAGGTCGTGAAGACCATCGTCGGCGCCAAGCCGAAGGCCGCCCTGGAGCGTGACCTCGCCGACTTCATCGGCTGACGATCCGTCCGCAGTACCCCGCACGGCGAAGGGGGGGGGGGGGGGGCGGGGGGGGAAAGCCCCCCCCAGGGCGCGGGTCAATCGCGGGAAGTTGCG
>JAJSZB010000020.1:28701-36221 GCA_050613715.1 Streptomyces sp. IBSBF 3018
CGGCCCCCCCCCCCCGCCCCCCCCCCGGGGCGCCCCGCCCCCCCCCCCCCCCCGCGGGGGGGGCCCCCCCCCCCCCCCCCCCCCCCCCCCCCCCCCCCCCCCTCGGCTGTGTCAGAGCGGGTTCAGAGCGGGCGCAGCGCGGGCTCCTTCTGCACCGCGCCGAGCAGCCGGTCGATCGCCATCTCCACGTCTTCCTTCCAGGAGATGGTCGACCGCAGCTCCAGCCGCAGCCGGGGGTAGCGGGGGTGCTGGCGGACCGTCTTGAAGCCCACCGCGGTCAGATGGTCGGCCGGCAGCACGCACGAGGGCGCCGACCACTTGGCGTCCCCGAACGCCTCGATCGCCTTGAAGCCCCGCCGCACCAGATCCTTGGCGACGGTCTGCACCAGTACCCGGCCGAGCCCCTGCCCCTGGTATCCCGGGAGCACCCGGGACGTCATCAGCTGCACGGCGTCAGGGGAGACCGGGCTCGTCGGGAAGGCCAGGGAACGCGGCACATAGGCCGCGGGGGCGTAGAGCACGAAACCGGCCGGGACCTCGTCCACATAGACCACCCGGCCGCATGATCCCCATTCCAGCAGCGCCGCGGAGATCCAGGACTCCTTCTCCAGCTCGGGCTTGCCGGCCTGGACCGCCGCTTCCCCGCTGACCGGGTCCAGCTCCCAGAAGACGCACCGCCGGCACGGCTTCGGGAGATCCGGAAGATTGTCGAGGGTGAGCGGTACGAGCCGACGTCCCATCGAGCCGAGACCCCATCTCTGTCGCGATCCGAACAGCCCTCGGGCACCCCGGCGATCGCACCGGGGTGCCGTCTGTCACTCGGCCTCGTCCTCGGACTCGTCGTCGTCTTCGAGCCGGCTTTCGAGGACTCGCCCTTCGCCGGGGGCCATCGCTCCCAGGATGCGCTCCAGATCCTCTATCGAGGCGAATTCCACGACGATCTTTCCCCGCTTTTGGCCAAGGTCGACCTTCACACGGGTCTCGAAGCGGTCGGAGAGCCTGGTCGCGAGGTTGGTGAGAGCCGGCGAGACCCGGCGGCCGGCGCGGGGGGCGGCGGCCTTCCGTGCGGGCTGCGGATCGCTGTTCATCAGCGTCACGATCTCTTCGACCGCGCGCACCGACAGGCCCTCGGCAACGATCCGGTGGGCCAGCTTGTCCTGCTCCTCCGCCTCCTCCAGGGCGAGCAGGGCCCGTGCGTGCCCGAAGGACAGCACACCCGCCGCGACCCGGCGCTGCACCGGGGCGGACAGCTTCAGCAGCCGCAGGGTGTTGGACACCTGGGACCGGGAGCGGCCGATCCGGTCGGCGAGCTGCTCGTGGGTGCAGGCGAAGTCCCGCAGCAGTTGGTCGTAGGCGGCGGCCTCTTCCAGCGGGTTCAGCTGGGCGCGGTGCAGGTTCTCCAGGAGGGCGTCCAGGAGCAGCTTCTCGTCGTCCGTGGCACGGACGATCGCGGGAATCCGCTCCAGGCCGGCCTCCCGGCAGGCGCGCCAGCGCCGCTCGCCCATGATCAGCTCATAGCGGTCGCCACCGATCTGGCGAACGACCACCGGCTGGAGCAGACCCACCTCCTTGATGGAGACGATCAGCTCGTTGAGGGCGTCCTCGTCGAAGACCTCACGGGGCTGGCGCGGGTTCGGCGTGATCACGTCGAGCGGCAGCTCGGCGAAATAGGCTCCGCTGACCGGGGCCCTGACGGCGGAGACATCCGGCTCTGTTTCACGTGAAACAGGGATGTCCACCACCGGTGCGGAGGGCTCGGCCGGCTTGCGCTCGGTCAGCCCGGCCACCTTGGCCGCGGCGACACCGCGTTCCGAGGGGAGCACCGGGCCGGTCGCCGTGGAGGCGCCCGCCGATGGCGGTCCGGCAGGGATCAGCGCGCCGAGACCACGGCCGAGCCCTCTGCGTCGATCACTCACTGGTTCCCCTCCGACATGCTGTGCTGGTTGTGCGCGTGCTGCTGTTGCTGGTCGTCCTGCGCCGGGTCGAACTGCGGGTCGTACTCGACGGCCACCTGGCTCGGCAGACCGCGCAGGGCCATCTCCCGGGCCGCTTCCAGATACGACAGGGCGCCGCTGGAACCGGGGTCGTAGGTCAGTACGGTCTGGCCGTAGCTCGGGGCCTCCGAGATCCGGACCGACCGCGGGATGCTGGTCCGCAGTACCTCTTTCCCGAAGTGCGTCCTGACCTCCTCGGCAACCTGCGACGCGAGCCGGGTACGGCCGTCGTACATCGTCAGCAGGATGGTGGAGACATGGAGCTTGGGATTGAGGTGCGCCCGGACCAGGTCGACGTTCTTCAGGAGCTGGCCCAGGCCCTCCAGCGCGTAGTACTCGCACTGGATGGGGATGACCACTTCGGCGCCGGCGACCAGGGCATTGACGGTGAGCAGGCCGAGGGACGGCGGGCAGTCGATGAGGACATAGTCCAGCGGCTGCTCATAGGACTCGATGGCCCGCTGCAGCCGGCTCTCCCGGGCGACCAGGGAGACCAGTTCGATCTCGGCGCCCGCCAGGTCGATGGTGGCGGGCGCGCAGAACAGGCCCTCCACATCGGCGACCGGCTGGACCACGTCCGAGAGCGGCTTGCTCTCCACCAGGACGTCGTAGATGGACGGGACCTCGGAGTGGTGGTCGATCCCCAGCGCGGTGGACGCATTGCCCTGCGGGTCGAGGTCGATCACCAGCACCCGGCCGCCGTGCAGCGCCAGCGACGCCGCCAGATTCACGGTCGTGGTCGTCTTGCCCACGCCGCCCTTCTGGTTGGCGACCACCATCACCCGCGTCTGCGCAGGTCGAGGCAGCCCCTCACCGGCACGCCCCAGGGCTTCGACGGCCAGCTGGGCAGCGCGACCGATCGGGGTGTCGTCCATGGGTGGCAATGTTTCACGTGGAACATCGCCACCGAACCCCGGGGGCCCGGACAGGGGTCCCCCGGCTGAATCAGCGGATCGGGGACCGGGGACCGGATCGGCCATCGGCCCCGCGATGTTGGCGTCGGACCGCAAGGACTCACTCTCCTCGACTTCAGGCTCGCTATGAGAAGAGCCTGCCATGCCCGAGGGGTGCTGAACCAGCGAGCCCGGCCCACCTGTGGATAAATCGCGGGAATCGTGAGAACGGTAGCCAGAACCGGTCGGCTTGGTGGATTTGTTGGCCCGCGCCTCGGCCGCGGCGCGGCCTCGACTGAGGACTCCGGGAAGCAGCGAGCGACGTTTCACGTGGAACACGATGCACAGCGCCACACCGCTATGTCAGAAGACACTCCGAAATGCGCATTTCGGGCCGTTGGGATGGCGTAGATCGCGTAGAGGTCACACGCGGACCGGGACAGCGGTCGATGCGCCGTCAGCGACGCCTGCGGCCACCGTTGTTGTGCCTGGCGGCGCGGTCGGCCCTCGCGGCCTTCGCCCGGCGGGTGGCGGCCCGGACCCCGCCGGGGCTCTCACCGACCAGCACCCGCACCACGGTCGACATCGGCTCCACCACGCCCTCGCCGACCTGGACCACCGTGGCGTCGACCGCACCGAGCCGGCCCAGCGCGGCCCGCGCGCCCCTCAGCTCGTCCTCCGCGGTGTCCCCCTTCAGTACGGCCATCTCGCCGTGCGGCCGCAGCAGCGGCAGCCCCCAGCCGGCGAGCCGCTCCAGCGGCGCCACCGCGCGCGCGGTCACCACGTCCACCGGGGCCAGCTTTCCCAGGACCTCCTCGGCGCGCCCACGCACCACCGTGACATTGGACAGCCCCAGCAGACGGACCACCTCCTCCAGGAAGGTGGTGCGGCGCAGCAGCGGCTCCAGCAGCGTGATCTCCAGGTCCGGCCGGGCCAGCGCCAGCGGGATACCGGGCAGGCCGGCCCCCGAGCCGACGTCGCACACCGAGACCTCGCGGTCGATCACCTCGGAGAGCACCGCGCAGTTCAGCAGGTGCCGCTCCCACAGCCGCGGCACCTCGCGCGGACCGATCAGCCCACGCTGCACCCCGGCCTCGGCGAGCAGCTCGGCGTAGCGCACCACGTCGGCGAACCGGTCGCCGAAGACGGCGGCCGCCTGCGGGGGCGGCGCCGGAAGCTCCGCTGCTGCCTCGGTCACGGGGGGCGTCCTCTCTCCGGCGCCTCTCCGGCGTTCCGGCGGTCTTCCGGGCTGGGGCTCTGCAAGGCTCGGCCCCGTCTGCGGACAGACGGGGCCGACACGTGATCGGGCCGGCGGCCCGCTCGACCGGTCAGGCCGGGAGGACGACCACCCGGCGCTGGGGCTCCTCGCCCTCGGACTCACTGGTCAGTCCGGCGGCGGCGACCGCGTCGTGCACGACCTTCCGCTCGAACGGCGTCATCGGGTCCAGCTTCACCGGCAGGCCGGTCTCCTTGGCCTCGGCGGCCGCCTCGGCGCCGAGCTTCGCCAGCTCGGCCCGCTTGCGGGCGCGGAACCCGGCGATGTCCAGCATGAGCCGGCTGCGCTCGCCGGTCTCCCGGTGAACCGCGAGCCGGGTCAGCTCCTGAAGCGCCTCCAGCACCTCGCCGTCCCGGCCGACCAGCTTGTTCAGATCGCGGCTGGCGGAGTCGCCGACGATCGAGACGGACGCCCGCTCGCCCTCGACGTCCATGTCGATGTCCCCGTCGAGGTCGGCGATGTCGAGCAGACCCTCCAGGTAGTCCGCGGCGATCTCGCCCTCCTGCTCCAGGCGGGTCAGCGTCGCGGACGTGCCGCTGTCGGATGCCGTGCCGGTGTTGACGTCGCTCACGCCAGGACTCTCCTCTTACTTCTTCTTCGACAGGTTGGTCGGCTTGCCCTTGCCGCCGGCCTTGGGAGCGCCCGCCTTGCCGGCCCTCGGCGCACCGGCCCGGGGAGCGCCGGACGGCTTACCGCCACCGGACTGCGCGGAGTTCTTGGCACTGCCGTTCGCGGTGGCGGGCTTGGCCCCACCGGACTGCGCGGCGGGCTTGGCACCGCCCGAACCGCCAGAGCCGCCGGAGCCGGCGGACCCGGCCGCCGCCGTACCGGAACCGGCTGCCGCGCCGCCACCGGAGCGCTGGGACTTGCTCTGCCGCTTGGGCTGGGTGCGGTTGGCGCGGGCGGCCTCGACGGCCTCACGGGCCTTGACCTCCTCGACCGGCTCCACCAGCTTGCCCTTGGCCCGCAGCCGCTCCTGGCGCTGTTTGAAGGCCAGGCTGCCGGGGGTCGGGTTGCGCCGGATGACCACCATCTGCTGGGCCATCGTCCACACGTTGGTGGTCAGCCAGTAGACCAGCACGCCGACCGGGGCGAAGATGCCGAAGACCGCGAAGATCACCGGGAACACGTACATCAGCATCTTCTGCTGCTGCATGAACGGCGTGTTCACGGACATGTCCACGTTCTTCGTCATCAGCTGGCGCTGGGTGTAGAACTGCGACGCGGACATCAGGACGATCATGATGATCGTGACGATGCGCACCTCGGTGTGGGTGGCGCCGAGGTGGGCCAGGGTGGCCGTACTGTCCATGAACTTCGCCGGCAGCGGGGCGCCGAAGATGTGCGCCGACTGCGCGCTCTGGACCAGGTTCTCGTGGATGACGCCGACCGGCTTGCCCTTCGCCACGTTGCTGAGCACGTGGTAGAGGGCGAAGAAGAAGGGCGACTGGACCAGGATCGGAAGGCACGAGGAGAGCGGGTTGGTACCCGTCTCCTTGTACAGCTTCATCATCTCTTCCGACTGCTTCTGGCGGTCGTTCTTGTAGCGCTCCTGGATCGCCTTCATCTTCGGCTGGAGCACCTGCATGTTCCGCGTCGACTTGATCTGCTTGACGAACAGCGGAATCAGCGCGGTCCGGATCAGGACCACCAGCGAGACGATGGACAGACCCCACGCCCAGCCGCTGTCCTTGTCGAAGATCAGGCCGTAGAAGGAGTGGAACTGGACGATGATCCACGAGACGGCGTCATAGATGGGGTTCAAGATCCCCACGGTCAGGCTCCTTGGGCGTGAGAGGGTCCGGTGGGCTCGGGCGTGACGGGCCCGTCGGAGCCGCCCCGCAGGTAGCGGCGCAGCAGTTCGTGCCATCGCGGCCGCTTGCGCGGCGGGACGTGGTCCACACCGCCGGGCGACCAGGGGTTGCACCGCAGGATGCGCCACGCGGTCAGCGCGGTGCCCTTGATCGCTCCGTGCCGGTCGATGGCCGTGTACCCGTAGTGCGAGCACGAGGGGTAGTAACGGCACACCTGACCGAGCAGCGGACTGATCGTCCACTGGTACAGCTTGATCAGTGCCAGCAGCGGGTATTTCATCGGGCCACCCTCCCCTCGGCGTCGCCATGGGTGTCACGGCCCAGCAGCCGCTGCAGTGCGGCGTCCAGGTCGAGGGCAAGCTGTGCATGGGCCGCGCTGCCCGCGCCGGGCAGCGCGCGTACTACCACAAGGCTACCGGGGGGCAGCAGCGACATGCGGTCCCGCATCAGATGACGCAGTCGGCGCTTGACCAGGTTGCGCTGGACCGAGCCGCCGACCGCCTTGCTCACGACGAAACCCGCACGCGCCGGGGGAGGCGTACTCCCCCCGGGCGCGTGCGGGTCCGTGGCGTGGCGGCGCAGGTGGACGACCAGCAGCGGGCGGCCCGCTCGGCGTCCGCGGCGAACCGCCTCCGCGAAGTCCTGTCGCCGCCTCAGCCGATTCTCGGTGGGCAGCACGGCATGATCCGATGAAAGCCGGGGCGATCAGGCGGACAGACGGGAGCGGCCCTTGCTGCGGCGGGTCGCGAGGATGGCGCGGCCGGCGCGGGTGCGCATACGCAGACGGAAGCCGTGGGTCTTCGCGCGGCGGCGGTTGTTCGGCTGGAAGGTGCGCTTGCTCACTCGGGGGCTCCAGAAAAGATCGGGTCCGGCGGGGTGCGTCGCCTGGCTGTCACCGTGCGCCCACGAGAAGCTCGCGGACCTGTCGGGTGTACCGCTTTGACGATCACCCGGAGCCTTCCGGACGATCTTCGCCCATCAGTAGGCAGGCGGCAGCAGCCATCGACAACTCGACCTCGATACGGTACGTGCGGCCGGGGCGTCCGGTCAAACCCGCTCCCGGCCGCCCCCACGCGCGCTCCGCCATTTGTACACACCCTGTGGACAACGACTTGAACCGCGCCTCTCGCCGTGACTACCGTGGCTGGACTCCGTGCCGGCCCGCCGGCGGAGCCGCGTGACTGGAGGACCACACGTTCGCGGGAGTTCTCAGCACCGACAGACGACCGAGAGAGCGTGCAACCGTGGCCGACGTGACTGCTGATCTTGCCGCAGTATGGCCGCGGGTCCTGCAGAAACTGCTGGTGGAGAGCGAGGACCTCAAGCCCAAGGACGCGGAGTGGCTCAAGCGCACCCAGCCGCTGGCCCTGGTGGCCGGCACCGCGGTGCTCTCCGCGCCCAACGAGTTCGCCAAGAGCGTTCTCGAGGGCCGTCTGCTGCCGCTGATCACCGATGTGCTCAGCCGTGAGTTCGGTCACTCCGTGGGCATCGCGATCGCCGTCGCCTCCGGCGGCGACCAGGATCAGGCCCCGCCGCCCTCCCC
>JAJSZB010000210.1:0-12094 GCA_050613715.1 Streptomyces sp. IBSBF 3018
ACGTGGGGGGCTGCGTCGTGGGAGGAGGCGACGTCGGCGGAGTCGACGTGGGGGGCGGGACCGACCGCCGCGACGATCCTCGTAGCGTGACCCTCGCGTCACCGGGGCTGAAGGAGATGACCCCCGTCCACGCCCCCGCGGGCTCCAGCGAACGGTCCACCGTGACCAGAAGAGTGATCGATTCTCCCGGCCGCAGCACCCCGCCCCGCGAGGACATCTGCAGCCAGTACGCCGATGTCCGCGCGGCCCAGCGCACCGCCGTGCCCCCCTGCGCGGTGAGCGTGATCCGCGTCGCCCCGGGCGCGGGCGCCGCGGTGACCGACAGCCGGCCCGCTCCGTCCCCCGGCGCCTCGGACGCGTCCGACGAACCGGAGACGGTGACCGTCGGGGAGGACGCCGCGTCGGGCGAGTCCGCGTCGGAGCCGCCCGGCCGGCCCGCCCGGCCCGCGCCGGGCGACGGGACGGTGCTGCCCGCCTTCTCGTAGGAGTCGCCGTCCAGCCCGTCCGGATCGCTCACCGACGCCGCCCGTCCCGCCGTGTGCGGTTCGTCCCCGAGCGGCGCGGCCCGGTACGCCGCCCACACCGCGAGCACCGGCGCGGCCACGACCGCCGCGACGACCGTGGTGGTCACCGCGCGGTGCCGCATCCGGGCCCGCCGCGCCGCGCGGTCCCCGACGTCGAGCGGGAAGCCGCGCCGGTCGAACCGCGGCGTGCCCTCGCGGGTCCGCCCCGCGCCCGCGCCCGCCGCGTGCAGCATCGCCGCCCGCACCGCGGCCCGCGGCGCCTCGATGACGGCGAGGACGGCGGCGGCGTCGGGCGCGCCCGGCCAGGGACCCGCGGCGACGACCCGCTCGGCGCTGCGGCGGCAGGTCGCGCACGCGTCGACGTGCCGTACGAGTTCGGTGCGCAGCGCCGTGCCGAGCAGCACCCGGGCCCCGCCGGCCAGCCCCGCGAGGTGCGGGCAGGCGCCGGTGTCCACGACGGCGAGCGCGGTCCTGGTGCGCTCCACCTCGCAGGCGGCGCGGGCCAGGCGGGCGCGCGCGGCGTCGCCGTCGATGCCGAGGACGTGCCCGACCTCTGCGGGCGTCAGCTGGTGGCGCACCGCGAGTTCCAGGGCCTCGCGCTGCTCCGGCGTGGTGCCGGCGGCCTCCGGCCAGGCGAGCGCGGCGAGTTGGGCGCGGCGGGTCTCCGCCTCGTCGTCGGTGAGGCGCCCCGCCGTGCCCGCGCCGGGACCCGCGCCCGCCGTGAGCCTGCGCACGCAGCACCAGCGGGCGAGCGCGTACAGCCAGGGCCGGCGCAGCGCGGGGTCGCGCAGCCGGGTGCGCTGGCGTTCGGCGATCGCCAGCGCCTCGCCGAGGGCCGCGGCCGCCGCGTCGTGCTCGCACAGGATGGACAGGCAGTACGTGAACAGGCCGTCCAGATACGGCTCGTAGGCCTCGAACCGCGCGGCGCCGCCGGCCGGCCGCACCGGCGGCGTGCCGTGCGGGCGCTCGCCGGCGCGACGCCGCCCGAGGTCCCGGCCGGCGTCCCTCCCGAGGTCCCGGCCGTGCTCGCGTTCCCGTTCCCGCTCGGCGCGCGAACGGCCGGCCGGCGCCTTCGGCCTGCGGTGCGCGCCGGTGCTCTGGAGAGGGGTCTGCTGCCTGCTCGTCACCGGGCGACGGTAGGCCCGCGGGACGCCCCGGCTCACCCCCCGAGCCGGACATTCATCCATACGAGTAGCACTATGCCGGAAACGCGGACGAGACGGTCACGCGTACGAGTGACACCACGCGCACATGCGCGATCATCCCGCCCCACGCGCCCCGCACGCCCCCTCGCGCGCCCCGCGACGCACCGCTCGTGCCGGGGGCCCCTTCCGCGACGCGCCGCGGTTGTCGTACCCGACCGCTACGGTGAAGCGCATGGCCACCCGTAAAGCCGTCGCCAAGGACCGTCCCTCCTACCGCTGCACCGAGTGCGGCTGGACCACGGGCAAGTGGCTCGGCCGGTGCGGCGAGTGCCAGGCGTGGGGCACGATCGAGGAGCACGGCGCGGCGCCCGCGGTGCGCACCACCGCGCCCGGCCGGGTCACCACCGCCGCGCGCCCGATCGGCCAGGTCGACGGCCGGCAGGCGACCGCCCGCAGCACCGGCGTCGCCGAGCTGGACCGGGTGCTCGGCGGCGGGCTGATCCCCGGCGCCGTGGTGCTGCTGGCCGGCGAGCCGGGCGTGGGCAAGTCGACGCTGCTGCTGGACGTCGCCGCGAAGGCGTCGGGGCCGGAGCACCCGACGCTGTACGTGACGGGCGAGGAGTCCGCCTCCCAGGTGCGGCTGCGCGCGGACCGGATCGGCGCGCTCGCCGACCACCTCTACCTGGCCGCGGAGACCGACCTGGCCGCGGTGCTCGGCCACCTGGACGACGTGAAGCCCTCGTTGCTGGTCCTGGACTCGGTGCAGACCGTGGCCTCCCCGGAGATCGACGGCGCGCCGGGCGGCATGGCGCAGGTCCGCGAGGTCGCGGGCGCGCTGATCCGCGCGTCGAAGGAGCGCGGCATGGCCACCCTGCTGGTGGGCCACGTCACCAAGGACGGCGCGATCGCCGGCCCGCGGCTGCTGGAGCACCTGGTGGACGTGGTGCTGAGCTTCGAGGGCGACCGGCACGCGCGGCTGCGGCTGATCCGCGGGGTGAAGAACCGCTTCGGGGCCACCGACGAGGTCGGCTGCTTCGAGCTGCACGACGAGGGCATCACGGGCCTGGCCGACCCCTCGGGGCTGTTCCTGACCCGGCGTGACGAGCCGGTGCCCGGCACCTGCCTGACGGTGACGCTGGAGGGCCGGCGCCCGCTGGTCGCCGAGGTGCAGGCGCTGACCGTCGACACGCAGATCCCGTCGCCCCGCCGCACCACCTCGGGCCTGGAGAATTCGCGGGTGTCGATGATGCTCGCGGTGCTGGAGCAGCGCGGCCGCATCCGTTCGATCGGCAAGCAGGACATCTACACCGCGACGGTCGGCGGGGTGCGGCTGTCCGAGCCGGCCGCGGACCTGGCGGTGGCGCTGGCCCTGGCCAGCGCGGCGATCGACACGCCGCTGCCGAAGAATCTGGTGGCGGTCGGCGAGGTGGGGCTGGCCGGCGAGGTGCGGCGGGTCACCGGCGTGCAGCGCCGGCTGTCCGAGGCGCACCGGCTGGGCTTCACGCACGCCCTGGTCCCGCCGGACCCGGGCAAGGTGCCGCCGGGCATGCGGGTCATCGAGGTCGCCGACATAGGCGACGCCCTGCGTGCGCTCCCGGCCCGTACGCCCCGCGGCTGACCGCTGTTCCCCGGCGGCCGCTCCCCCGGCGGCGCATCCGCCGGTACGCCGCCCGCGCATCCGCCCGTACGCCGCCCGCGGGTACGCCCGACGCCCGGCCGCCCGTGCGCCGGCCGCGCGCGCCCGCGATCGCCGGTCCCGCGCCGCGCGCGCCTCGTACGGGTCCCGCGCGCCGCCTCGGCGCGGCGCTCGCGGACCTGGTCAGGACGGCAAACCGCCATCGCACGGCGGGGACGACGTAAACTGCGTGCAACCGCACCGACCGGAGGAACGCAGTGGCAGCCAACGACCGGGCAGGGGGAGCCGCCCCGGCCCGTAAGGCAGCGGGAGAGTCCGCCGGCAGGTCCGGCGGTGCCCCCGGCGCCGACGGCGGGCTGATGCGCGCCTCGCTGAGCGCGGTCGCGCCCGGCACCGCCCTGCGGGACGGCCTGGAGCGCATCGTGCGCGGCAACACCGGCGGGCTGATCGTGCTCGGCATGGACAAGACCGTCGAGTCGCTGTGCACCGGCGGCTTCGTGCTGGACGTGGAGTTCACCGCGACGCGGCTGCGCGAGCTGTGCAAGCTCGACGGCGCGCTGATCCTCGACAAGGACATCACCAAGATCCTGCGGGCCGGCGTGCAGCTGGTGCCGGACCCGACGATCCCCACCGAGGAGACCGGCACCCGGCACCGCACCGCGGACCGGGTCAGCCGGCAGGTCAACTTCCCGGTGGTCTCGGTCAGCCAGTCGATGCGGCTGATCGCCCTCTACGTGGACGGGCAGCGCCGCGTGCTGGAGGACTCCGCCGCGATCCTGTCCCGCGCCAACCAGGCGCTGGCCACGCTGGAGCGCTACAAGCTGCGCCTGGACGAGGTCGCCGGCACGCTCTCCGCGCTGGAGATCGAGGACCTGGTGACCGTCCGCGACGTCACCGCGGTCGCCCAGCGGCTGGAGATGGTCCGCCGGATCGCCACCGAGATCGCCGAGTACGTCGTCGAGTTGGGCACCGACGGCCGGCTGCTGGCGCTCCAGCTGGACGAGCTGATCGCCGGCGTCGAGCCCGAACGGGAGCTGGTGGCACGGGACTACGTGCCGGAGCCGACGGCCAAGCGCAGCCGCACGGTCGCCGAGGCGCTCGCCGAGCTGGACACCCTGCCGCAGAACGAGCTGATCGAACTCACCACCGTGGCCCGCGCGTTGGGTTACACGGGCTCCCCCGAGTCGCTGGACTCCGCGGTCTCGCCGCGCGGTTACCGGCTGCTGGCGAAGGTGCCGCGGCTGCCGAACACGGTGATCGAGCGGCTGGTCGAGCACTTCGGCGGCCTGCAGAAGCTGCTCGCGGCCAGCGTGGACGACCTGCAGGCGGTGGACGGCGTCGGCGAGGCCCGCGCGCGCTCGGTCCGCGAGGGCCTGTCCCGGCTCGCCGAGTCCTCGATCCTCGAACGCTACGTGTGAGCCGGCGGCCGCCAGGCCGCCCGTCCCGAACCGATGCCGGCTCAGTCCCGCCTCAGGGCCCTGGCTCAAGGCCCGGGTTCAGCCCTGACTCAGTCCCGGCTCAGTCCCGGCTCAGTCCCGGCTCAGTCCTGGCTCAGCACGAACGACGCCTGCTCCGCGCCGTGGCCCGGCAGCTGGGCCTGCACCAGGTACGTGCCCGGCTGGGCGGTCTGGCCCTTCGGGGACGCGCACTTGGGCGAGCTGGTCTTCGTGTTCCAGTGCAGCGTGTACGTGGTGGAGCCGTGCGCCGGCACCTCCATCAGGCGCGAGCCGGTGGTCGGGCAGTCGTCGGACGCCCACACGTGGCTGTTGTCCGCGGCCTTGGTGATGGTGAACACCGCGCTGCGCGGCCCGAAGTCCACCTTGCAGCTCACCGAGGAGGAGTTGACGGCCTTCAGCCGGAACTGCGGGGTCTCGCCGGGGCTGTAGGAGTTCTGCGCACTGGTCAGCGTCAACTGGACGGCGCCGGGCGAGCAGTCGGGGAGGCTGGAGCCGACCGGCACCTCGCCGCCGGTGGACGAGCCGTCGCCGCTGCCGCCCGAACTCCCGCTGCCGGAACCGCCGTCGGAGCCGGAGCCGGCGGAGCCTGCCGTCGACCCGGCGGAGCCTGCCGTGGAGCCGTCGGACGTGCCGCCCGAGGCGGACGGCGACCCGGACGCGCCGGAGGTGTCCCCGGCCGTGCCGGCCGAACTCCCGTCGCCGGAACCGCCGTTGTCACCGGAGCCGGCAGTCGAGTCGTCGCCGCCCGAGGTGTCGCGGCCGCCCGGCCGCCCGCTGATGTGCGTGCCGGTCGGCGCCGGGCCCGGGGTGATCGAGGTGACCGGGGTGTGCGAACCGCTGGGCGCACCCGAGCCCTTGCCGCCTCCGCCGCCGCCCGAGGTGAGCGCCCAGACGACGAGCGCCAGGATCAGTGCGAGCAGACAGGCCACAACGACCCGCCGCCGCCAGTAAATGGAGGATGGCAGAGGTCCCACGGGATTGCGCATTGAGCCCACGGACGAACTCTAGGGGAGATCGCCCGTTCGGCGTCGACTCACGCGCCGCCTCGCGTCCGGTCTTTACGGATCATCACGTTTACGTTCACGCGTGCGCCCGCGGACGGTTCGGGGCGCGCGCGCCGGTGGATGCGCCGAGTCGCCCCGCGGACGCGGTCCGTGGCCGTGGCAGCGGCGGCGGGCCGTCGGTGCGGTGTGCGAGGATCGGACGGAGATGAGCACCGAACTGCGCGACGCCCGCACGCCTCCCGCCCCTGCCGCTCCCTCCGCCGCAGCCTCCGCAGCCCCCGCGAGCCCGCCGGCCGGCGTCGAGGACCTGCACGACCTGGTCGTGGACTGGTTCGCCGAGCACGCCCGGGACCTGCCGTGGCGGCGCCCCGACGCGGGCGCCTGGTCGGTGATGGTCAGCGAGTTCATGCTCCAGCAGACGCCGGTGGCCCGCGTGCTGCCGGTGCACCAGGCGTGGCTGGCCCGCTGGCCGCGCCCGGCCGACCTGGCCGCGGAGTCCCCCGGCGAGGCGGTCCGCGCCTGGGGCCGGCTCGGCTATCCGCGCCGCGCGCTGCGGCTGCACGCCGCGGCCACCGCCATAGCGCAGCGGCACGGCGGCGAAGTCCCGCGCGAGCACGCGGAGTTGCTCGCCCTGCCGGGCATCGGCGAGTACACCGCCGCGGCGGTCGCCTCGTTCGCCTACGGACAGCGGCACATCGTCCTGGACACCAACGTACGGCGGGTGTTCGCGCGCCTGGTGACCGGCGTGGAGTACCCGCCGAACGCCACGACGGCCGCCGAGCGGCGTACCGCGACCGCGCTGCTTCCGCTGGACGAGGGCACGGCGGCGCGCTGGGCCGCGGCCACGATGGAGCTGGGCGCGCTGCTGTGCACCGCGCGCTCCCCGCAGTGCGGGGCCTGCCCGGTGGCGTCGCGCTGCGCCTGGCGGCTGGCCGGCTCCCCGCCGCACGAGGGCCCGGCGCGGCGCGGCCAGTCGTACGCCGGCACCGACCGCCAGGTGCGCGGCCGGCTGCTCGCGGTGCTGCGCGCCTCGGCCGAGCCGGTGCCGCAGGCCGCGCTGGACGCGGTGTGGCACGAGCCGGTGCAGCGGGCACGGGCGCTGGACGGCCTGGTCGAGGACGGCCTGGTCGAGCCGCTCGCGAACGGCGTCTACCGGCTCCCGGTGTAGCGACCCCCGGACCGGCGGCTCCGGACCACCGGAGCCCGGACCACCGGAGCCCGGACCACCGGAGCCCGGCCCAGCGCCACCCAGCCTGCGTCCACGGGCCGCCGCCCGGCCCAGCACCCACAGAGCGCCCGCTTTACACCCGTAAGGTCCGATTCGCGAGGCCGTTACACAACCGATGGGTTGCTGTGCGCCCGCTGTGCGTTCGCGGTCGCGAAAGCCTGACATCCGCTCCGTAGCTTCGACGTCGGCCGGGAGGTTCCTTCCCCCGGTCCGACCAGTGGCAAACGGGGTGGAGGCACCGATGACGGCGAACGGCGCGACGGTTCTGGAGTTCGAGGACTACGTACGGACCCGGCAGGACGCGCTGCTGCGCAGCGCCCGCCGGCTCGTGCCGGACCCGATAGACGCGCAGGACCTCGTGCAGACCGCCCTGGTGCGCACCTTCCCCCGCTGGCACGGCATCGCCGACAAGGCGCTCGCCGACGCGTACATGCGCCGGGTGATGATCAACACCCGCACCGAGTGGTGGCGCAGCCGCAAACTGGAGGAGGTCCCCTCCGCGGAGCTGCCCGACGCGACCGTGGACGACGGCGCCGAGCAGCGCGCCGACCGCGAGATGCTCGCCGACGCGATGCGGGTGCTGGCGCCCAAGCAGCGGCAGGTCGTGCTGCTGCGCCACTATGGCCAGCTGTCCACCGAGGAGACGGCCCGCGCCCTGGGGATGACCACGGGTACGGTGAAGAGCACCCTGCACCGGGCGCTGGCGCGGCTGCGCTACGAGCTGGAGCACGGCACCTACGGCTACTCGCGGATGGAGGACGTGTGCGCCGCATAGCCTCCGTGACCACGGCGGGCGCGCTGACCTGCGCGGCCGTCATGGTGGCAGGCTGCGGCACGGGCGTCACCGGCGCCCGCAGGGAGGGCCCGGCGCCGCCGGCGACCCCCAAGGTGCGCTCCACCGCCGCTCCGGCCATCGCCTCGCACCCGCTGGCGCTGGTCGAGATGATCCGCAAGGACACCGGCGTCAGCCCGGACGTGCGCGAGGACCTGACCCCGTGCGACGGGCAGCACTACCCGATGGACACTCACTCCGGCGACCTGACCTCGGGCGACGGCCCCGACCTGGTGGTGAACATCACCACCTGCGGCGACGGCCTCGGCATCGCGTCGTACGTGTACCGGATGATCGACGGCAAGTACCAGAACGTCTTCGCCGACGAGCACTCCCCGGTCTACGGCAGCGTCGAGGACGGCCGGCTGGAGATAGTCCACGAGGTGTACAGGACCGACGACCCGGTGTCGTACCCGACCGGCGAGGAGGCCGTGACGTACGCCTGGCGCGGCAACCACTTCGTGCAGGTGGGCCGCGAGTTCCAGGACTTCAGCAGCGCGTCGCCGTCCGAGTCCCCCGAGCCGCTGTCCACGGACCCGGTGCCGCTGCCGGACTCCGACCCGCTCGACCCCGGGCTGCCGAGCGGCACCGCGCACACCGCGACGCACGCGACCTCGCACGCCGGCGCGCCGGCTGCCACGCACACCGCGACGCACACCGCCTCGCCCACGCCGTCGGGTGGGGGACGATAGACCTCATGGCCGCAGCACCCCACCCCGCACACGCAGCGCACTCCGCACACGCCTCGCACACCGCCCAGACGGCCGCCGCCGCGCACACCGGTCCCGGCGCGCACGGCCACGTGCCCACCCATGTGCTGTTCGTCGAGGACGACGACGTGATCCGCGAGGCGACCACGCTGGCCCTGGAGCGCGACGGCTTCCGCGTCACCGCGGCCCCCGACGGACTGACCGGCCTGGAGGCGTTCCGCGCCGGGACGCCGGACCTGGCGCTGCTGGACGTGATGGTGCCGGGCCTGGACGGGGTGAGCCTGTGCCGCCGCATCCGGGACGAGTCCACGATCCCGGTCATCATGCTCTCCGCGCGCGCCGAGAGCATCGACGTGGTGCTCGGGCTGGAGGCCGGCGCGGACGACTACGTGACCAAGCCGTTCGACGGCGCGGTGCTGGTCGCCCGCATCCGCGCGGTGCTGCGGCGGTTCCGCGCCACCGCGGCGGAGGACGCCGACGACGGCCCGGTGCTGTCGTTCGGCGACATCGACATCGACCCCGAGGGCATGGAGGTCACCCGCGGCGGCGAGCGGCTGGCGCTGACGCCGACCGAGATGCGGCTGCTGCTGGAGTTCGCCGGCGCGCCCGGCACCGTGCTGTCCCGCGACCGGCTGCTGGAGCGGGTCTGGGACTACGAGTGGGGCGGCGACACCCGCGTGGTGGACGTGCATGTGCAGCGGCTGCGGGCCAAGGTAGGCCAGGACCGCATCGAGACCGTGCGCGGCTTCGGCTACAAGCTCAAGGCGTGAGGACGGCCGCCATGGCGAGAACCCCCGCCGGCCGCGCCGACCGGACGCCCCCGGCCGAGACGCACCCGGCCGACCGGGCCCGGCCCGGCGACCGGCCGGACCGATCCGGCCGATCCGAGCGCGCCGCCGGGGCCGTCCGCGCTGCCGGGGCCACCCGCGCCTGGCTGCGCGGCTTCTTCCGCAGCGGCCTGCGCTGGAAGATCAGCGCGGCGATCGCCGTCGTCTCCGCGCTGGTCGCGATCGCGCTGAGCCTGGTCGTGCACAACGCCGCCCGCGTCAGCATGATCAACAGCACCCGCGACGTGCAGGACGAACGGGTGCAGTCCGCGCTGCGGATCTACGAGGCCACCGGCCGGCGGGTGTTCCAGGTCCAACTGGACGACCCGGACCTGCCGCGCGAGCTGAAGGAGTACGCGGCCAAGGGCCAGCGGGCCACCTACGTGCAGGAGAACCACGACGGCGCGCCGACGGTGTGGGCGGAGACCCCGGCCGACGGCGGCAAGGTGCTGTCGCTGAAGAGCGTCTTCACCGACCGCTACTCGGTGCTGGTCGACCTCGACCAGGCGCTGGTCGCCGGCTCGGTCGCGGTGGTCGGCTGCGGCACGGCCGTGGGCGTGCTGATCGGCGGCCGGATGTCGCGGCGGCTGCGCAAGGCGGCGACCGCGGCCCGCAAGGTCGCCGACGGCGACCCGAGCGTACGGGTCAGGGAGGCGATCGGCGGCCGCCGGGTGCGCGACGAGACCGACGAGCTGGCGCGCGCCGTGGACGAGATGGCCGACGCGCTGCAACGGCGCCTGGAGGCCGAGCGCCGCGTCACCGCGGACATCGCGCACGAGCTGCGCACCCCGGTGACCGGCCTGGTCACCGCTGCCGAGCTGCTGCCCGCCGGCCGCCCGTCGGAGCTGGTACGGGACCGGGTGCACGCACTGCGCACGCTGGTCGAGGACGTGCTGGAGGTGGCCCGGCTGGACGGCGCGGCCGAGCACGCCGACCTCCAGGAGGTGGCGCTGGGCGAATTCGTGCGGCGCCGCGTGCAGGCGCTGGCGCCCGAGGCGACGGTCGTGGTGGACGAGGACGCTGTGGTGCAGACCGACCCGCGCCGCCTGGAGCGCATCCTCGGCAACCTCCTCGCCAACGCCGCGCGGCACGGCAGCGGCCCCATCGAGGTGGTGGTCGACGGCCCGTTCGTACGGGTCCGCGACCACGGTCCCGGCTTCCCCGCGGACCTGCTGCGCGAAGGGCCGTCCCGGTTCCGTACCGGCAGCAGCGACCGCGCGGGCGCGGGGCACGGCCTGGGGCTGACCATCGCGGCCGGCCAGGCGCGGGTGCTCGGCGCGCGGCTGACGTTCCGCAACGTCACGGCGGACGGCGAGGCGGGCGACGGCTCCCCGCGCGGCGCGGGCGCGGCCGGTGACAGCGCAAAAGGCGAGGGCGGTGAGGGCGGGGGCCGCGTCGCGGGGGCCGTGGCGCAGCTGCTGCTCCCGCGCTGACGGTCACCCGAGGGTGTCGGGGGTCTTCGCGAGGCCGTCGGCGCACTCGTGGGACTCCCGGTCGAAGACCATGGTGCGGCGCTCCTCGACGGTGTAGGCGCTCCAGCCCGGGTCGCCGTCGCGGGCGAAGCGGACGAGGGCCGTGTGCATGCGCTTCGCCAGCTGCCGGGGCGCGTCCGGTCCCAGGAGTTCGGGGGCCTGGGGCGCGTCGAGGTGGTCGAAGACGAAGGGCAGGTCGGCGCAGTGGGCGGCGCCGAAGACGGGGGCGGCCCAGGCGAACTGGTAGGCGTAGGCGGGTATGCCGGCCCGGGCGGCGGTGTCGGCGACGCTGCGGGCCGGGCGCCGGAACGTGCGGTCGCTCAGCGCCTGGGCGAGGGCGTGGCCGGGGTTGTCGCTGCCGAGCAGGCCGAGGTACGCGTCGAGGTCGTCGGCGGTGAGGCCGAGGTTGGCCATGCCTTTCACGCAGGCGTCGGTGCCGGGGGCGGTGCCGAGGTCGCCGAGCAGGAAGTTCCACTCCTGTGTGGTCGTGCCGATCAGTAGCGCGCTCACCGCGCCGGGCTCGGTGAGCGCTTCCTCGGGTGCGACGGTGACGACGTCGCCGTCCAGGGTGGGCTGCCAGCGCAGCGCGTCCCGGCCGGCCTGGCGGGCGCGGTCGTCGACGCTCTCGGCGGGCGCCCGCACCTCTCCGGGCAGCCACGCCTGTTCGAGCTCCATCCGGCGTGCGGTCGGCACGGCCGCCAGGGCCTGCCGGGTCCGCGGTACGCCGAGCTGTTCGGCGAAGTCCGCGGAGAGCCGCGTCACCCGCTCCAGCGGTGTGAGCAGCGGGGTCCCTGCGCTCATGACGGCCAGCCGGCGGAACAGGCCGCGCGCGGCCGGGACGCCGGTCAGGGTCAGTGCGGCCGTCGCGCCGGCGGACTGCCCGGCCAGGGTGACGTCGGCGGGGTCGCCGCCGAAGGCCGCGATGTTCTCGCGCACCCAGGTCAGGGCGGCGGTGATGTCGAGCAGGGCGCGGTTGGCGACCCGGTCGTCGAGGATCATGAACCCCTCGGCGGCGACACGGTAGTTGGGGACGACGAGGACCACGCCGTCGCGGGCGAAGGAGGCTCCGTCGTACCAGGGGCTGGCGTTGCTGCCGGTGAAGAAGCCGCCCCCGTACAGCCACACGATCACCGGGAAGGGGCCGTCGCCGCGGGAGGGGGCGTAGACGTTGAGGTTGAGCGCTTCGTCGCCCGCGCCGACCACTCTCTTAAAAAAAAAAACAACACCACCACACAACAAACATAAAAATCTATTTCGTG
>JAJSZB010000211.1:0-11922 GCA_050613715.1 Streptomyces sp. IBSBF 3018
CCACGTATCCGCACGCCCGTCCACCCCGCGCCCGCGCCCGCCCGTGGAGGTCCCCGTATGGCAACGGCCGCCCCGCCGCCGGACGGCGGCACCCCAGGGCGCGGCCGGAAGCACACGGGCCGCGGCGGCCCCGGGGGCCGCGCGTGGCGGCTCTGGCGGCGCCGGGCGCTGGACACGTGGGCGGCCGCCCAGCGCCGCTTCCCGGTGCTCACGGACGTGACCGCCCGGCTCGTGTCGGTGAACGTCCTGGACGGCGCCACCCGCCTGGCGGCGCAGGTGTTCCTGACCGCGGTGCCGCTGATGTTCGTCGCCGCGGCGGTGGCCCCGCAGGGCGTGCGGGACCAGATGCTGCACTCGGCGCAGCAGTTGTTCGGGCTCAGCGGGGCGTCGCAGGCCCAGTTGAAGGAGGTCTACGGCGCGCACGGCGACGAGCACGCGAGCCTGCGCCAGACGACGGGCGTGATCGGCGCCCTGATGGCGCTGCTGTCGGCGACCGCGTGCAGCCGCGCGATGGCGCGGGTGTGCGAGCGGGCCTGGCGGCTGCCGCGATCCGGGGTGCGGGTGGTGATCTGGCGGTGGTTCGCATGGCTGGTGGCCTGGGGTCTCGTCCTGGTGCTGCAGGGGCCGCTGCGCGCGGGCCTGGGCGCCGGGCCGTGGCTCGGGGTGCCGCTGATCTTCCTGGCCGACGTCGCGGTCTGGTGGTGGACCCAGCGGCTGCTGCTCGGCGGCCGGGTGCCGTGGGCGCGGCTGCTGCCGGGCGCGGTGCTGACGGCCGCGGCGATGACCGCGCTCTCCGTCACCGCGCGGCTGTACATGCCGCTGGCCCTCAACCGGAGCCTGTCCGCGTACGGCTCGCTGGGCTCGGTGTTCACCGTGCTGTCATGGCTGATCGCGAGCTGCGCGGTGGTCACCGCGACGATCACGGCCGGCGCGGTCCTGGGCAGCGAGCCCCCGCTGGCCCCGCTGCTCGACCGCCGTCGGCGGCCCGCCGGGGCGTGACGGGACGCGCGGGGCGACGCGCACCACTCTTCTCGCACGCTCGTTCGAATCTGTGCCAGAATCCCTCCATGCCCCAGCACCTCTTCCCCGACGACCTCGTCCAGGCGCAGCGCGACTGGTACGCCACCTACCGCGAACTGGCGACGCGCGGCGGCTCCGGCGCCCAGACCACGGTCCTGCGCCGCCGGCTGGTACGGCTCTCGGTACGGATCACCGCCCACCCGTACTGGGCGACGCTCCCGGGCGGCGCCCCGGCCGCGCGGATGGCGCTCAAGGAGCTGGCCTGGTCCGAGGCGTCCGGGGAACCGCCCGCCGCAGCAGAAGGCGCCGACGCCGGCGCCCGCACCGCCGGCCGCGGCGACGCCTAGGGAACGCGGAGGCCCGCGGTCCCACCACTCCCACCCACACCTGTGACCACCTGCGCCGCCAATCCGTGAGAGCGCTCTCGGAACCGCTTGACACACGGCTCCGCGACCCTCAGGGTACGTCTGCGAGAGAGCGCTCTCAGACGACGGGCGGGCGCTCCTCGACCGCCATGCGTCGTCGGGCCGCTGGCCACAGCTGTGTGTGAAGGTGGGTCGTACCTCATGTCCTCGAACCGGGCCGCAGACACCGAACTCCCCGTGCCCCGACGGCGATCCGACGAGCGGATCAGCCGCCGCTCGTTCGTCGCCGCCGCGGCGCTGGCGACGGCGGTCCCGGTGGCGGGCGCCGCCACTCCGGCCGCCGCGCGGTCCGAGGCGCGGACCGGCGCAGGGGCGCGGGGTCCGTACGGCGGGCGGCAGCACGCCCCCGCCGAGCCGGACTTCGGGCCGAACGTGAAGGTGTTCGACCCGTCCATGCCGACCGCGCAGATCCAGGCCGCGCTGGACGCGGCCGCCGCCGAGCAGGTGACGTCCGAGTTCGGGACCGGCCGCTACGCCTTCCTGTTCAAGCCGGGCGTCTACGACGTGGACGCGCAGCTGGGCTACTACACCTCGGTGGCGGGCCTGGGCCTGTCCCCCGACGACGTGACGATCAACGGCGCGGTGCGGGTGGAGGGGCAGCCGCAGCCGGGCGGCGGCGACAGCGCGCTGACCAACTTCTGGCGCAGCGCGGAGAACCTCGCGGTCGTGCCGGCCGACGGGATCAACTGGTGGGCGGTGTCGCAGGCCGCCCCGCTGCGCCGGGTGCACATCCGCGGTCAGCTCTTCCTCTTCCCCCGGCAGGGCGGCTTCTCCAGCGGCGGCTTCATCGCCGACTCCGTGGTCGACGGGCAGGTGGTCAACGCCTCGCAGCAGCAGTGGCTGACCCGGGACAGCTCGGTGGGGAGCTGGTCGAACGCCGTGTGGAACCAGGTCTTCGCGGGTGTGTCGGGCGCACCCGCCCAGTCCTTCCCCGACCCGCCGTACACCACGCTCCCCACCAGCCCGCTCAGCCGCGAGAAGCCGTTCCTGTACGTCGACGAGGCCGGCCGCTACCGGGTGTTCCTGCCGGCGCTGCGGCAGGACGCGGTGGGCGTCACCTGGGGCCAGGGGCCGGCCGCGGGGTCGTCGGTGCCGCTGGAGCGGTTCTTCGTGGCACGGCCGTCGGACTCGGCGCGGACCATCAACAAGGCGCTGTCGCAGGGCAAGCACCTGCTGCTGACGCCCGGCGTCTACCGGCTGACCGACACCATCAGGGTCAAGTGGGCGGGCACGGTGGTGCTGGGCCTGGGGTACGCGACGCTGACGCCGCTGCGCGGTGTGGTGCCGATGACGGTCGCGGACCCGCGCGGGGTGCGGATCGCCGGCCTGCTGTTCGACGCCGGGCCGGTCTCCTCGCGGGCGCTGCTGGAGGTCGGCGGCAAGCACGGCGGGCGCACCGATCCGCGCGAGCCGGCGTCGGTGCAGGACGTGTTCTTCCGGATCGGCGGCGCGGGCCCGGGCCGGGCGGCCACCGCGCTGGTGGTCAACAGCGACCACGTGCTGCTCGACCACGTCTGGGCGTGGCGCGCCGACCACGGCACGGGGGTGGGCTGGACGGTGAACACCGCGGACACCGGCGTCGTCGTCAACGGCGACCACGTGCTGGCCACCGGGCTGTTCGTGGAGCACTTCCAGCAGTACAACGTGGTCTGGAACGGCGACCACGGCCGGACGGTGATGTTCCAGAACGAGCTGCCGTACGACCCGCCGGACCAGGCCGCGTACACCCACCACGGCGTCGCCGGCTACGCCGCCTACAAGGTGGCGGACGGGGTCCGGCAGCACGAGGCGTGGGGGCTGGGCAGTTACTGCTTCTTCGACGTCGATCCGACGATCCGCACCGCGCACGCCTTCGAGGCGCCGCGACGGCCGGGCGTGGTCTTCCACGACCTGCTGACGGTCTCGCTGAACGGGGCCGGCGTGATCGAGCACGTGATCAACGACTTCGGCGGCGCGGCGCAGGGCGCCGACACCGTTCCGGTGGACGTCGTGCGGAATCCGCCGGCCGGCGGTGCACGGGGGGCTTGGGGGTGTGGGGGCCGCCGGACGCCGGCGGCCCCCTCACATCGAGCTGGGGCGACGGACACGTCCGGCACCTCGATTAGGCTGTCGGGATGCCAGCTGAAGCCGCCCCTGGAGAGCGTTCGCCGGAGCCGGCCGTGCGCGAACCCGAGCGCGGGACGGGCCGCGAACCGGACCACGGGGCCGAGCGCGAGCCGGACGGCGAGGCCGGCCGCGAGCCGGACGACGGATCCGGCATACCCGGCGGGGGGCTCCCGGCCGCGCGCGGGAGCGTCCTGCGGCGCGGGCCGCTGCCGGCCGTCGGCTGCACGGTCGTGGCGCTCGCCGTGCTCGCGGGCGTCGGCGACGTGCTGATCGAGCACACCGCGCGCCACCGCATCGTCGCCGCGGCGACCTGCCGGCTGAAGCCGGTGGGCCACGTCTCGGCGCAGTTGAGCGGCAGCCTGGCCGGGCTGCGGATGCTCACCGGGGACGTGGGCACGGTCCGCATCCGCGCGCAGGACGTCGAACGCGACGGCACCCGGCTGTCGGTGGCGGCCGAGGTGCGCGGGGTCACCACCGGGGGCGGCAGCAGCGGCGGCAGCGCGGTCGCGACGATCCCCTACGACCAGGTGTCCAAGCGGCTCGGCGGCGGCATCACGGGCCTGCGCCCGCGGGCCGACGGGCCGCACGGGCTGGTGCTGACCGGCACCCTGGCCGGCATCCCGCTGCCGGTGACCGTGCGGGCCCGGATCAGCGCCTCGGGGCAGGAGTTGACGGTCACTCCGACCGATGTGGCCATCCTGGGCGAGGACTTCACGGTGGCCCGGCTCTCCTCCTCGCCGCGCACCGCCGCGTTGGCCGGCTCGCTCGGCCCGCGCACGGTGCCGGTGCCCGAACTCCCCTCCGGCGTCAGCTTCACCGCCTTCACCGCGGGGAGCGACGGGCTGCGGCTGTCGCTGGCCATCTCCCGTTCCGCCGTGGCGCACCACACCAGCGGCTGTTCTCGGTAACGACCTTGGAGAACGTCTCGACCCCGCGATCATCGCTCCCTAGGATGAGCCTACTTCCGCTACCGGCGGATCACTCTGAGTCGAGACGGTACGAGGGACCCTATGGAACACGGGGACACACCGCTGACCGACAGGATCGACGTGACGGTGCCCAGCGTGGCCCGCATGTACGACTACCTCCTGGACGGTAAGGACAACTATCCGGCCGACCGCACGGCCACCGAGCAACTGCTCCAGCAGGTCCCGAGCATGAAGGTGCTGGCGCTCAACAACCGCAATTTCCTGCGGCGCGTGGTGCGGGTGCTCGCCGAGGACTACGGGATCTCGCAGTTCGTCGACCACGGCTCCGGCCTGCCCACCGTGGACAACGTGCACGAGATCGTGCAGCGCATCAACCCCGACGCCCGGGTCGTCTACACCGACAACGACCCGATCGTGCTGGCCCACGGCCGCGCCCTGCTGGAGCAGAACGAGAACACCGCGGTGATCACCGCGGACTTCCGCGACACCGAGAGCATCTGGGGCAGCGACGAGGTCAAACGTCTCATAAGGCCGGACGAGCCGATCGCCGCGCTCTTCGTCTCGGTGCTGCACTGCATCAAGGACAGCGACGACCCGGCCGGCGTCATCGACCGGGTACGCGCCAAGCTCCCGCCCGGCAGCTTCCTGGTGGTGTGCCAGCTCGTCAGCGAGGACGAGGAGACCCGGCGCGGCGTCACCGAGTTCATGGACGTGTCGACCGGCGGCAACTGGGGCCGGGTGCGCGAACCGGCCGACGTGGCGGGCTATCTGCACGGCCTGGAGCTGCTGGAGCCGGGCCTGGTGGAGGTCTCCACCTGGCGGGCGGACAACGAGCTGGCGCCCAAGCAGGCGACCCACGAGTGGATCGAGTACGGCGGCGTGGCCCGTATCTGACGCCGCGACGGCCGCGTCCTGACGACGCGTCACGGGCCGGACGGGGACTCCCCGCCCGGCCCGCGTCGTCTTCCGCGTCCTGCGGACCCGGGTGCGACCGACGCACCCGGTCCGGTCACAGGTAGCGCTTGAGGGCGTCCTCCAGCATCGCGCGGCTGGCCGCCGGCGTGGCCGCGCGGGCGCTCAACTCGTCCAGCGCGGCACGGTACTTGTCGAGATCCTCCAGCCGGTCGAGGTACACCGCGCTGGTCATGTGCTCCAGGTACACCACGTCCGGCAGGAAGCCCTGGGCGAACCGCAGATACGTCACGGCGGCGCCCGGAGTGGCCGCGGCGCTCGCCTCGTAGGAGGCGATCTGCAGGCGCACCCCCGGCTGGCGCAACGTCTCGATGAGGAACAGCAGTTGCTCGCGCATCACGTCGTTGCCGCCGACCGGGCGGTGCAGCACGCCCTCGTCGATGATCGCCCACAGCACGGGCGCACCCGGCTCGTTCATCCGGCGCTGCCGCTCGCGCCTGAGGGCGACGCGCTGCTCGATCTCGTGGTCCGGCGCGAGCCGGTGGCCGCTGACCACCACCGCCCGCGCGTAGTCCGGGGTCTGCAGCAGGCCGGGCACGAACTGCGTCTCGTAGGTGCGGATGACGTGGGCGTCGCGCTCCAGGCCGATCAGCTGCTGCAGCCAGTCCGGCACCACCTCGCCGTAGGGCTGCCACCAGTCGGGCTGGGCCGAGCGCTGGACCAGGACGCCGATCTCGGCGCGCTCCCGCTCCGGGACGCCGTACAGCGTCAACAGGTCTTCGACGTCGCGGTACTTGAGCGCGACGTGGGCGGTCTCCATGCGGCTGATCTTGGAGGTGTGCGCCCTGATGTGGTGGCCCGCGGTGGCCGGGGTGACGCCCCGGCTCTCGCGCAGGGCGCGCAGGTAGTTCCCGAGCACGCGCGCCATGGCCTTGGCGCCCATGTCGGGGCGGCGTTCCAGGAGTTGCACCGGGGACACTGGCTGCAACGATGCGGGCATACGGGCTCCCAAACGAATACCGGACAGGCCAGTATTGCATCGGGGAGCCCGCTCACGCCGCCCGAAGGCGGCGTTTGACCGAAGTCAGGCCGTGAACGCGTCGAATTCGCCGTCCCGGGCGCCGGCGACGAACGCGGTGATCTCGGCGCGGGTGTACACGAGGGCGGGACCCTCGGGGTCGCGGGAGTTGCGCACCGCGATGCTGCCGTCGGGCAGTGCGGCCACCTCGACGCAATTGCCGCTCTGGTTGCTGTGGCTGCTCTTGGTCCACCGCACCCCGGTCAGGCTGCCGGCCGGAACGCCGTTCTCGAACTGCTGCACGTGCATCACTCCTTTGGGACTGGGCCGCACCGTGCGTCCGTTCACGCACCAGGGACCACGATAGGGACACTGGTACCCCTCGCGCACTTGCGAATGCAATTCCCGATGCAATTGCATCACTTCGGGGGTGACGACGATACTGTCCGTGCCACATCGATCTCGATGCGTGCGCACCGGCACGCTCGAAGGGGTGAACGCATGACCGCGCAGCTGTCCGACACCGCGTCCGGCCGTCATGGACGGGGCCGGTCGGCGCTCGCCGGACGGGAGCCGGCCGCTCTCCCCTGGCTGGAGGCGATCCTGGGCGACGGGCCCGGCGTGTGGGCCGGGGCGCGGCCCCCGGCGGCCCACGAGGGCTTCGCGGCGCTGCGGTTCGACGCCACGCCGGGCAGCGTGACCCGCGCCCGCGGCTTCCTGCGCAGCACGCTGACGGGGTGGCGGATGGACGAGCTGGTGGACGACGCCACCGCGGTCGCCGCCGAACTCGTCGCCAACGCGGTGACCCACGCGCTGGTCCCGCCCGCCGACTCGGCGTGGATCGCGCTGGTGCGCAGCGACGACGCGGTGGTGTGCGCGGTCGCCGACCCCAGCCCGCGGCTGCCGGCGGTCGGCGACCCGGGACCGCTCGCCGAGTCCGGCCGGGGCCTGCGCATCGTCGCCGAACTCAGCGACGGCTGGGGGCACTCGGCGCCGCGTGCCGCCGGCAAGACGGTCTGGGCCCGCCTCACCGGCGGCGGTTCACCGCGCTGGTGACGCCGCCCGGCGGCGCCGGGCGGCCGTCGGCCTGCCGCCCCGTCAGCCGCGCCTGCGGACCTCCAGCAGCAGCGCCTGGTCGGGGTTGAGCGTCGGCATGGGCACGCCGGAGACCGCGAGCACCGCGCCGGGCAGCGGCAGCCAGCCCTCGACGGCCCGTTCGAACCACGCGGGGCCCGCCGACTGGTGCAGCGACGGCAGCCCCAGCTCGGTGCGCACCCGGATCTCGTACGCGGCCTCCGGGGCGAGTCCCGGCAGCCGGACCCGGCCGGACTGCGCCGCGGCGGACGTCGCCACGCGCGCCCAGGAGTACACCGCGGCGCCGCCGTCGCGGGCCACCACGCCGTGCAGCAGCACCGCGTCGTCGCCGAGGTCGGCCCTGACCACCCGGCCGGTGTGCAGCAGCGGGCGCAGCTCGCGGTAGAGCGCGGTCCACGCGGTGAGCCGGGCCAGCTCGTCGGGAGCGCAGACGGTGATGTCCTGCTCGATGCCGGGGTGGCCGAAGAGCGCGGTGGTCAGCCGGAACAGGTCGGTGCTGCGCCGGTCGGTGGTGTGCGCGGGCGAGGGCCCGACGTGCGAGCCGAACAGCTCGGGCGGCAGCAGCTGGCCGGTCCAGCGCTGGATCTGCTGGCGTTCCACCGGGTCGTTGCAGTCCGAGGCCCACACCCGGTCGGTGCGCGACAGGATGCCGAGGTCGACCCGGCCGCCGCCGCTGGCGCAGCTCTCGATCTCCAGGCCGGGGTGGCGCTCCTTGAGCGTGTCCAGCAACCGGTAGAGCGCGGTGACCTGGGCGTGCGCGGTGGGCCGGTCGGCGGGCCCGTGCACGGCCTCGTGCAGCTCCCTGTTGTGGTCCCACTTCAGGTAGCCGATGTCGTACGTGGTGAGAAGGGCGTCCAGCGCGGTCAGCAGATGCTCCCACGCGCCGGGGTTGGCCAGGTCCAGCACGTACTGGTGGCGCGAGGAGGGGCCGAGGCCTACCGAGGGGCCGAGCACCCAGTCGGGGTGGGCGCGGGCCAGGTCGGAGTCCAGGTTGACCATCTCCGGCTCGACCCACAGGCCGAACTCCATGCCGAGCGAGCGCACATGGTCCACCAGCGGGGTCAGCCCCCGCGGCCAGACCTGCGGGTCGACCGTCCAGTCGCCGAGCCCGGCGTGGTCGTCGCGGCGGCCGGCGAACCAGCCGTCGTCCAGCACGAAGCGCTCGACGCCCACCTCGGCGGCCCGGCTCACCAGCGCCAGCAGGCGGTCCAGGTCGTGGTCGAAGTAGACCGCCTCCCAGCTGTTGAGGATCACCGGGCGGGGCGTGCGCGGGTGCGTGGGCCTGGCCCGCAGCAGGGTGTGGAAGCGGTCGGCGAGGCCGTCGAGGCCCTGGCCGGACCAGGCGAAGTGGCAGACCGGAGCCTGGTAGGTCTCGCCGGGCCCGAGCCGGATCTCGCCGGCCCGCAGCAGTTCGCCGCCGCCGAGCACCCCGGCGTGCACGCCGGCGCCCTCCGGCAGCTGCTCGGCCAGATAGCGCTGGTCGCCGCTCCACGCGACGTGCACCGCCCACAGCTCGCCTGCGCCGAACCCGAAGCCGGGCTCGCCGACGGCCAGCAGGTAGGGCGAGTCCAGACCGGGCTTGCCGCGGCGCACCTCGCGGACGTGGCCGCCGTGGCCGAGGGGGCGGCGCTGCGGGGAGCGCTCGCGGCTCCACTTGCCGGTGAAGTCCAGGATCTCGCTCGCCCGGCGCGGCAGCGGGAGCAGCGTGGTGACCTGGGAGAGGTCGTACGGCGCTGGGTCGGCGTCCGAGCCGGCGCCGGCAGCGTCGTGGCCGGGACCGGCGGCGGCGTCGTGGCCGGAGCCGGCGGGTGCGGGGCGGGACACCGACGCCTGCGCGCTCAGCACGCCCGAGGGCGCCATCGTGTAGCGCAGCCGCAGGTCGAGGCCGGTCGCCCCGTCGGTGAGGTCCAGCACCAGCTCGCCGCCGCCGGCGGGGTCGTGCCGCACCGAGGAGCCGGTCAGTCGCGGGCGGGGCGCGGCCGCGCCGCCGTCCCGGTGGCCCTGGTGGGCCGGCGTGCCGTGCCAGCCGTCGGCCTCGGTGGGCCAGACGGTGAAGCGCCGCACGATGTCGATGGCGTTGTCGAGGACCGCGCCGTCCGCGGTCAGGGCCAGGGCCGCCGCGTCGGCCTCGGTCAGCTCGCCCAGGTCGGCCCCCCAGTGCAGGACTCTGGGCACCGGTTCGCACAGTTCGACGACGAAGCCGGCGCCGGCCGCGCGCAGGGCGGCGATCCGCGCGGGGGTGGTGGGCATACGGGGTCCTTTCCATCGGTCCGGTGCGGCGGGCGCCGTGCCGGACGACCGGGGGCGTGCGGTCGGGTCGGGCGTTCGCGGCCGCGGCGTGCGCCCGGGCACCGGGCCCGTTCGCACGCCGCGGCCGTGATCAACGGGAAGAACGTACCTCCGCGGCCTGTCGGGCGGTGATCCGGTGGCCTCTCACACGGTGATCCGGTCGACGTCCGGCGCGTGGTCGTCCGGGTTGCCGAAGGCGACGGTGTTGGCGCCCGCCGTCAGCCGCACCAGGACGGTGACGTGCTGGGCTTGGCCCCAGTCGTTGTCGTTGCTGCCGGCCACCGGGACGCGCGGCGGCGTGCCGTCGACGGTGACCACCAGCGTGCGGCTGGAGTCGCCGTCCGCATAGCCGAGGGTCAGCAGGTACGTGCCGTCCCTCGGCGCGGAGATCCCGGTGAAGGTGAGGGAGTTGCCGCTGCCGCCGGGGTTGCCGACCTTCTTCCCGCCGGAGCAGCCGGAGCAGCCGTCGGCGGACGGGGTGGTGAGGGGGACGGCCGGGCCGGCCGCGGAGGAACGGGCGTGGAGTTCGCGGCCGATGCGGTGCCGGCCGGCTGCCGCTGCGCGGCGGCGCGGCGGTCGCGGCCCGGCAGCTCTTCGCGCCCGGCGCGTAGGGGGCGGCCGGGCCCGGCGCGCAGGGGCGCGGCCGAGCGCGGCGGAGCCCGGCGGAGGGCGGCGCGCCCCGTCCGGAGGAAGCCGCGCCGAAAGCCTCGACGGCGCCGCCGGATTGTGCCTTCAATGTGGGAAGCCGCTGAAGCGGCCGCACGGCAGGGGCCTGGAGCGACGACGAAGTCGGGATGGCGTCGGGATGGCGATGGCAGCACTGGGCGCGCTCAGGGAGCGCAGGGCGGCGCTGGAGCAGGAGTGGGCGCTGCGGGTGCCGCAGCTGCGGACCGCGGCGGTCGTGCCGCCGCCGACCGATCTGGTCAGGGCCGAGGTCAGCGAGTCCTGGATGCGGTCGCTGCCCACCGTGGACCCCGGGCTGAGCAGCGCGCCGCCGGCCCGGCGGGAGCCCGCGTGGACCCGTTCCCCGCTGTACCGCCCGGTGGTCGACCTGGCCGACGAACTGCGCAGCATCACCGAGGACGCCGGGTTCGTGGCGGCGGTGACCGACGAGTCGGGCACCATCGTGTGGACCTGCGGCGGCCGGGTGATGCGGCGCCGCGCCGAACGGGTCAACTTCGCGCCCGGCGGCCGCTGGGACGAGGGCGCGATGGGCACCAACGCGCTGTCGCTCGCGCTGCGCACCGGCCGCCCGAGCACGGTCTTCTCCGCCGAGCACCTGGTCGCCGCGCTGCACGGGTGGGTCTGCTACTGCGCACCGGTGCGCGGTACGGACGGGCGGGTGCTGGGGGTGCTGGACCTGTCCACCACCTGGGACCGTTCGCATCCGCTGGCGCTGCCGACCGTACGGACCCTCACCTCCGCGATCGAGGGGCGGCTGCGCGACCTGGAGCGCGAGGCCCGGCCCCGGGCGCCGTACCGCACGGGCGACGCCGGCTCACCGGACCGGACGGACAGCGCGGACCGGGAGGACCGCCCGGACCGGCCCTACCGGGAGGATTTGCCGAACGGCGGCCACGGCCCGGGCGGCCGGTACCGCGCGGACCACCCCGACCGCGTGGAGCTGACGTGCCTCGGCGCCGCGTCGGCGGCCCGCGCGGGCGCCCGACTGCACCTGCCGCCACGGCAGTTGGAGATCCTCACGCTGCTCGCGCTGGAGCCGGAGGGCTTCTCGCCCGAGCGGCTGCGCGACGCGCTCTACGGCGACCGGCCGGTCACCGCGTCGACGTTCAAGGCGGAGGTCTCCCATCTGCGGCGCGCGTTGCACGGCGCGGTCGCCACCCGCCGCTACGAGCTGACCGCGCCGGTGGAGTGCGACGCCGTACGGGTGCTGCGCGCGCTCGAACGCGGCGACACCACGACGGCCGTACGGCTCTACCGCGGCCCGCTGCTGCCGGCCTCCGAGGCGCCGGGCGTACTGGCCTGGCGGTCCCGGCTGGAGGTCCTCCTGCGCGAGTCGGTCCTCGCCTCGGCCGGCGCGGACCACGCCCTCCGCTACGGCGAACGCGCGCCCTACGACGCCGAGATCCACGAACACGCCCTCCGCCTGCTGCCCGCCGCCGACCCC